>CAYWMR010000485.1:0-3855 GCA_964458965.1 uncultured Occallatibacter sp. | reverse complement strand
CATGCGTCCAATGTAAACCACGGCTTCCGCGTTCGCGTCAACGTGCAGCTTCTCTCTTGCCTCCCGCCGATCCCTGGGATGAAAAACTGAGAGGTCGCATCCGTTAATTACTGCGCGGCTCCTCTGCGGTCGTGCGCCCATTGCAATAGCTCTGCTGCGCAAATCGCCGCTTACCGTCACCAGAAAGTCGATCTCCCGCAGAACCGTTCGCGTGTGCATGGCCGATATGCGATCGCCGATCGAGTGAATGTCCGAGCCAATTCCCATGGCAACCACGGGAACACCAAGCGCCCGGCCAATCTTGAGCGCTGCATACCCAGCCGGGTAAACGAAGAAGCTGAAAATGAGATCCGGCGAAAAATGGCGCACATGCGGCAGCAGCACGCGCGCCGTCATCCATCCGTTGAAAGGTCGCGATAGCAGCGGCAGAGCAGGGAAGCTGTAATAGTCAACTTTCACGTCCGGCGGGCTGTACGAGTGATCGAGCTTGCCGTGTCGCCAGCTCCGGGGCTTGAGGAAAGAAGGGTACGCGGCGTATGGGAAAAAGACATGCACATCTGCTTCGCGGGCAAGCACACGCAATGTCTGATAGGCCGACCGGCCCTGCCATGGCTCTGCCGAATTGGGGAAATACGGAGTGACGACCGCGATTCTGAGCATGGCTATTGTCGATCTCCAACAGGCTCAGCGGCTGGGGAGTGCGAGTCGTGCTCGCGTTGCCGGCCGGCAATGGAATACAGCAGGCTGGCATAACGTTGCGCGAGAACCCTGCGTTCGTATTGCGCGATTCTCTCCACATCCGGTTGAAACTCACTCGCCAGTGAGCCGGCGCGCGCCGCGGCGTCCAGAAAAAGCCGGCGGACGGCTTCCACATCGTGAATGTCCGCCCACCATCCTGCCCGCATCTCCTGGAGCAGGCGGTGCGTCTCGCCCCCGGGATGGACGGCGCCGAGGATAGGCTTGCCCCCGCCCACATAATCGTAGAATTTGCCTCCGACGTTCAGAGGATCGTGGTTGATCAGCAGCACATAGTCGGTCTCGTTCATCGCGGCCAGGGCTTCGCGCTGCGGCAGAAAGCCCTTCAACTCAACCATGTCGCCGAGCTGCAGAAGGTCTGCGCGGAAGCGAGGTTCCTCAATGTGCCCGATAAAACACAGTCGGAATCTGGACTTTATTTCGGGGGGCAGCGATTCCAAGGCCTGAACCACCGTTCCCGGTTCGGTTGAGGCGTAGATGGAGCCGACATAGGTGACAACGATCTGGGCGCCGGGCCGAGGCTCAGGGGAAGGCAGGGAACGATTGAGCCTTGTGGAGTCAAATCCGTTCGGGATCAGCAGGAACTTGCTTTCAGGTTCTTCCGGGTACCGGGAGCGAATCTCGCGGCGCGCGGCCTCCGTGACTGCAACGATGGCAGTTGCATGGGTCACGGCGCTGGCTTCGGCGCTTTCAGCTATCTTGCGGGTGCGCTCGCTGCTGTGGAACAGGAAGCTGACAAGATCGAAGGTGGTGGTGAGCCATTCATCGCGGAAGTCGATCACAATCGCCAACCGGGGGAACTCCTTCCGCAGTCTCTCCACAAGCAGAACGCTGGAGAAGGGCGGCACCGTGATAAGGACAAGGTCGATGTTCCGCTTCTTGACGATGCGGCGCGCGGCGCGTGTGAGGACCGGGAGCCACGTGACCTGCGGGTCAGGCTGAAGAAAGTTCAGAAGAAGCCTTTTGAGGAAGCTGGGTTCAGCGGCCTGAGCCGTGCCTGCGCCCTGTGAAGAGGGCGGTCTTGCTCCGGCGACCAGCCTCTTCAGCCGCTTCTTGATGCCAAAGGGAAGATCGAGCGTGAAGGTCCGGTGAATGGTAACTTCTCCCGGAATCGCCTTGAGAAGAGCGTGGTCGGTGCCCACCGCCGATGCGTTGCGCGCAGTCAGGATATCGAGCCGGATTCCTTCGGATGGAAGATAGCGCGCCAGACTCGATGCCCGGATAACTCCAGTGCCTCCGGCCGGCGGAAACGAATAAGTGACTAGTAAGACATTCAGACGGTTCACCGGATGGCCTCCAATATAGGCCCCATCATTTACAGGAGCGGCAACTTCCAACACAGCGCAGAGAGTTCACTTCGAAAGAATATCGGCAATCCGTTCCGCCGCATTACCATCCCACAGCGGTATGCAACCCACCTTCTTGCGGTCGCCATTGAGCGCCTCGTGGAAATGCTTGCGCAGTAACCCCCAATCGCGACCGATAAGGATATTTGTGCCCAGAGTCACGGTAATGGGCCTCTCGGTGTTCTCGCGAAGCGTGAGACAGGGCGTTCCAAGGTAAGTTGTTTCCTCTTGAATCCCGCCTGAATCCGTAATCACAACCCTCGCATTCTTCTGCAGCGCGAGAAACTCAAGGTATCCCAGCGGAGCGATCACACGAAGATTTGGGTTGCACTGCTCCAGGCGCGCCGACCACTTCTGGCGCGTCCGCGGATGGACGGGAAAGATCAGCGGAAGAGTCTCGCTCAAACTGTCAAGCGTCTCTAACATCGGCAGGAAAGTCGCCTCTTCATCGACATTCGATGGGCGATGAAGCGTTACTAGCCCGAATGATCCCAGGGATAACTCCGTCTTAAGAAGCGAAAATATCTCGTCCGCCCTGGGAAGGAATCGGATCAGCGTATCGATCATGACGTTGCCGACAAGGAAAACCTTCTCCTCCCGTATGCCCTCGCGCACAAGGTTTTCATTCCCATCGACCGATGGAGTGAAGAGCATGTCCGATAGTTGGTCCGTCACCAGGCGGTTGATCTCTTCCGGCATCGTGCGGTCGAACGAGCGGAGTCCCGCTTCGATATGCGCTATGCGAATGCCAAGCTTGGAACAGACCAGCGCCGCCGCCACAGTGGAATTCACATCGCCATATACCAGCACCACGTCTGGCCGACGCGCGAGTACAACTGGCTCGAAGCTGCTCATGATGGCGGCCGTTTGTTGCGCATGAGAGGCAGAGCCGACGTTCAAGCTCTCGTCGGGGCTTGGAATCTCCAATGCCTTGAAGAATACGTCCGACATCAGTGCGTCATAATGCTGGCCCGTATGCACCAACACCTGTTCCTGGCCTCTTTCCGCCAGCGAACGATAAACGGGAGCTGCCTTCATAAAGTTTGGGCGTGCACCCACAACGTGAAGAAACTTCATTGGACTTCCATTTCAATACGGCGGTTCATTTTGATTTCCCACGTCATCTCAACTTGCTCAATCTCTCAGATCATTGGGACGAGATCGGCCACAAGTCTACTTGCAATACCCTCGAGCAGGGCGCTCTGGTACTTCAAATGCGGGCCGTAGGGAGCGCGCAGATCGTCCTTCAAATACAGTACAAGCCGAATTTCCGCGTCTTGAAGAAGATTCATGAATTCAATCTATCCTGCGCGCTAGAAGCACCAGAGGGGCTCGCGACAATTCGGCAGAAATAAGGATAGCATAATCGCAACCCTGGATAACGGTGTATCCGCTCGCTCGATGCTGCAGTTGCGATCAACCGTTCACACGCTTCCTCAGCAGCGCACAATCTTCGCCGACTCGATGCCCTTGGTGGCGTTTCTTGAATCGACCACCAGTTGGGACTGCTCGACGATCGCCTTGTAGTCGTAGCTGGAGTGGTCGGTGACGATGATTGCGGCGTCGTACTCAGCCAGGTTGTCGAGCGGAGCGCAGGTCATGTTCAGGTCGTAGTGGCGGCCGCGGCCCACGGTGGGAAAGTAAGGATCGTTGTAGGCTACAATGGCGCCCCGCTCGCGCAGCAGCTCGATGATGGTCAGCGAGGGAGACTCGCGCAGGTCGTCGATGTCGCGCTTGTAGGCCAGGCCCAGCA
>CAYWMR010000484.1:0-3875 GCA_964458965.1 uncultured Occallatibacter sp. | reverse complement strand
AAATCGGCGGCGTCCTCGAGCCCGTCAACGCCAGCCCCGTCATCATTGAAGACGATGTGCTGGTCGGCGGAAACACCGGCGTCTACGAGGGAACCATCGTCCGCCGCGGTGCCGTCCTCGCCCCAGGAACCATCCTCACCCGCGGTACGCCCCTGTTCGACCTGGTCAACGGCACAGTCCTCCGCGCCACCGCGGACCTTCCCCTCATCGTCCCCGAAAACGCCGTCGTCGTTCCCGGCTCCCGCGCCGTCAGCAAGGGAAAAGGTCAGGAGTGGGGCCTCAGCCTCTACGCCCCGGTAATCGTCAAATACCGCGACGAAAAAACCGACCTGTCCACTACACTCGAAGACTTGCTGCGCTAGTCTCGAAGAGATCAACATCAACTTTGCTCAGGCACGGAGCCTGGACCATCAACACGCTGCTGTTTTGTAACAGGGCACGACTTCAGTCGTGTCTCCATGAGCGTTCGGCCCACGCAAGTGGATGAAAACACGAATGCCGGGTGCCCCATGTCTGGATTTTCAGACATGGGAAAGACGAATCCATATTCGCCCTTTCATCCCTCGTTTTCAACCGTGCCGCAAAGCCAATAGAATGAATCGGGTTTTAGCCACTGAGGCAAGCTCTTCTCAAATTGACGTGCAGCTCGGATCAGCCAACAACTACCATCCACTACTTCAAAAACACCTCCAGCGCCGCGTCCAATTTCGCCGGCTGGTCGTACATGATAAAGTGGCGCGAATCGTCAATCCGCACCAGAATGACGTAAGGCATCGGCTTATATCCGGCCAGCACCGCAGCCTCATACTGCTTCGGGTCGGGGTCCTGCTCCGTCGCGTCGTACGCGTAAATCATCAATGTCGGCGTCTTGATCCCCGCCACATCCGGGCGAAGATCTGTCGCCAAGCCATCCATCACCGCATTCACAACCACCGCGCGGTCGCTCGCAAGCGAGTCCGCAGCCACCAGCTTCTGTGCATCCGCGTCTTTCACCATCTGCGCGGCCATCAACGGCTGCATTGCCGCATAATCGTCCGCCGACATCGAAAGCATGGCATGCTTGAATGCCTCACCCTGTGGCCGCATGCTCTCCACCGTCGCCGCCGGATCCCGGGTCGCGCCCGAGAACGGCAGCGCGTCCACGATGACCAGCTTTCTCACGTCCTCAGGATGTTTATCTGCCAGCATCAGCGCCAGCAACCCGCCCAGCGAGTGCCCAATCACCACCGGATGCAGCTTGTTCGCAACAAGATAAGCATGCAGTTCCTCCACAACAGGAACCAGCAGCGGTCCACTCGCATTGGGTCCCGCCGGCGTACCAGCAAACCCATTCACCTCCACCAGATGCAGCCGGTAATTCGGCGCAAGCAGCTTCGCCTCCGCATCCCAAACCGCCCGCGAACTCGATAGTCCCGGCACCAGCAACACATCCGGCTTGCCGGCAGTTCCCTCGTCCACAACGCTGAACCGCGTCGGCACATAGCCGCTCTTCGCCCCCGCGCCATCCGCATGAATCGGCCCGCTAATGAGCACAATCCCCAACGCACCGCCAGCCAGATATCGAACAACTCTCATGCTCGGATTTCCTTCAATTTCCACACTGTCAATGTTAGTAGAGCCTGAAGTTCACCTCGACCGTGATCATCACCGCGACAGGCGTACCATCCTTCTTCATTGCAGGCTTGAACTTATATTTCATCACAGCCTCAATCGCCTTCTCATCCAACCCGGAGCCAAGGGTCCGTACCACTCGCGGATTCTGCGGCTTGCCATGCACATCCACAATGACAGAAATAAGGCAGGCTCCCTCAACGCCTTTTCTTCTCGCTTCGCTGCTATATCGCGCTTCAACGTGATTCAGCGCAACCGGCGCGGACACCCCATTTCCAGTACGGCTCACGCCCGGGGGAAGCTCGGCTTGTTTCACTCCGGCACTCGCCACAGGCATATCGACCTTCGCGGTTCGCGGCGCCGCAACCTTCTGCACCGGCTGCGACGTCAGCCGAAACACTTGCTGCCGATTCCCCGCATCGTCTTCCTTCCAATCGATGCAGCCCTCGATATTCACTTCCACGCCGCTCTTCACAGCCACCGCCTGCCCATTCAAGGTTCCAGGCTTGAACCGGTCCACCCCAACAATGCGCAAGGCCATCTTCTCCACCGGCGTGTTTTGCGCATTCTCCAATACAACATCGCGCGCCACTCCCCCCGCATCCACCACAAAGGTGAGATAAACCAGCCCATCCCTGACCTGCGTGCATGTGCCCGCCGCCATCACTTGCCATTGCGAAGGAATAAGCTCAGGCGCACTAATTCCCGCCCCAACGTCATACACCTTAGCGGGCGGCAGGGTCTGCGTCGCTGAATTCGGCGCTGCGCTCCCCGCATCCTGCCCCAGCAAAACACTCGTCTCCAGGCAAGCCAACACCGCCATCCACTTCATCGCACGCAATGCTCTCATCAGGAAACTCCCCACCCAAGTTAGTCTAGTCCCATGCCCCTTCGCACTATGAAGACCATCAGAGCGGACACAAGCGGCGATTGTACACATGAAGTGACAAATCTATATAACTCGTCAAATCTAACTATTCCCAAATAAGTTACCGGCGACCAAACCGAACCTACCCCAATCGCCGCTCCCTGCAATAATTCAATAACTCCACAAAGCCGCCATCAAGCCCGCCGCCGTTCCCGCAAACCCATGCTCCTTGCTGTCCGCGCCCCTCACCCAATAACCTACGTCCTTGAGCCGCTTCCCAACGTCACCGCCCATGAAGCCTCCGCCGCCGTCAACCAGCCCTCGCCTGCCCAACACAGAATCTCCACTCCCATTCGTTGCAATCGATTTAATCCCGCGCAACACCTCCGTCCGCCCTCCCAATCGCCTCCCGCAGTCCCCTTCACCCATCAGGTGTTAGCATCGTAGATGACAGATGCAAACGAAAAAACTGAAAATTATCCCCCTCGGCGGACTCGGCGAATTCGGCATGAACTGCATGGCCATTCGCTGGGAAGACGACATTATCGTCATCGACGCAGGACTCATGTTCCCTGAGTCGGAACTGCTCGGCGTCGATATCGTAGTCCCCGATATCAGCTACCTCATTGAAAACAAACAGTATGTCCGCGCCATCATTCTCACCCACGGACACGAGGACCACATCGGCGGCCTGCCCTGGATCCTTTCTGAGCTCAAAGTTCCCGTCTATGCCACCGAATTCACCCTGGCCTACGTTGAAGGCAAACTCGAAGAGCATAAGCTCCTCGACGAAACCACCCTCATCGAGATCACTCCCCGGGAAAAATTCGCCCTCGGCCCATTCACCATCGAGCCCATACGCGTTACACATTCCCTGGTCGATTGCGTGGCCCTGGCCATCGAAACCCCGGTCGGCGTCATCATCCACACCGGCGACTTCAAAATCGATCTGTCCCCGCTCGACGATCAGGCATTCGACCTGCACACCTTCGCCGAGTACGGCAAGCGCGGCGTTCTCGCCTTGCTCCAGGACTCGACCAACGTCGAGCGCTCCGGCTATACGCCCAGCGAGCGCGCCGTCATCCCTCGCCTCGACGAAGTCTTTTCGCAAACCAAGAAGAAGCTCTTCTTCAGTTGCTTCTCCTCCTCCATCTACCGCATCCGCATCGCCCTTGACCTCGCAAAAAAGCATGGCCGCAAAGTAGCCATCGTCGGCCGCTCCATGATGGACTCCAGCGAGATCGCACAGGACCTCGGCTACATCGAGATCCCCCAGGGCCTGGTCATCAATCCCGGCCAGATGCGCGACTACCCGCCCGACCAGCTCATGATCCTCATCAGCGGAACGCAAGGCGAACCCATGTCCGCCCTCAGCCGCGCCTCCGTCGATAACCAC
>CAYWMR010000483.1:0-3881 GCA_964458965.1 uncultured Occallatibacter sp. | reverse complement strand
CGACAGCGAGTATCGCTACGAGAGCCTTCCCGTGCCATCCATGCACGGTTTGGACCTGAACTCCCGCGTCATCTACATCGGGACCTTCAGCAAGGTCCTGTTCCCATCGCTGCGGCTGGGGTACATGGTGCTTCCGGCTGACCTGGTCGACCGGTTTGTTGCAGTTAGATTCTCGATGGACATCTACCCGCCATATCTGTTTCAGGAGGTCCTGGCGGACTTCATTGAAGAAGGCCACTTCACACGGCACCTGCGCAAGACGCGCCAGGTTTACAAAGAGCGGCGTTCGGCCCTGGTCGAGAGCCTTGCTCAAGAGTTCCCATCCGAATCCGGATTCGAGGTGCATGGAGCCGAGGCCGGCATGCATCTGACCATGACGCTTCCCGAGCCGTTTCGCGACGTGGAAATTGCCGCAAGGGCCGCGAGAGAGAGGCTTTGGCTGTGGCCGCTTTCCCCTGCCTACCTCACTGAAAAGCCCAGGCAGGGCTTCATCCTGGGGTTCGGAAGCACTCCTCCGGACCGGATTCCGGGGGCGGTCCGCACCCTCCGGACTCTCGTTGAGAGGTAATGGCGGGAACTACGGTTCCTTCTCCACCAGCGGCACCCAAAAGCGAAAGCTGGCTCCGTGTCCCGGCACGCTGGCAGCCTCAATTCCGCCCCCATGCACGGCCAGAATCGAGCGGGTTATCGCCAGTCCCATCCCTGTTCCCTTGCCGGTCACTGCGCCTTTTTTTCCCCGGTAAAACTTCTCGAAAATCAAGGGAAGGTCAACGGAGTCGATGCCCTGTCCGTTATCCTCCACGCGAAACTCCAGCCGGTCGTTGGCGCGATGGCTGCTCAACGTAATGCGGCCTCCGGCCGGGGTAAAGCGAGCCGCGTTCTCCAGCAAATGCCGCAATACCCGGCCAAGCAAATGCGGATCGAACCACGCGGGCTCGTCCGGCTCATCCACCGCGATGCTCACCCTGTGCCCGGCCAGAGCCTTCCGCGATTCCTCCACCGCCTGCTCCAGCAGCGCGCGCGGATGCTGCGGAACCGCGTGCACATGCAATATATTGGCATCGATCTCCGCCATCTCAACCGCCTCGCCAATCAGCATATCCAGCCGCGCCGACTCTTCGTCCACAATCGTCACCAGGTCCAGCCGTCCGGCTTCGTCCAGGCCCTCACCCTCCAGCAGCGTTGTGGCAGCCGCTCGAATCGAGGTCAGCGGCGTGCGCAATTCGTGCGTCAACGAGTCGATCAGCGCCGTGCGCAGCCGTTCTCCCTCGCGCGCAGCCTCCATCCGCGCCGACGCTTCAACTGCCATTGAGCGGGCCAGCACAATGGCTACCTGGGCGCTGACGGCTGTGGCAACCTCGCGCGAAAGCAGCGCCGGCCGCCAACCCAATGCCCCCACAGGACGCAGCCCCAGCATCAATGCTGTGGTGTAGAAATCCGAGTGCATCGCGATGGTTGGGCTCTGTCCCTGTGTTACCAGGCGCATTCCCGCCAGCACGCTCGCGGGCAAATTCTTGGTCGAGGCATAATACTCGTCCTGTTCGCACACATACAGCACCACGCCATTCAGGGCAAAAATGCGGTCGATCAGCATCGGCAAATCGTGGATCAGCCCGGCCGCATCCTCGTGCAGCATCATCTCCTGGCTCAGCGCGTAAAGGCGTTCCACGTCTTCCCGCCGCTGTTCGGCGTGGCGGGTCTGGCGTCGCGCCCGCTCCGCAACCCGGCTTACCACCAGGCAACAGGCCACAAACGAAACCATCGCAGTCCACTCCTGCGCCCCGGCTAGTTGAAGCGTGTGGTAGGGAAGCAGGAAAAAGTAGTCAAATGCCAAGGCGCAGACGACTGCTATATAAAGCGCGAGCCAGATTCCAGCCTGCGTGGCCGACCAGACAACCAGCACCAGAAACGCCATCCCAGCTGCAGTCGAGTTGGCCCCTATCCAAGCTAGCAAAGCAGTAGTCGCCGCCGCCATCAGCGTTGCCAGCAACCCCCGAAACATCTTCTTCGAGTATGAGATTATGTCCATTCGGCTTCCCCGGAAATCATACCCGGAAGGGCTATGATGTAATGTCCTGAAGAAAGAAGATCATACATGCCCGGCAGAATTCTGGTTATCGACGACGAACCGCAAATCACCCGCGTGCTGCGTGCCGCGCTTTCCGCGCAAGGTTACGATGTGCGCACCGCCAACGATCCCGAAGAGGGTTTGCAGGTTTTCAAGGAGTGGCCGCCTGACCTGGTTGTCACCGACCTGATGATGCCCGGCCTCTCCGGCGTCGATGTCACGCGCGCCATCCGAACCCGCTCCCCCACTCCCGTTCTGATCCTCTCCGTTCGCGACCACGAGCGCTCCAAGGTTGAGGCGCTCGACGCCGGCGCGGACGACTACGTCACCAAACCCTTCAGCATTCAGGAGTTGCTTGCCCGCGTTCGCGCCCATCTTCGCCGCGCCCCTGAGCGCACCACCTCGGCCATCGAGGCCGGCGACTTCATAGTCGATTCCAGCGCTCACACCATCACCGTAATGAACAAGGCCATTCACCTCACCCCCAAGGAATTCGAACTGCTTCTTCACCTGGCAAGGCACTCGGGAAAAGTTATGACCCATCGCGCCCTGCTTACCGCCGTCTGGGGAGCTCAATCCGCTCACCAGCCGGAATACCTGCGCGTCTTCGTCGGTCAGTTGCGAAAGAAACTTGAGGCCGAAACAGGCAAGCAGTACATCCAGACAGAACCCTGGGTAGGCTACCGGTTCATTCCAGAAGGCTGGGCCGGAAACGAAGAGTGACCCCTGAAATTCATGTCCATCTCAGGGCCGAATCCATCCCGTATAAATAAAAGATGAAGATTTCGTGAGGTAATTCCACCTTTCATTCGTTTCCTTACACTTTATTTAGGAACCCTTGTCGATACTCAAACTTGGTATCACACACAATTGTTCTTGAACCTGTCCGGCCAATTGGCCGGTGAGAACTGCGAGACCTGAAAATGCAAAGCCTCCTGCAAGATGGAACGATGCTGCTGTTCACAGTTGTTTTCTTCGTCCTGGCGTTTCTCTACGTCAAGGCCTGCCAGAAGTTGAGGTAGCCGCCCATGCAAATTGACGTCATCACCGTAATTGCGTTGATCTTGTCCGTCCTGCTTCTTGGCTACCTGACCCTCACCCTGCTCTTCCCGGAGAAGTTCTAGAATGTCCGCCAATGGCTGGTTGCAGTTTGCCCTCTATTCCCTTGTCCTCCTCGCAACCGTTCGTCCAGTCGGCACCTATCTGGCTCACGTGTTTGAAGGGGAAAGCACCTGGCTCGATCCCATTCTCCGCCCGTTGGAACGGCTCATCTACAAGCTATCCGGCGTAAATGCCGACCAGGAGATGAACTGGCGCGCGTATGCCTTCGCCATGCTGGGTTTCTCCGCGGTGACCCTGATGGTGACTTACGCCATTGAGCGCCTGCAGTTGTACCTGCCCTGGAATCCGCAGGGGCTTGCCAATGTCGGCCCCGATCTGGCCTGGAACACGGCGGTCAGCTTTACCACCAACACCAACTGGCAGTTCTATACGCCCGAGACCACGATGAGCTATCTCACCCAGATGGCCGCCCTGGCGTATCACAATTTCATCTCTGCCGCGTCGGGCATCGCCATCGCCGTGGCCCTCATCCGCGGCATCAAGCGCACCACCTCCGGCACCATCGGCAACTTCTGGGTCGACACCACGCGCATCCTGCTCTACGTGCTCTTGCCGGCCTCGTTAATCTATTCGCTGCTGCTGGTGGGTCAGGGCGTGCCGCAGAACCTGCACGCTTACACAACAGCCCATACCATCGAAGGCCAGACGCAGACCATCGGCCAGGGACCAGTCGCCTCGCAGGAAGCCATCA
>CAYWMR010000482.1:0-3889 GCA_964458965.1 uncultured Occallatibacter sp. | reverse complement strand
GGGCGAGACCTTGGGGAAGTTATTGCTCATGCCGTTTTCCGAGGCGCCAACGACTCTTTCCGGCGTTCCGCCCTTTCCGTCGTTAAAAGGAATCTTGTATAAGTCGTATTGAATCTGCGTCTCGTTGGGGTCGTTGGCGAAGTTAGCTCTCTGGTAACCAGGCGGGTAAGGATCTCTGGCTATGGCGCGGGAGAAGATCAGGTACTTCTGATCGGGACTCCAGAAGGCCGATGTCTGGACGTAATTTGGGTCGTCCGCGCCCGGCAGCGGAGCCAGCTTGCCGGTGTCCTTGCTGTACCAGGCCAGCACCCCGCGGGTGGGATAGAAGACCTGGCCAAAGCCGTAGCTGGGGTAAAACCCGTTATAGAGCCGGTCGAGCACCCGCGTGCCATGAGCGTAAGGCACGTCGATGGAGTTGACCACGAACTTTCCGTCGGGCGAAACCTGGCTCATGAACCCGAAGCGCTTCTGCGCGTGCTCCTCCGAGAATGCGCTCCAGTGAATCAGGTAGTCGTTGCTGATCGTGCTGACCTTATGGATGGGAACCAGAGCGTAAATCCCCTTGTCGTTTGCTGGCCCATCCACGTCAATCCCCATTGTCTTTCCATCACGCGAAAATGAGTGGCAATTACCGCAGGTCGGCAGGTCAGTCATCATCACCTTGCTCTGCGTCTCGGAAATGTACCGGAGCTTCCACTTGATCATGGGAAGAACGGAATCGGGCAGCGGCTTGATGACGCCGCGCTGCGTGGTCTCAAGATCGGGCGGAATCAAAGGAACGTCGCGATAGAAGATGGGCGCGCCAACGGGGTCGCGAGAAGTTCGGATCGTCGCCTGCGCCTGGGATAGAGGCTCGCGGTCCTTCTGACTGGCGTAGCCGGCAATGGTAACCGTTGCCGGCGATTCGACCGAATGCCGCTTGATCTCGTCCCAGGTTTTGGGGTCGGGCCTCCAGGTGTGCGCAGCGGCCTGTTCGGGAGTGAGAGTGGGCGGCACATATCCCTTCAAGAGAGAGTCGACCGGTGCGAGCTCCATTTTCTCGCCATTCGACCAGGCCTTGATTGGGTGCGCGTGTTCGCCGAAAGCGATTTCGATTCGCCAAACGCTAACCGCGGGGTTAGCGTCGCGCCAGGCAAACTGTGGAGGGATGAGGTCTGGCGGATAGATGGTTCCGTTGATGGGAATGTCGATCGTGATCGCCGGAGCGGGAGCCGCCGCGGGGGCATCCATGGAAACCAGCTTGAGGTACGCGGGAACGGCCTGGGAGCGCAGCGCAGAGGCTGGGCCGGTGCCGTTTGCGGGTCCCCCGGCAATTACCCTTCCGGTGAGTCCTGCTCCAGTTGCAAACAGAACGGCGGCGAGGGCCAAAAGCATCCGTCTCATTGAATCTCCCCGACTCCCCCAAGGAATTGCTATTGATGCGCGCGGGACGCTTTCCCTGGATGCGACTCAAGGATTCGATTCCAGGATTCGGTTCCAGGCGTGCGCAGACAGCTTGCATTCATAGTAGGAGCCGCCTTCGGCCGCCTAATGTGATCTTCATCACTCGTTCCAGGCTTGCAGGCAGCCTTTTTCGGCAGGCGCGGCAACTGCATTTGGCACAGTGCTGAAGCCCTCTGACAGCCGGCGATTGTCGGGGCCGGAGCATCAGAACCGATTGCGGTGTTCGAGAGGACGGCCGGGTTTGCCAAACGATGGGTTCGAGGCAACACAATGCGCTGAGGAGCATGTAAACTGTTGACCTTCAAAATCGTCAGTATCAGCAAAAGACTATGATTAACAATGGCTCTCCATGGGAATACAATTCCATACGAAGAGTATGGCTGCTTCCCGACCGTTTCAAGTTAGGCCAGGTGAGCGTTTCTGAAACCAGGGACGGTCTGGAAGCCGTTTGCACGCACAACACGAGGAAATCAGGATTCCGCATGAATACTTATCAAAGCTGTATCGCCGGATCGTTGTCTTCGAGGAAGATTGCCGGATGGCTGTTTGCAGGAGTGCTCGTGGTCTTGCTCACTTCGCCGGCTAACGGTCAAACTGCCCCTGCAACCCCTCCTGCTGCCGCGCCAGATGATTCCGGGCTGACCCTGAAGACCAACGTGGACGAAGTCACTCTGGATATTGTGATTCACGACAAGCACCGCAAGGCAGTTCTCGACCTGAAGCCGGAGGATGTCGCGGTCACCGACAACGGCACTGCTGTGAAGTTGAACGGGTTTCGCCTTGTGCAGGGGGACACGGCCGCGGGTCACGCAGTTACGCTGGTTTTCGACCATTTCGAAGGCCCTTTGGCAAAGACCGCAAGGAACATTGCGGAGAAGATTCTGAAGGTGCTTCCGGCAACGGGATACTCCTTTGCAGTGATGGACTTTCATGGTCGGCTTCGGCTGCTGCAGGGGTTCACAGAAGATCGCAGGCTGGTGGATTCGGCGGTGGATACGGCAACGGAGAGCAACGCCGTTCACATGACTACCACGCTCAGCCAGGGGTACGATATCGTTCACGATCCTGCGGAAGTGGAGAAAGCCAAGGTTGCCGCCCAGGCGGAAAAGGACCTGCTTTCGATTGCGCAGACGGGCGCCGACACCGCCGGGCGGCATGTGGATGTGAAAGAGCGGGCGCTGGCGCAGACGCTGCTCAAGGCGATGCAGGAAGCGCAACTGATTGTGCAGGAGCAGCACGCAAACCGGGAATTGGCCGGCATTCTGGGCCTGGTTCGCTCGCAGCAGATGCTTTCGCAGCGAAAGGCGATCATCTATTTCACTCTGAACGAGCTTATGGATTCCGGCTCGAAGCAGTTGCTGAATACGATTACTGGCACGGCTACCAAGGCCGGAGTCACCATCTATACCGTGGATCTGGACGCCATGAACCTGGCTGGGCGGCGAGAAGTGGAACAGGCCAGGAACCAGGGAGAGGCCAACTTCAACCCAACTCCAGTTGCCACATCCCCATACACGACTGTCATACCGTCGCAGCAAGCGAGCGGCGGAGTGCTCCAGGGGGCTCCGTCGACTCAGGGCCCAGTCTGGGGTCAGGCGCAAGACCTAGCCCAGATGTCAAGTTTTTCGCGCGGGAATAACGAAGACCCGAACCAGTATCTGGAAATCAAGAGCCCGATGTCGGATCTTTCGAAGAACACCGGCGGCACTTACATCGACGCGCAGCTCAGCGTGCGGGGGCCGCTGCAGCAGTTGGTGCAGGACATGTCGACCTATTACGAGGCCACCTATACGCCGCCGGTTCAGGAGTACGACGGCAAGTTCCGCACCATTGCCGTGAAGCCGCTGCGTACGGGCCTCACTGTCCAGGCCAAGACGGGGTACTTCTCAGTGCCGCCGGGAACGACAGGTGGAATGCGTCCGTTTGAAGCAGCGCTGCTCAAGAGCCTGAAGGCGCCGGAGCTTCCCACGGACTTCAAGTTCAACGCCTCGATCATTAGGTTCGGAAATCTGCCCGATGGCAACACCAATACGCTGGTTGTTGAGGTGCCGTACTCGGCATTGGACCTGAAGCCGGATACGCACACGGGCCTTTACTCGGCGCACGCTTCCATCGTGGCTCAGGTCAAAGACAGCGGCGGCACGGTGATTGAGCATTTTGCGGAGGACATTGCCCGGCGCGGCGGCGTGGAATCGGTGGACCGGGACAAGACCCTGGCAATTACCTTGCAGCGTCACTTCATGGAGATCCCGGGGAAATATGTGCTTGAGGTTGCCGTCAAGGACCACAACAGCGACAAAATGAGCGCGCAGCGCGTTCCATTCGAGATTCCCGCGGTACCCAACGGCCCCGCGTTAAGCGACGTGGTTCTGGTTCGGAAGATGGATACGTTCAATGAAGATTCCGACCCTCTGGAGCCGTTGCAGTATGAGAAGGAAAAGGTCAC
>CAYWMR010000481.1:0-3892 GCA_964458965.1 uncultured Occallatibacter sp. | reverse complement strand
CAGCCCCCGCGCCACTTCCTTCACAATCTCGCTGCGCGGATCGCTGATGGTATACACCGGATGACCGAACCCGATAATCACCTCGCGCTCCGCAACGCGCTGCCGAATGTCTGCCTCCGCCTCATCCGCCGACCCATACCTCTGCTGAATCTCCAGCGCCACTTCATTGGCTCCGCCGTGCTTGGGCCCTTTCAGCGCCCCAATCGCCCCTGTAATGCACGAGTACAAATCCGACCCCGTCCCCGCAATCACCCGCGCGGTAAACGTGGACGCGTTGAACTCATGCTCCGCATACAAAATCAGCGAAGTCTGCATCGCGGCCACCCACTCCGGCCTAGGTGTTTCCCCATGCAGCAGATGCAAGAAGTGTGCCGCAATCGAATCCTCGAAGCGCTCCACCTCAATCCGCCGCCCATTGCGCGCATAGTGGTGCCAGTAGAGCAGCATCGACGAGAGCGACGCCAGCAGCGTATCCGCAATTGCGCGCGCGCCCGCATCGTCGTGGCCTTGCCCCTCCGGCAGCACGCAGCCAAGCACCGACACGCCGGTCCTCAGCACGTCCATCGGATGCGTCGTGGGCGGCAGCAGTTCGAGCGCCTGCTTCACCGCCGCCGGCAAACTGCGCAACGGCTGCAGGCTGGCTTTGTATGCAGCCAGTTCCGCTGCATTGGGCAGCTTGCCATGCACCAGCAGGTGCGCCACTTCCTCATACTCGCAGTGCGCCGCCAGGTCCTTGATGTCGTATCCGCGATAGTGCAGATCGTTGCCGCTATGCCCCACCGTACATAGTGCAGTATTGCCCGCCGGCGTCCCCGACAGTGCCACTGACTTCTTGGGTCTGAAGCCGCCAACTGCCGCCTCGACATGTAACTCACCCATAACACTTCTCCATAACTCATCCAGCGAATCTGAGTGTTGCCAGACTATCTAATCTTTCCCCTTAGCAAACAACTCATCCAGCTTCTGTTCATAAGCGTGATAGTCCAAATACTCATACAGCTCCGCCCGAGTCTGCATCATCCCCACCACGCTCTGCTGCGTTCCCTCCGCGCGAATAGCCTCATACACCTTCAGCGCCGCCGCATTCATAGCCCGGTAAGCCGCGCAGCAATACAGAACAATATCCACGCCCGCGGCCTTCAACTCATCCCGCGTAAAAAAAGGCGTCTGCCCAAACTCCGTAATGTTCGCCAGAATCGGCACACCCACAGCCTTGCGAAATTCCGTGTATGTGCCAAGCTCCGTAACCGCCTCGGCAAAGATCATATCCGCGCCAGCCGCCACGTAAGCCTGCGCACGTTCAATCGCCGCAGCCATCCCCTCACCAGCCAGCGCATCGGTCCGCGCCATCACCACAAACTGCTCGTCGATCCGCGCATCCACAGCAGCCTTGATGCGGTCCACCATCTCGCTAGCCGCCACCAGCTCCTTGCCCGGCCGATGCCCGCAGCGCTTCTGGCCCACCTGGTCCTCAATGTGCACGGCCGCCGCGCCCGCCTTCTCCATCGACCGAATGGTCCGCGCAATGTTGAACGCCCCGCCCCAGCCCGTATCGATGTCCACCAGCAGCGGCAGCCCGGAAGCATCCGTAATCCGCCGCACATCGGTCAGCACATCGTCCATGGTGCTGATCCCCAAATCCGGCATTCCCAGCGAATTGGCCGCCACCCCGCCGCCGGACAAATACAACGCCCGGAACCCCGTAGCCTCGGCCATCCGCGCCGTATAAGCGTTGATTGCCCCAGCCACCTGAAGCGGCTTTTCATCCCTAACCGCGGCGCGAAATCTCTCGCCAGCCGATACTCGATTCTGTCTCTGCTGCATGCAATACCTTGGGCCGCATCATAGCAGCCTCATCGCCCCGCTTTCCCATCCCCACCGCGCGGTGCGACAATCATCCCGTTGGCGCGTCCATATCACTACGCGACATCCCCAAAGGAGAAACATCGCCATGAAATCGCTTCTCGCCTGTACCGGGCTGCTCATCGCAGCAGCCACGCTCGCCGCCCAGACGCCCGCGCCCAAGCCCCCGCCCGCAAGCCCGGCCGCCACCGAGTCCGCCACCATCGCCGGAAAATCCATCACCATCACCTACAATTCGCCCGGCGTCAAAGGCCGCGCTGGCCAAATCTTCACCAAAGACGGCCTTATCAGCCACAATCCCCACTACCCTGTGTGGCGCGCCGGCGCAAATTCCGCCACCTTGCTGCATACCGACGCCGACCTCACCATCGGCGACCTGTCCGTCCCCAAGGGCAACTACACCCTCTTCGTTGACATCTCCGACCCTGACAACTGGGTTCTGATTGTGAACAAACAAACCGGCCAATGGGGCCTGGCGTATGACGGTACAAAGGATCTCGGCAGGACCAAAATGACCATGACCAAGCCCGCCGAGACCATCGAGAATCTGAAATACACGCTTGCCGGCACCGGCGGTTCCGCGGGAACACTCACTCTGGCCTGGGAAAGCCACATAGCCAGCGTCCCCTTCACCGTCAAGTAAGACCCTGCGCATCAGCGGCAAGTTCAGCCAGTGCGGCCCGACCCTTGTGATTCACTCCACTGCAAGGGTCGGACACTGCAAGGACAGTGCGAGCCCCCGCGAGCCTTTGGCCGCACCGCAGGTGCCCGATACAATAGATTCAGCAGTCATTTCTTGCTGGAGAGTGTGAAGACCTTGCCGTTGTATGCGTATCGCTGCACCCAGTGCGGCCACAAATTCGAGAAAATCCAGAACTTCTCAGCTGAGGAAGAGAAGGAATGCCCCAAGTGCCACGGCGTGCTGGAGCGGCCGCTCACCGCGCCCGGCCTCAACTTCAAGGGCGCAGGCTGGTATGTAAACGACTACGCCCCCAAAAGCAGCTCGCAGGCCTCCGATTCCGATTCCAAGCCCAACTCCGAGTCCGACAAAAAAACACCGGCGGCGGAAACCAAAACGCCCTCAGCTACAACAGAAACTTCGTCCAGCGCTCCGGCTCCTGCACCTAGTTCAACGCCCAGTTCTACGTCCAGCTCCACGTCAGGCTCAGGCACCTAGCGCCCCAGCCCCTCAGAACGCGCCTTGCTCTTTGAACTTCGCCGCAAGCACGTCGGTGTACTTGTTTCCTGAGCCGGTGTTGAACAGCACTACCCGGTCCTGCGCCGTCAAAAATCCCGTCCCAAGCAAATGGTCGTAAGCCGCTGTAGCCGCCGCTCCTTCCGGGGAAAAGAGCAGTCCCTCGCGCGCAGCCCAGTCCTTCAACGAAGCAAATATCTCGTCGTCGGTAAGCGCCAGCGCCGTGCCTCCGGATGCGCGCACGATTTCCAAAATGATCGAGTCCCCATAAGGCTTGGGCACCCTCAGTCCCGAGGCAAACGTATGCGCGTTCTGCCACATATGGCTCACCGGCTCGCCCTGGTCAAAGGCGCGCGCCACGGGAGCGCATCCCGAGGCCTGGATAGCGATCATCTTCGGCCGCTTCCCCGTCACCCAGCCCAACTGCTCCATCTCCTCAAACGCCTTCCACATGCCGATCATGCCCACGCCGCCGCCGGTGGGATAAAACACCGCATCGGGATATTGCCAGCCCAGTTGCTCCACCAGCTCATACCCCATCGTCTTCTTGCCTTCCACTCGAAACGGCTCCTTGAGCGTGGAAATATCGAACCAGCCCTCAGCGGCTTTGCGCTCCGCCACGATTCGTCCGCAGTCGGAGATCAGCCCATCCACCAGCGTCAAATGCGCGCCATAGGCCAGGCACTCCACCTGGTTGGCCATCGGAACATCCCTGGGCATGAAGATATGCGCCTCGATACCCGCCGCCGCCGCATACGCCGCCAACGCGCCGCCCGCGTTTCCCGCCGAGGGCGCAGCCAGCTTTTTCAATCCATAATGACGCGCCATAGTCAC
>CAYWMR010000480.1:0-3893 GCA_964458965.1 uncultured Occallatibacter sp. | reverse complement strand
TTCGAATTCGAGAGCAGTGGGCCGCTTGCTTTTTGCTTTCGGCAACTTGCTTTGCCGCGATTCCAGGCAACTGTGCAATCGGATAAGGCAGCCTAGCTCGGCCTCGCTGGCGCGCCGCACGCGGGAGGTCATCGTACGCACGATCCGAGCGGTGTTCTCCGCCCGCTCGACATATCTTCCCAGCCAGAAAACATTGTCGGCTACACTGCTTGGCACACCCGGCAACTCGCGGCGCAACATCACCGGCTCATTGCGCGGTCGCAGCATACTGAATGTATCGATGGGGCCGTCCCAAAGCACCCAGGCGTCCTTGCTGTGTCCGCCGCGCTGCATTGAAACCACCGAACCTTCGGTTTCGGCAACGCGAACCAATCCACCTGGAATCGCCATCCATCCATTTCCTGTGTTGAGCACATAAGCGCGCAACACGACGCTGCGGGAACGAAGGTGTCCATTGTCCCAAACGGGCGCACTGGACAGAGTTACCTGCTCCTGAGCCACATACTCATATGGGTGTGTGCGCATTTTCTCAATAAACTGGCCCTTTTCCGTTTGATCGAGCTCGGCTCCGAAAACCGGCTCTACACCGCGCGACGGAAACGCCGGCTTCACCACCACCGAATCGAGATGATTCAGCACCCAGTCCAGCGCGTAGGGCTGCCCGCACCACCAGGTAGCCACGGAGGGCAGCTTCAGCTTTTCACCGAATAAATGTTTCGATAAGCCAGGAAGAAAAGGCATGATTGCGGATGTCTCAATCAATCCGCTTCCCAATGCATTGGCGACAGTCACGTTTCCAGCTACGATGGCGTCAACCAGGCCTGGCACGCCGAGCAGCGAATCGCTTCGCAATTCCAGCGGATCGCAAAAACTATCGTCCACACGGCGCAGAATCACATCCACTTGCTCCAACCCGTCAACGGTTTTGAGATAGACTGACCTGTCTCGTACGGTCAGGTCCGCTCCCGCGCACAGAGTGAATCCCAGGTATCGCGCAATGTAGGAGTGTTCGAAATAAGTCTCGTTCAGCGGACCTGGGGTGAGCAGAACAATGCGTGGATTGCTGCGCTTGGAGAGAGTGGCAAGCGCATCGCGCTGCGCTTTGAAAAAGGGAGCGAGACGCAGGACATTCGACCTGCGAAAGATATCTGGCAAAACATCGGAGACAATGGTGCGGTTCTCCAATGCATAACCGCTGCCGGAAGGAGCTTGTGTGCGATCGGAAAGTACCCACCATTGGCCGTCGGGAGAACGGGCAAGATCGACCGCCAGCATGTGAAGATAACTGTGCGCGGGAACCGGTACACCCACCAGCGGTCGAAGAAATGCAGGGTTGGCGAAAAGAAGCGCGGCAGGGAAGTGTCCATTGGCGAGCAGTTCCTGCGGCCCATAAAGGTCTTCGAGAATTCGACTGAGCAAGCGGGCACGCTGAATGATGCCGGCTTCGAGGAATCTCCACTCATCTGCTGGAATCAGGAATGGGACAATGTCGATTTGCCAGGGCCTGTTGGCGCCCAGCGGATCGCTGTAGATGTTGTAGGTAATGCCGTTCTCGCGGATGCGGCGTTCCGCGCGTTCCCAGCGGTGCCCCAGCTCCTCAGGGCCGATTGCCCGGAAGGCCTTCATGATACGCGCCCAGTGCGGCCGGGGAGTTACTCCATCCGCCGATAACTCGTCGTAGGCAGCCCCAAAGTGAAGCGGCGTTTGGTAAAGATCTACTGTCATGACACCAGCCCCGGCGTTTCTATTTGGGTCTTGCGCCTGGGCGGCGGCAGGCGCAGGTCGAGAGTCATGGGAAAGTGCGGGTTAAACTCTTCCTCAGGCGCAGCCAAAGAACTCAGCGCAGGGGTGGCCACCTGGAAGCGCTCCATGCGCCGATCGTCAGCCTCCGCGGCGTTTGCGGGACGAGCGGAATAAAGGCGGCCGTCGGGCGATCCAACATGGTAGGTGCATTGGCCAATCGAGCAGCCTCTTAAGCTGTCGATGAGCTGGAAGACAAGGGGCGCGTGAACGGGAACCGTAGGGTGCAGCGAAGCCGACAATCGCCGCGCGCGGAAGCGGACGCCGGCCAACGCGGTGCCGGGCTCGCCGATGAGTTGAAGGGGCACCCTGCGGCCATTGCAGGCAACAACGTAGCGGGATTCCATTGTGAACCCTGACAGCTTCACCTGCATCCGCTCCATGGATGAGTCCACGGTACGAACCGTGTTGCCGGAGAAGGTCTCCTCCGCAAGCACATTCCAGGGCTCGAGGGCCTGACGCAGTTCCAGTTCGACCCCGTCTGCGGCGATCGACCCGATCCTTGGAAAGCGAATTTCCAGGTGCGATTCAAACCACTCGTCTTCGAAGTTGTATCCGGACGAACGCAACTTTGCAAGCACCTCGCGAAGGTCCCGCCGAACAAACTCCGGCAACATGAAGCGGTCGTGAAGCGCGGTGCCCCAGCGAACCAGGCCGCCTTCGAAGGGCGTTTTCCAGAACATGCTTACCACGGCACGAATCAGCAGCATCTGCAAGAGATTCATCTGCACATCAGGCGGCATTTCGAATGCTCGCAATTCGAGCAGTCCAAGTTGCAGCCCCAGGCCCTCCGGCGGATAAAGCTTGTCGACACAGAACTCGGCGCGATGCGAATTTCCCGTCGCGTCCACCAGTAGATTGCGAAACAATCCATCGACAACGAACGGTGGACAATCGCCTGAAGGGAGATTGCGAAAGGCGATCTCAAGCTCATACAAGGCATCCATGCGCGCCTCGTCCACACGCGGATACTGACTTGTGGGACCGACGTACATGCCGGAAAACAGGTACGACAACGAAGGATGATTCTGCCAGAACGCAACCATGCTGCGCAGCAGATCGGGGCGGCGTAGCAGGGGACTGTCCAGCAGGGTCGCTCCGCCGATGACAATGTGGCTGCCGCCTCCAGTAGCTAGACGTCCGCCATCGTAAGCGAATTTTTCAGCCGTCAATCGATTGCGGCGGGCTTCCGCGTCGAGCAAAGTATTGATCCGTTCCAACTCGTCCCAGTTGCCGGCAGGCGGCAGGTTTACTTCCAGAACTCCGGGGTCAGGCGTAACGCTGAACGATCGCAGCCTCGGATCGAACGCCGGAGCGTAGCCCTCAACCCAAACCGGGATTTTCAAGTGCCTGCTTGTATCCTCAACCGCGCTCACCAGGTCGAGGTAGTCGGCAAGTTTAGGCGCATAGGGCAGGAAAACATGAAGACGGCCTTCCCTGGCCTGTACGCACAGCGACGGCCGGATCAACTCCTTCACCGCATCCGACGGAGGCAAGACAGCCGGAAGCGGATCGGGTGCGGGAGTTATCGCGAACAGTTCCATGCGCCGTGCTGGCTTTGCCGGCAGCTTGACCCATTTTTCAAATGGCGCGGCATCGAACTCATAATCAATTTGATCAGGCGCGACCCAGGGCATCGCTTCGGTGGGAATACGGAAACCGATGGGAGAATCGCCGACCGACAGCAACAGCCGCTCCGGCCGCGGGAACCACAACTGACTCGACCAGCGCAGTTGGCCTTCCGGTTGCCGCCGGCGAAGAGGCAGTATATAGCCGACCGGCTCCTCCGCTTCGCTATTCGGATTGTGGGCGGGCAGAACGCTTTCCGAACTCACCTCGAGGCGGTGCGTGAGCGCTTCCATGAATTGAAGTGCATCGGCCGCACCATATCCATAGTCCCGGTCTTCGCGCGCGATCAGGCCAACATCCTCCCAGACCGGAACGCCATCGACACGCCAGTAGCAACTGAGCGCCCAACGTGGCACGGCCTCGCCGGGGTACCATTTGCCCTGGCCGTAGTGGAGAAGGCCGCCGGAAGCCATGCCCTCGCGGAGGCCCTGAATGAGCGCCAGGCCGCGCGCCCTCTTCTCGGC
>CAYWMR010000479.1:0-3951 GCA_964458965.1 uncultured Occallatibacter sp. | reverse complement strand
GAACCTGCGGACCTATGTGCGCGACCCCTACAGCGGTGCGCGTGGGGTCTATTTCCTTTCGCTGGACGCGAGCAATCTGCTGGCCGTTGCAGTGGGACGGACATTCTACGATTTGCCCTACCACTGGGCAGCGATGCATGTGCTGCACCGGCCAGAGCGAGAATTCGAGTTCTATAGCAGGCGGCTTTGGAGCAGGCAGCCCGTTGTGTTTCAGGCTCGATACCGGGGGCTGGGACCGACACGCAAGCTCGCTGAGAGCCGGGTTGGGACGCTGGAGTATTTCCTGACCGAGCGCTACTGCCTGTTTACGCGAAACAGGGCGGGGCGGACGGTGCGGTCGAACTTGCACCATATTCCCTGGCCACTGGAAGACGCGGAGGCGGAGATTGAGCAGAATGGCCTGGCGGAAGCGATTGGGATTCAGCTTCCCGACCTGGACCCGGTGCTGCACTACTCGCGGCGTCTAGCGGTTTACATCTGGCCGGCGGAACTGGTGCGGCCCGCGGTGGCGAGACGGCCGGTTACCGTTGCCGTTACGCCGTCGGGGTGATAGAAGCAGGGAATAGGGAAGAGGGATTCGAGATCGCGATTGTGTCACAAACTGCTTCGGACATCTACATACATCTGATACAGCAAGGAGTGGTGATGTCGAATCGCATGGTCAGCCTGCCGCCGGATCTTTATGACTTCGTGCAGGCTCGCCTGGAACTTGGGCGCTATGAGAATGCAGGCGAATTGATGCGGGCTGCCTTGCGCGCCCTGCATCGCGAGGAAACCGCATTGGAAAAGAGGCGCTTGACCGGGAGCATCGCCGAGGGCGATGTGTTTCGGAGACTATGGGAGAAGTCGGTTCAGTCGTCAGCTGAAGCGACTCGACGGTAGTTGGGGATGGATTTTGTGGCGTGCGGCATGAACCCGCCTCGCTGGACACGATTCTGGCTTAATGGAAATAGTTTAGGGTATAGACTTCTACATCGCATTGCGGCATGGGCCGATCCGAATCGCCGCCTTGATGGGCTGTTGAGGGGGCGCTGATTGCGACTCTTTCTCTTTTATTGTCCCGGTATTATCATGCTAGCAATTCCCCGGAACAGCGGCTTTGAATCCGGGGATTTCGGAAAAAGCCCAGTTCGATTTCGTGCAAGCCGTTTCGCGGAGTACGGCAGCAGTCCCGGCACTGGGGAGGGGGTCATTTGAGGTATCGCTCGATTCTCGTTGCAGCAGTGTGTATGGTTCCCGTTGCCGCCTGGACGGTGTCAAAGGACTTCAACGAGAGAATGTGGCTGGCTCAGGTGCCCGCCGTTCCCAGCGATGCAAATACCGCCTATTCGCAGTGGGTCGACGATGGCAATGGAGGCCTTAAGCCCGGCGATGCGTTCAGCTCGGTCGACCAGGGCATCAACAATGTGGTTGCCGACCAGGCTCAGGCCAACATGGCTTCCCAGGGGAGCCAGACTCAAACGGAGCAGCAGATGACTGCGGCCCAGCAGATGATGGCCAAATACAGCACACCCGAAGGCCAGGCCGCCCTGAAAGCCATGACCCCGGCGCAGATGATGGCCATGGCCCAGCAGATGATGCCGCAGTCAAACATGCCGCACACGGTCTCGCCTGCGGACCAGGCATTGCTGCAGAAGATAAACAACGGCGTTTATTCGGGACAGCAACAGGTGATGGCCGATGTGTTGAAGCTGCAGACGCAGATCAACAGCATCGATAGCCAATGGGACCAGGATATAGCCGCACTGGAACCGCAGGAGCAAGCCCAGATTCGCGCGTTGCCGCCTTGCCCTGGCGAAGCCGGAATCCCTTCCCCACTGGCACAGGAGAGTGTCGAGAATCAGTTTGCAGATAAGCGCATCCAAATTGCGTCGCAGTACCTGGGACAGATTACGCCCATCGTAGGCCAGGCGCGCGCAACCGTGATACCGGAGATCGATTTCGGCGACGATGCGCTTGCCGCCTGGACGCAGATATCCGACCCGTCGCTGAAGCAGCAGGTTTCGCCTTCGGCCCACGGAGCATTTCAGCAGGGTCTCGGCGGCGTGGGAATCGTTGAGAAGATGGTCGAGGATGCCAGCGAAAAAGGCGCCCAGGCCGTGCAGGACAAGAAGGCGATCCAAAAGAAATACGCCAACGCCAAGGGATGCTGAGGCTTGTGCTGGATCCGCAGGTGTTTTAATGACCGGGCATTTGCTTTGGCAGAATGGGAACTATCTCATGCGCCTTTAGTGGATGGCGGCCCACCTATCCTCATCGCAGTGGATAAGCGCCGGGCGTCTTTGCGTCCGCTTCGCTCCAACCCAGCAGCGAGCGAACCTCGGGGGGGAGGAAGTTGATGGCCGGCGCATTCGGCAGCGCGCGCTGGAGCTCGAAATGCCCCAGGTCGGGTCCTCTTAGAACCGAACGGGGACTGCGATCGATCTGAACGCCATTCTTTTCAAATGCGGGCTGCAGCTTGCGGAAGTCATCGAGTGAAGCAAGCTGCGAGGTGCAGTTCGGTCCATCCGTCGGCGCATAGACAATCAGCGGCGGCGCGGCCGCGGCATCGGCGGATGCGGCGCGGATATAGACGTTCCCGTCGACCAGGGTCGCCTCAGGATGCACGAGCTTGCCGCAGAGCGACGCCGAGCTCTGCACAAACTTCAGCAGCGGATCGTGAAACGAATCGGTAGCAGCCATCACGTTATGGAGGAAGATATGGCCTTCGCGCTGGTCCAGGGCCGGCCCGGTGGTGGCATGCCAGTCAAAAACGTCGCCCGCGGCCACGCGGTCGTTCCGTTCGAAGTCTACGCGCGAATTGATGAAGGTGTTGTTATAGGCATGAACGTCCGCCGAGTTCAGCGCATAAAGTCCGCGATACGAATTCACCACCACGTTGCCGGCAACGGTTGCTCCACGCGAAATCTCGAACATGATGCCGTTGATCGCGCCTTCCACATAGTTGTCGACGATGACGGCATCGCGGTTGCCCACGTCATACCAGACTCCGGTCGAGTTGGGCTGGTCGAGAATCAGGTTGTCGCGGAAGGTGACGCGATGGGTCTGGTTGAAGATCTTCACCGCGGAGGGGAAGTAGCCGGTCAACTGCTTCACGTTGTTGCGGCGGATGATGTTCCTCTCAAGCAGCACATCCGAGGAACCGATGACGTAGATGCCTTCTGTGCTGGTATCGCTGACCAGCGAGTTGCGGATGATGAGCCCGTCGCCGCGAAAATAGCCAGCCACATGAGAGCAATAGCTGATGGTGACGTTCTCGATCAGCGTATTGCGGACCTCTTTGCCATAGGTCGCGGGATCGGAAATGCCCACGGGTTCGTTGGTGGGCTCGTCGTTCGCAGTGAAATGCTTCTTGCCCTCGATCTCCAGCGCGCGATACGCATATTGCGTGAAAACGATGCCGCGAATCACCGGTCCCTTTCCGTCTGAGACCTTGCCGTGCGCGGGCCCGGCGGTGCGGACCAGCGCGCTATCGTAGGCGGTGATCTCCACCTGCCGGTGGGTGGGGTCGGCACCGATGTAGACATAGCCGTTCTTGTAATCGACGTAGAAAGAATGCGGATCGAGCTCTCCCTCCCAACCCCTGGAGCTGAGGAGCTCGCCATCGATGAAAACCATGTCGTTGTTGAAGCGGTGCAGAGGCGTCTTGATGCCCTCGCGCCTGCGATTCCACCAGGGCAGAGGCTCGGCCGGAAAGAGATGGGACCATTTGGTCCGCCAAACATTGTTGGGGAGCGACTCCCATTCCGTTGCGATCAGCGTGCCCTTGAGTACGGGATGCTCCTCTTCGTAAGGCTGCATTGTGATGCCCTGATTCAGCACCAGGCCGCCGGTTCTGTAGGTACCGCCGCGCAGAACGATGGCGTCGGCGGTTACCACGCGCTCAATGGCCGCCTCGATGGTGGTGGTATGGGCAAGGTCGGTACCGGCCGCATCGCTGTTGCCGTTGGG
>CAYWMR010000478.1:0-3952 GCA_964458965.1 uncultured Occallatibacter sp. | reverse complement strand
CGCCAACAAAATACGACGAGTTTTTGGTAATCGGCCCACCCACCGATCCATGCATGGTCCATGTGTAATAAGACGGCTCCGATCCGCTGGTCAGCAACGAATTTTGCGAGTTGAACGCCGACTCGTTGCCCGACACCTGATAGTCGCCGTGCGTGGAGCCCGTGCCCGGCTTGGTGAAGATTTCGATGCGGCCGTAGCCGAGCCGGTCGTATTCGGCGGAAAACGGATTTTGATTCACGCGGATTTCACGAATCGACGATTTGGGCGGCAGTTGTCCGCCGGTGAACCCGTCGATGTAGATTTGCCCGCCATTGGGGCCGGCCGCTGGTCCTGCCAGGGCTTGCAACTCGTTCTGCAATTCATCCGGATCGTCGGAGAGCGCCTTCAGGTCATCGCCTTTGATGACCACGGCGTTGGCATTGTTATCCGGACTTGTGTTTACCGTGTTGGCCTCCGCCTCAACCTGCACCTGCTCCTGCACTTCGATCTGCATAGTGGCGTTGACGGTCTTGCTCTGCCCCGCCGTCACCACTACGCCAGGCAAGGTAAACGCCGCGAATCCCGTTTCGGTCGCGGTTATGCCGTACTTTCCCGGCGCGAGGCCGGTGATGGTGTACTGTCCCACGCCATTCGAGATTGCTTTGCCCGCCTGCTGGCCTGAAGATCTGGTGGCAATCACGGTTGCATTGGGAATCACGGCTCCCGTGGCGTCGGCGACCTGCCCGTGAATGCCGCCTGTCGCTGTGGAAGCCGAATTCTGGGTTGAGCCGCCATTCTGCGCTATCGCCGGGGTTACTGACAGCGTTCCAGCCAAAACAAATAATGCCGTAAAAACCAGGGCGCTTGAGACGAGATGGATTCGGGCGCGCAAACAGGTGCGCTCCCACAAAAATGGGAAAATGAGTCTCACAATTCCTGCCAAAAAAAGAATTTTTAATGCAATGCGGTTTGGTATTTCCCAAACCGCTTCCAGGCCCACGGTTACATGCTTGTTCGTTATCCGACCATCGCTCTCATCTTGCAGGGGTTTATGGATAGTTTCGAGAGCGTTTTTTATAACTCGAACAGGTTGGCATGCATTGCCAACAGGAGCCGTGCTCCCTTATGCATTGGGCGAAGTTGCCGGGCCGGGAGTCTCATTGCAATCGTTTTCAAGAGCGGCGCCCGTACATGTATGGTGGTATGCGGTACGTTAATTGCCGTCCAGGGGGAATGACCGCAATGCATCAACTTGATCGCAGCAGCTTCTTGATGGCCGCATCCGCAGCATCGGCCGGAACCATGCTAACCGGAGCCATTGGGCCGTTTGCCGCTGCGCAAACGGAGCCGGCACAGGCTGTTGCCGCCAACGACCACATTCAAATTGCCTTAATTGGCGCCGGCGGCCAGGGGATGGGCGACACCAAAACCGCCATCCAGGTTCCGGGCGTAAAACTGGTGGCGGTGGCCGACTGCTACGACGGCCGGCTTGCGCATTCGAAGGAGCTCTGGGGCGACGATGTTTTTACCACGCGCGACTACCGCGAGGTTCTGGCGCGGAAAGATATTGATGCGGTGATCATCGGCACGCCCGACCACTGGCACAAGCAGGCCAGCGTGGACGCGATGAAGGCCGGCAAGGACGTGTACTGCGAGAAGCCGATGATCCATTTGTATTCGGATGGGCCGGAGATGATTGAGACCTCGCGAGCGACGAAGCAGATTTTGCAGGTGGGCAGCCAGAGGGTGAGCTCGCTGATTTACTTGAAGGCCAAAGAACTGCTGGCGGCGGGTGCTATCGGGCAATTGAATATGGTGACGGCGCGGTGGGATCGCAATTCGTCGATGGGGGCGTGGAACTATACGGTTCCGCCGGATGCATCGGAGGAGACTTGCGACTGGCCGCGCTTTCTGGGCACTGCGCCAAAGATTCCCTTCAACGCGGAGCATTTTTTCCAGTGGCGCAAGTGGAAGGCTTATGGGAGCGGCGTGGCGGGAGACCTGTTTGTGCACCTGTTCAGCGGCACGCACCTGATTACCGGATCGCATGGGCCGACGCGGGCAATGGCTACAGGCGGGCTGCGCTACTGGAAAGATGGGCGGGATGCGCCGGATGTGTTGCTGGGGCTGTTCGACTATCCGGAGGGGTTCAACCTGAGCCTGCGCGTGAATTTTGTGGACGGCGGCGAAGAGAGCGAAGGGTTGATCTTTACCGGATCGGAAGGGACGATGGAGATTGGCGGGAACTCGGTAACCGTGAGTGGCGTGCCGCGCCAAAAGGACCCCGGCTATACCATCGGCACGTTCACTGAGGCGATGCAGAAGAGGATCATCCAGGAGCACAAGGAGAAGTACCCGGCGCAACCGGGAGGCGAGACTCTGGCGGGAAGCGAGAAGTTTAGCGCGCCTTCGGGTTACATGGACAATCTGGATCACTTCAAGAACTTCTTTGCGTCGGTTCGGTCGCGAAAGCCGGTGGTGGAAGATGCCGTGTTCGGATACAGGGCGGCGGGGGCGGCGCTGCTTAGCAATCTGAGCATGGAGCGAGGGACGATTGTGCATTGGGATCCGGAGGCGATGAAGCTGGTTTAGCCGGGGCTTGATGGAATCCCAGGTCTCAGAATCGAGACCTGGGGCACCCGGCGATTCGATGTGCTTTGGGTCGTGGCGAGGGGTTTTCTCGACGGAGATGAAGACTCTTCGCTAGAATCGAGTCTGCGGAGACACGACGGGCATGAAGGAACTCATCTTTGAAGTGTCGCAGGACGCCGACGGTGGATTTGTCGCCGAGGCTATTGGCGAGAGCATTTTCACGCAGGCCGATAACTGGGAAGAGTTGAGAGCCAACGTGAGGGAAGCTGTGCAGGCATTCTATTTCGACTCGGTAGCCCCTGCCTCGATCCGTCTGCGGCTGGTTCGCGATGAAGTGCTGGCTGTGGCATGAAACTGCCGCGCGATTTAAGCGGCAGAAGTGTATTACACCAGTCGCGCAACGCTTAGCACGGTGATGTCGTCGTTCTGGCCGTGTTGCTTTGCGATTTCGGCGACACTCTTTGCTGTGGCGCCGTCGCGCAACATTTGCTCGACTCGGGGAAATCCGAGAAGCTGGCGCTGGTCATTTTGCGCTTCTGCAATGCCGTCGGTCATCAGCACGATTCCATCGCCGACTGCCATCTCCAAGTTCGTTTGCTCATAGGGCGCGTCTTCTACCAGGCCAAGCGGCAGCGATCCCGGGAACTGAACCTCGGTTCCGTTCAGATAGGGCGACAGGTGGCCGGCGTTGGCCAGAGCAAGTATTCCTTTCTCGTCCAGGCGAACGGCCAGACAAGTGGCGAAGCCCTCGTGTATGTGGCCGCAGAGGCGGCGGTTCAGCTCGCCGAGGATCTCGGCTGGCTCTTCGGTGTAGCCGCTGACGGTGAGCAGCGTGCCCACGATCATGGAAACGATCATGGCAGCCCGGAGACCTTTGCCGCTGACATCGCCAATTACTATCAGGGTGCGTCCGCTTTTGAGAGGGATGACCTGAAAGAAATCACCGCCCACCTCGGCAGCGGGAAAGTAGACGCTTTCAATGGCATAGCCGTCGACTTGCGGCAGGTCCTGAGGCACCATAAGGCTCTGGACCTCGCGGGCGGCAAGCATTTCGCCCTCGAGCGTGGCTTTTTCCTTCAGGGCGTTAATGTGGCGGCGGCCTTCACTGATGGAGACATAGACGAAGCCTGCGTAGCCAAGGCTGATAAAAAGGATGACGGCCACGCCATCGAAGACCAGCCCGCTTCGCAGACGCGCCGTTTCCGCCGCGTCGAATTTGGTGGGCTGCGGCAGATCCGGAAACCAATGACCCAGCAGGGCCATGAGTACAAACTGCACAGCAAAGATGGGGATAACGCCCTTCCACCACTTGTTTTTCAGGGATATTCCTGTTGCAGCATAGACCACAGGAAACAGGCCCGAGAGCAGGACCGATAATACA
>CAYWMR010000477.1:0-3979 GCA_964458965.1 uncultured Occallatibacter sp. | reverse complement strand
CAACCACGCCGTAGTGCTTGCCGTGATCGTAGTTGTACTTGAGCAGCGCGCAGACATGGTCAATGTCGATTTCCTTTTCGGGAACCAGAATCACATGGGCTCCGCCGGCGACGCCCGAGGCATAGGCGATCCAGCCGGCATCGCGTCCCATTACTTCCACCACGACCACTCGATTGTGAGAGTCGGCGGTGGTGTGGATGCGATCGACGGCCTCGGTGGCGATCATGACGGCGGTGTCAAACCCGAAGGTCTGGTCGGTGCCGCTGATGTCGTTATCGATGGTCTTGGGAACGCCGACGGAGGGCACGCCATGTTCGCTCAGGTAGAGGGTGACGGACTGGGTATCGTCGCCGCCGAGGGCGATGAGGGCGTCAATCTTGTTGGCCTTGAGGACCTCCTGGACCTTCTCGATTCCGCCGGGAATCTTCTTCACATTGGTGCGCGAAGAGTGCAGGATGGTGCCGCCCTTCAACTGGATGCCGTCGATATTCTCCAGCGTGAGGGGAATAAAGTTGTTGTCCAGCACGCCGCGCCAGCCGTTCAGAAAGCCGATAAACTCATCTCCATAGTGGTTGATGCCTTTTCTCACGGCGGCGTAGATCACCGCATTCAATCCGGGGCAGTCGCCGCCACCGGTCAACAAAGCAACTCGCATCGCAGAATCTCCTGAAGGATTTTGCCCGTCCGCCAAAAACCCGTGGGCTGGTGGCCGAGCCGGGAGCATGTCCCTGAGCTGAACGTTTTGGCCGGACAGACTGCCCGGTTTCGACGCCTTACACAGTGTACTCCGCCGCTGTAAAGTGAAATCGTGACCAGGCTCACGCAACTGGAGGGTTTAGAAAAAGGCCCAGATGGCCTCATGCACACCCCGGGGGCTAAAGCCCAGTTCATTCTATGGCACCTGCGGCACGACTGAAGTCGTGCCCTGACACAAAGCCTCTTCAAAATGCACTGAAGGAGAGCTTTCCGAAGCGTGTGAGGTCGTGCCCTGACACAAGGCTTCCGCAGAATCTCAGATTAGTTTCATTTCCTGCTTTGGGACGTGGGGTGGCGGTGGTTCAATAGGGTATGCCTGGAACCGGAGCATTGATACTGCTGGCGTTTGCCGCTGTGGTGGTGGTGCTGCTGCTGGTGCTGCTGCAGTTGACACGGCTGGGACTGCTGGTGCGCACCACCATCCCAGACCGGCCGCGGCGGCGCAGCTTTCTTGCGTCGGTCTCATTCCTGATTACGTTTGCGGGTGTTCGGGTACTTGTGAGCACCATCGTTCACCGGTCAGGGCCTTTCCAGTGGGTAACGGTTGGCGGGCACCACATTCATCACCTGGTATGGGGAATTCTTATTCTGCTGCTGGTTGGTTACGGGTGGTTGCTCGATCTGGGGCAGGCACATACGGAACTTTCGATTTTCTTCAGCCGTCTTATGTCGATCAGCTACGGGGTGGGCGCGGCGCTGACGCTGGACGAGTTCGCACTGTGGCTGAACCTTGCACCGGACGCTTACTGGTCGAGCGCGGGACGGCTCAGTATCGACGCGGTGATCCTGTTTGGCAGCATGCTGGCGGTCGGCGCGTGGGGCGCGCCGTTCTTTCGCGGCCTGCATCACATGTGGATCAAGCGCAGCGTATATAAGCAGGAACTGGGCAGGGGACTTACCTATCCAGTTCGCCGCGTGCGGTCGCTTCGTCGGCGTAAAGGGCGTCAATAAGCGACTTGTAGCGGGCATTGATTGCGCGCCGTTTCAGCTTCATGGAGGGGGTCAACTCGCCCGATTCCTGCGTCCACTCGTCGGCTACGACGCGAAAGCGCTTCAGCGTCTCAAAGTTGGCAAGACCGCCATTTACTTCACTGACGATGTCTCCATAAAGCGCGGTCACGCGGCTGTCGGCCACGAGTTCGGCTCGCGACTTCGCCTCGATGCCGTTATGGGCCGCCCATTCCTCGAGCGCAACAAAATTGGGGGAAAGAATAGCGGAGATGAACTTGTGCTTGTCGCCTACCAAAGCGGCCTGGGCCACCAGGACGTTGTTCTTGAGCTTGTTCTCGATGGGCTGAGGCGCGACCATTTTGCCGCCTGAAGTCTTAAGCAGTTCCTTCTTGCGGTCGGTGATGGAAAGATAGCCGTCGGAGTCGAGGTGAGCGATATCGCCGGTGCGGAACCATCCATCCTGGTCGAAGCATTCGGCCGTGGCGGCGGGCTTTTGCCAGTAACCGGGAAACACCGACGGACCGCGAACCAGGAGTTCAGAGTCTTCGGCCAGTTTCAATTCAATATTTGGCAGTGGCCGGCCGACGGAGCCCATGCGCTGGTGGAGTGGGGTATTCAGCGCGATTACGGGCGCGGTCTCGGTGAGGCCATAGCCTTCCCAAAGGGCAATCCCGACGGAGGCAAACCAGCGCGCGGTGTCAATACCGAGAGGCGCGCCGCCGGAGACGAAGATTCTGACGCGGCCGCCGAATGCTTCACGCACCTTGGAGTAGACGAGCTTGTTGGCCAGCTTCCAAGCCAGCGATCGTGGCTGGCCGCCGCTATACACAGTATCGGAATGCCGTGAGCCTACTCCGAGCGCCCAGGTCAACATGGTCTTTTTTACGGCGGAAGCAGCGGAGCGGCCCTCGACGGCCTGACGAATCTTCTCGTATACCCGCGGCACCCCGACGATGACGGTTGGCCTGATCTGGCGCATGACCTGGGGAAGCTTGTCGAACATTGAGCAATAGGCCACCTGCGCTCCATAAAGGTACATGACGTAGTCCAGAGCGCGGGCCGTGATATGCGAAAGCGGCAGAAAAGAGATGCAGGCGTCGGTTGTATTGAAGTCGAATTCCGCGGCGGCACAGCTTTGGTTCGCGGCAATGTTACCGTGGGTGAGCGCGACGCCCTTGGGCTCGCCGGTGGTGCCGGAGGTGTAGATGAGGGTGGCCAGATCCTTGGGTTCCACGGCACGGACAAGCGCATCGAAAACAGGGTCGCGCGAATTGCCGCGCTGATCGGCCCCCGCCAGCAAGGTGCTGAAGGCGATGGCGCCCTCGGGCGGACCGGCGGAGTCCATGATCACGATCCGTTCCAGTTGCGTGTTGCCGCGCACGGCGTTGAGTTTATCGAACTGCTGGCGGGTGGAAACCACAGCAACGCGGCAGGCGGCATCGCTGACCAGCGCCGCTATCTGCTCACCGGTAAGCGTGGGGTAGATGGGCACATCGACGGCGCCAATGGCCAGGGTGGCAAAGTCAGTGATGGCCCACTCCCAACGGTTCTCGCCCACCAGCGCTATGCGATCGCCTTTTTGCACGCCCCAACCGAGAAACGCTTCGGACAGGGCGCGGACCCGCTGGTAGATCTGGTCAGAGGAAATGGGTTGCCATTGCTCAAACTCGTCCTGCCAAAGAACAGCGCGCGGGTTTGCAGCCGAGGCTACGCGGCAAAAGAGGTCATTGATGGTCGAAATTGGGGCGATAGGTGTCATGGGATTCAAATAGAGGACGCGGTCTGAAGCACACCGCGGCCATTCGAGAGTGTATCAGCGCGGAGGGCGATTGGATTTCTCGAAAAATCGGACTTCCCTTCCCAGCTCAAATTGGCAAGCTGCTGAAGAGGCAGAATGCAGGGTTTCGGCAAGGAACGGTAACGCGATAACATTGCAATTGAACGTTGTCAGTTGTCAGTTGTCAGGGCTCGTCTGAAGATCCCCGCAGGCTTTACCGGAAAGATCGCTAGACAAGTTTCTGAAACGAGAATTTGGGGATATTGCCCCTTTTTACGATGCCTAATCGCTTTCTTGCATTATCGCCCAGCGAACCCGACCCGGCCCTGCTTACGAAATTGGCTTGGGTTAGGCGCGCCTTTTTGGCGGTGGTCGCGCTGATCGCAGCGATAACTGTGGCAGGGTGGCTGATTCCGGCGGTTGGAGGGATTCTGCCCTACGGCTGGCAATTCATGTCGGCGGAATCCGGGTTCGCGTCGCTTTGCGGCGCATTCT
>CAYWMR010000476.1:0-4021 GCA_964458965.1 uncultured Occallatibacter sp. | reverse complement strand
AACAAATGCAAAGACAAAAACCTTGACAACAACAGCCGTCTCATAGAAGCCCCTGAGGGAATATCAGTACGCATTAGAAACTTGTTCGGCCCCCTTATGGACGAAGGGATAAAGGAATTCGGGAGAATGCATGAATCGTGAGTATCACAAATGGTATTCCCCCCGCCTGGGCAGGGATATGGAACTGCTCGTCTTCGGTCATGCCGGATTGCCGGTCATGGTCTTCCCCACCTCCGGCGGGCGCTTCTATGAGTTTGAAGACCGTGGCATGATCGGTGCGCTCACCGGCAAAATCGACGCCGGCCAGGTGCAGGTCTACTGCGTGGACTCGGTGGACATGGAGAGCTGGTATAACAAGCAGGTTCCGCCGCGCTGGCGCATCGCTCGCCAAATGCAGTATGAGGATTACCTCATCCACGAAGTCGTCCCGCTGGTCCGCCTCAAAAACCACGACTGGCACCTGGTCTCGCTGGGCTGCAGCTTTGGCGGCTATCACGCGGTCAACATAGCCCTGCGCCATCCCGATGTCTTTACCGGCCTGCTCTCCATGTCTGGCGCATTCGACCTCAAGAACTTTCTTCACGGCTACTACGACCAGGATTGCTATTTCAATCTGCCGATGGACTACCTGCCGAATCTCAGCGATCCATGGTTCTTTGACCACTACCGCCGCAACTCTTATGTGCTGGCTACCGGGTGGGACGACCAATGCCTGGGCCAGAACCAGAACCTCGACCGCATCATGAGCTCCAGAGGCATTCCCCACAAGCTTTTTGTATGGGACTCGTATAACTCGCACGATTGGCCCACGTGGGAGCGCATGATACGGGAGTATCTTTGAAAGGCAGTGATTAGTGATCAATCATTGGAGATTGTTCCAAAAGTCGCTTTGTATCAGGGCACGACTTCAGTCGTGCCGAAGAGGGTCGGAGAAAAACGGGCTTCAGCCCCTGCGGAACTGCCCAAAGTTCACCAACCACTAATCACCAACCACTAATCACCAACCACTAACCACTATCCACTGTTTTCCGGAGGAAAACCGCAATGAGCGAACAAAACCCTTATGACCAGTTTCTCGATGGGCGGCCTTTGGAGGAAATCCTTGCGGCCACACCGGGAGCCATTGAATCGTTGATCGAAACCATGGGACCGGAAAAGGCGGCCCAATCGCCCGCTCCTGGCAAGTGGAGCGCGAACCAGATTGTCAGCCATCTCGCGGACTGCGAACTGGTCTTCGGTTTCCGCCTGCGCCAGACGCTGGCCGAACACTCGCCCATCATCCAACCCTTCGACCAGGACAAGTGGGCAGCCACCTACAGCGGCATCTCCGGTACACAGGCGCTGGGTGTGTTTTACGCGCTGCGTGGATGGAATCTGCGCCTCATCGGCGAGGCTTTGCCGGATGCGGCGGACAGGCCTGTGACCCACCCCGAGCGGGGAACTATGACGTTCCTCACCCTTGTGGAGACCATGGCCGGCCACGACCTGAATCACCTGGTGCAGTTGCAGAAGCTCGCAACTTCCTGAAAAATCACGAGCCTTCATGCAAGATTCCGCCGCAGTCCCGTTCTCACGCTGACGACCTCTGAGAAACTGTGCGATCAGGGAGCCATTTTTCCCTCGCCGGGGTCCAAGGGAGTAGCATTCCCGTCGGTTAGTTCCAGGAGGAATCATGCGCCGGATTCTTGCAGCCTTCAGTCTTGTTGTGTTCGCGCTCGTCCTTGCCGCACAGTCGCAGACCGCGCCCGAAACCAAATCCAAAACAACCGCCAAACCCGCCGCGCCGTCCGTCGCCGCGGAGCCAACTCCATCCGTGGTCAAAGACCTGCCCGTGCGCAAGGTCGTGCTCTATAAAAACGGCGTCGGCTACTTTGAGCACGCGGGCTCTGTCACCGGCAACCAGCGCGTGGCCATCGACTTTACCTCGTCGCAGTTGAACGATGTGCTGCAGTCTCTCACCGTGCTCGACGAGGGCGGCGGCCGCATTGCCGGAGTCAACTACAACTCCACCACACCCATCGAGCAGCAATTGAGAACGTTGGCGCTGGGCCTCAGAGACTATCCGGCGACCCTCGCCGTGTACCAGGCCCTGCGCGGGCAGCGGGTTGAAATCACCGGCGCAGGCGCTCCCATTGCGGGCAAGCTCGTAAATATTGAATATCGCAAGGAGACGGACAAGAACGGCCAGGCTTCAGAGGATCATTACTTCCTGATCGTAGATACCGATGCGGGTGCGCTGCGCACCGCGGAGCTGACCGATTCCGTTTCGGTGCGCATGGCCGACGCATCCCTGCAAAAGCAGTTTGCCAGTTACCTCGACATTGTTGCCTCGGCGCAGAACCAGCAGGTGCGTCACCTGGTCCTGGAGGATCGCGGCGCGGGCGCACGCCAGTTGCGCGTAAGTTACATCAGCGAGATCCCGGTGTGGAAGTCGACTTACCGCATCGTCTTTCCGCAGACGGCCAATGGCAAAGCCACCATGCAGGGCTGGGCGGTGGTGGATAACACCGTGGGCGCGGATTGGGACAATGTGCAGCTATCGCTGGTGGCCGGCGCGCCGCAGAGCTTTATTCAGCCGCTGAGCCAGCCGCTGTATACGCGGCGGCCGCAAATTCCCATTGCCACCGAGGAGCAGACCTCGCCGCAGACGCATGAGGCGGCGGAGATGCAGCAGTTTGACCGTGTGGGACTTGCCTCGAAGGTGGCAGCGCCTCCACCGTCGGCTCAATCAGTGACAGTCACCAGCGGCGCGGATCCGCAGGTCGTTGTGGACAATTCGGAGCTCTCCGCGACGTTGAATAACGAGACTATTGATGGCGCAGTACTGGTGGACAAGGGAAAGCGCGGCAACGTTGGCGGCGGCATGCTTCGCGACACCTTCGGAGTGGGCACCGGCTATGGCAGTGGTTTCGGCGGAGGCATTTACACCCCCACCAATGCAATGAGCATGGCAGACGTCTCCACCAACGCCTTCGACGACTTCTTCGAATACGCCCTCGCTCAGCCGGTCACGATTCACAAAAACGAGTCGGCGATGGTCCCCATTCTGCAACAGGATTTGCCCGCCGAACACATCACGCTTTGGAGCCAGGAAGAGAACCGTGCGCTCCGCGCAGTGTGGCTTGAAAACACGTCGAAGCTGACGCTCGATTCGGGAAGCTTCTCCATCTTTGAGAGCGGTGAGTTTGCCGGCGAGGGCCTGCTCGACCCCATTCATCCCGGCGAAAAGCGCCTGCTCAGCTATGCCGCAGACCAGGCGGTACGCATGAACATCTCCGCGCACGACAGCGACCGCACCTTGCATCACGTCAAAATCGGCCACGGAGTTATCCAGGAAACCCACATGGATGTCGCCTCAACCACGTACACCGCGAGCAACTCCGCGGACGAGGACCGCGTGATGGTGTTGGAACACATGCGCCACCAGAACGGCTGGACCCTCGACGACGGTCTCAAGGCTGCCGAGACCACGCCGAGTCTCTATCGTTTCAGGATTCCGGTCCGCGCTCACTCCACTGAGAAGCTTGAGGTACGGGAGCATGGCCCGGAGTTCAACCAGGTGTGGCTGAATGCCAATACCGACCAGACCGCGTATCTTCTGGACCTGGTCAAGCGTGTTCCCGATGCGCTGGACAAGCTGAAGCCCGTAATCGACGCGCAGACCCAGGTGGCCGACCTGGATTGCCGCATTCGCGATTCGAAGCAGGCTGAGCAGACCGCCGCGGCCGACGAAGCGCGCGACCGCGACAACCTGACCGCGCTGAAAAACAACGATGCGGCCAAGCGCTTTGTCGATGAGCTGAACCACGCGGAAGACCAGTTGCAGGCCGCGCGCAAGCAGACCGCCGACCTGGAGCAGCAGAAGCAGGCCGCCGTGGAAAAGCTGAACGTATTGATCTCAACCCTCAGCTACGACTGGGACGTCACCGCAAAGTAAGCGCGCCGCCCAGGGACCGTCGCTGTAAGAACAGGTAGCGCCGTGTATGACATCGTCGGCATTGTCAAGGCATTTTTTACGGTC
>CAYWMR010000475.1:0-4023 GCA_964458965.1 uncultured Occallatibacter sp. | reverse complement strand
GCCGCTGGTTCCCACCCACAAGGAACCGTCGGGACCTTCGCGAAGGGCACCTTGATTGGTGTCGTCCCAGATGAGGCCGCTCTCCTGGGTCAGGTGACGCCAGTCCCGGTGATTCCAGACCAACAAGCCCGAGTCTGTGCCTTCCCACACCCAGCCGCGCCGGTCCACAAGCACAGCCAGGGGCGCCACATTGCGTAATTCGGGAGGAGATTCAAGTTCCCAGGCCTGAATGCGATCGGGCCCCGGCGTCATTTGCCAGGTGCCGTCGTCGCCGGCCACCCAGATTTCGCCATTTTCAGGACACGCCATCGAAAGCAGCGATCCACGCAATGAGCGCAACCCGTCAATTGGAGGGGCGCTCCAGACGCCGTTTTTGAAGCGCACGAGCCGATTGGCGCCCAGAAACCACAATGCGCCGTCGCTAGTCTGGCAACCCTTCTCCACCCGGGCGGAATAGCCGATTAAAGGGTCGAGGGCTGTTACCCGCGTGGGCGTGGATGTGAAGTCTGAAGCCGCGCGCCGATAGAGCCCCTGTTTGGTGGAAAAGTAAACGTCGCCCGCGGAGTCTTCGAAGCTGGTCATGATGAAGGCCGGGAGGCTGGCCGTCTGCACCGTATGGCCGGACTTGGGGTCGATGCGAAGTACACCCCCGGAAAAAGTCCCGGCCCACAATTGGCCGGCTGGGTCGATGCCCAGGGTGGCCACCTGGCCAAAGGTCCACGAGCGCCCCGCAAACAGCGGACCGGCCGCACCCGTTCGGGGGTCGATCCAGGCCGTGCCATCTTCGGTCCCCGCAATGACGCGGCCATCCGGTATGGGCAGAATTCCCCACACCACCGAGGAGGGCAGTCCCATGCCATCGCCCCAGCCTTCCCAGTTTTCGTATCCAATCCAGTGATATATGCCGAGTCCCAGACTGCCCAGCCATAAATCGCCCGCAGCGTCGAAGGCCATGCCGGTGATGTGGTTGCTGTGCAAGCCGTTGGCCGAACCGATCAATCGCCAAGCGGATCCCTCCCACCGGGCAAGCCCTTCCTTGGTGGGAATAATCACCCTGCCGGCACTGTCTTCAATGACCTGTGTCTGCCGCGACACGCTTTCCGAGTCGGGATCAGGAAGGTTTCGGGCAACAAATCGTGAAGAGCCGTGCAGCAGCACAGCCACCTGATGCTCACCCACCATCCACAAGGTGCCCCCGCGGTCCTCTACGCCAGCTTGCCAGCGGGTTTCAACGACGCCTTTATCCTGTCCCCACTGCGCTACGTGATCCTCGTGGCCAACCCGCCACGAGCAAATTTTTCTGCCGCACCCAGCCCACACAACCTGGCCCGTCTCATCCACTACCTCGGTTATGCTGACAAGGTTTTCAAGTTCGGGAATTGAGGCTGTCTGGGCGTTCGAGAACACCGGCAGGTAGGAGAGCATTCTGCCTTCCGCATCGTGCTCCAGGCGATAGAGACGAGACTTGTCAATGACGAGCAGGTGGCGCTCGTCTTCAGCCACAATGCTTTGCCATCCGTCGAGATGAATTGGATCCCGGCCGGCGGGAAGAAATCGCTGCCCGTTCCAGCGAAAGAGATTCTCCTCTGTACCGGCCCACACGGTGCCGTTGGGATCGGCAAACACGACCTCGATGTCGCGGTCGAGAATCCCTTGCTTGTCGCTGTATAGCTCGAAGTTCGATCCGAGAAAGCGGTAGACTCCATTTTCGGTGCCCACCCACAAAAATCCGAAGCGGTCAGTGGTCAGCCCCTTGATGGACAGGTTCTTAAGGCCTTCGTCCTGGCGGTAAGGCCGAAAGACATACTGCTGCGCCTGAAGCGCGACGGAGATCGCAATCCAGAAGAGCAAGGTTCGAGTTGCAGCCGACCTGATCAAAATGGCCATAGCCCTGAGACAGACGCTCCGCATCAGGTTCTTGTGGGGGGCCCGGAACCGTATGGTGAATCTCGAACTTCAATATCGTGCAGGAATCCATTCTATTATGCGCTTCGATCTGTGCAAGAAAAAAGCAATCGTTCAGAATTCGCGCTGTATCGCTTGAAGCAATGCCTCTGCACCGGCGATAGGGGCGAGACAAGTATTCCCACAACACACCAAAGCCCACGCCTCGACTGCGGGCGGCGCGGGCGCATGAAGCAGGGTCTCAGCTAACGCTTCGGGGAGTGCGCCGGGCACAATCCGCGATGGATGCATGCGAATCACGGTCTTGTGAATGGCGAAACCAGCATGAGCGGAGGCTTCCAGGCGATCTGCCTGAGGCCCGGAACCCAGGATCACAATCTGGAGCGGATGGTGAACAAGGCGTTCAACCGCCAATCCAAAACTGCCGGCATAAAGGCCGAAGTGCTCCACAATTCCGGCAAAGGACTCGAGCGTGTCCTGGGCTATCTCGGCGTACTCCGCGCGCCCGCTCAGGGCCTGAAGGCGAAGCAGGGCGGATGCGGCAGTGGGATTTCCCGCCGGCGTTGGAGCATCCTGCACCGGCTTGCGCCTGGCCCCTAATGCGCCCAACGGGGCGGTTCCATTGAGCGGTGCGACAGCATCGTAGAACGCTCCGGCGGTGCGATCGTAAAAGCGATCGATCATGGCGTCGGCCAGTTTGAGAGCCGCGTGGTAGAACTTCATATCTCCTTCTGCCAGCCATCCATCGATGCAGGCATGTACTGTGAAGGCATAGTCGTCCAGGGTGCCGGGGACTACCGATGTGAAGTGCACTTCTGGCGGCGACGGGCTTTCTCCATACGCAATAACATGGTTCAGGTTTCCAGCTCCGTCCCATGCTTCGCGGAGAAGCCGATGGAGAGTAAGCAGGGCAAAGCTTCGCACCGAATCGATGCGGAGGACCCGCGCAGTTTCAAGATAGGCAGTTACAGCCATGGCGTTCCAGCCGGTATAAAGTGTGCGGTCGATAAAGGGCGTGGGGCGCTGGAGACGCGCGGATAAGAGCTTTTGCCTGGCGCCTTCCAGCAGGGTGGGAATCAGGGAGTTTTTGTTTTCCGCTTCGTCACTTAGTGACGATACTTCGTCCCGAGAATGTTTCACGTGTAACACATTCTTGGCAGGATTGTGATGCATATCCCCTAATTCGCCGATGTCCCAGTAACTCGACGCAAGCTCTAATTCGTCCTTTTCCAGCACCGCGGTAGCTTCTTCAAGTGTCCAGGTAAAGTAGTCGCCGTCGTCATCGAGATCGATATCCGCGTCCTGCGAGGCATAGAATCCACCTTGCGTGCGATCGGTCATCGTGCCATCGAGCCATGCCACAATTTCCTGTGCAGTTTTCGAGAATTCCTGGCGGGGATAACTCTGGAATGCATGCACATAGTTTCGTAATAACTCGGTGTTGTCATAGAGCATTTTTTCAAAGTGAGGCACCACCCAGCGTTCGTCTACGCTGTAGCGATGAAAGCCGCCGGCCAACTGGTCGTAGACTCCGCCGCGGGACATCTTTTGCAGCGTGACGATGAAAGCTTCGCCGGCTGCATGGTTGGGGCGATCCATGGCCACCTGGAGAAGGAGATCGAGTGCGGCCGGGTGAGGAAACTTAGGCTGAGAGCCGAAGCCCCCGTTTCGCGGATCGAACTGCGATAACGCCGATGCTGCGATCTTGTCAACCAGTGCGAGCGATAACTCGGAGCCGCGGCCGGAGAAGCTCTCATTGTGCTCAATGGCGGCCATGACACTGGCGGCCGAATCGAGCGCTTCGTCACGGCGGTCGCTCCAGACCTGGGCCATGGTAAGCAGGACGCGGGGAAACCCCGGGCGGCCATAACGGTCGTCGCGGGGAAAGTAAGTGCCGCCAAAGTAAGGCCGGCCATCGGGCGTGAGAAAGGCGGTGAGGGGCCAGCCGCCCTGCCCGCTGATGGCGGAGACCGCGGCCTGGTAACGAGCATCTACATCGGGCCGCTCGTCGCGATCCACCTTGACGGCAATGAAGCGCGCGTTGATGAGGGCGGCAATCTCCGGGTCCTCGTAGGATTCGCGGTCCATGACGTGGCACCAGTGGCACCAGACCGCGCC
>CAYWMR010000474.1:0-4048 GCA_964458965.1 uncultured Occallatibacter sp. | reverse complement strand
CCGGCCAGCGATGCGGGGTTGGTGCAGCCGGACTTCATCTTCGGGTCAGAGACTTTGCCAAAGTTCGTGTTGGCTGGCGGTGGATTGGTGGCGCGGAACGAGGCGTAGGTGATCACGCAGCCCGTCTGGGTGGCAGCATGGCAGAGCGGAATGTGCTGGAAGTCCCCGCCCACGTCCCTGCCAGCCGGTACTGCCAGGCTGGTTCCAAGCAGCAGGGCAGAAACCAACTGCGACTGGATCGGCTTGCCGTCGATCTGGCCCTCCATCATGACCTCGAGAATCCCGGTTCCCTGCGAGTGGCCAATGAGGACCACGCCGCGCCCGTGATTGTCATGCTCAAGGTAGTAGCTCCATGCGTCCAGCACGTCGTGGTAAGCCAGAGCCCATTCCGCCTTGAGGTTGAGGGAGGAGTGTCCGGTCATGCTGGCCACCAGACTCGCTATGGTGAGCTGGCGGTACATGGGCGCGTAAGGACGGCAGACGCCGGCAAACCGCGCAAACTGCGCGCGGATGATGTTTTTCTCCTCCTTCTCCTGCGTCATGTCGCTGTTGTCGGGACTCTCGAGCGAGACGGTGGGATACACATAAAAACAGTCAACCAGAGCGTTTGGGTCGGCCTTGAAGGTTTCCACGCGCATCTTGCCGTCGGCGGTAAGGACGGTGGTGGAAAGGTCAATAGAGCAGGCGTCCTGGCGGCCGGGGCGGCAGAGCCAGTTCTCCGCTTTGCTGTAGTCGTTGGGCGCAGGCGTTGCCGCGGCCTGCGGCTGATCGGCGGCGGGCGCCTGCTGTGCGCGGACACCGGCTGCACCGAACAACAAGACGGCGCAAAGAGACAATCGGACAGTAGCCATGAAGACCCTCCTGTGAGAAAGAAAAGCCTTTTCCGATTTCAAGAGTCTATCGCAAAGTCTTGTTGAATCCCTGTCAATTTTCTTTTTTTCGCGACGTTCGGACGGATAGCCCACCCATCGTTTTTGTCTTTACACGACCTGCCTCAAGAGTGGACGCCCCGTCCCTGGCGTGTGGCCCCGGTCCCGGTGAGATCTCCACACCAGACCCGTGGGCACCGTCAAACTGATCATGCGCGGTATGAGATCAGGGCTACCCGGCTCAGACGCCTTGTTGCTGCTTGTAGCGCTGCGCGTTGAATTTCTTGGTTGCCGCGGTTGCCGTCATGGTGCGCACTAGTCCGAAAACGGGCCGGTTGAACCATGGGCGGTCGTGGCGGCCCACAATCGCCCATGCGATGCCCGCGTAACTGTTGGGATCGCGCCCGTCGAGTTGGTAACGGTCGTTCAAGATAACCGACCAGTCGAACGCAATTGCGGGGTCGGGCGCCCACTCCAGAATTTTCTTCGCCCAATACATTCGCAGGTAGCCGTGCATCCAGCCTGTATCCACCATCTGGCGCTGGGCGGCGTTCCATAGATCGTCGGCGGTCTGGCCGCGTTCCAGTTGGTCAAGGCTGTAGCGATGTGGCCGCGCATCGCCCGCGTGCTCCAGCAGCGTCTTGCGAGCCCAGGGCGCGGCACACTCCCAGTTGTCGTAGTTCGGCTCATGGCGCACAAACAGAACCGCGAGCTCTCGCCAGCCGATGAGCTCATCGAGAAACTTCTCAGCGGCGGCCGGCGGCGCGGTTCCCTGCTTGACCGCTTTGTGGATGGCGAGCGCAATCGTGAGCGGCCCGACATTTCCAAAATGCAGATATGGAGACAGGCGGCTCGTGCCGTCGATCTCGGGGAGGTTGCGCTGAGCCTCATAGTCTTTGAGCTTCAAGGTCACAAATTCACTGAGCCGTTTGAGCGCGGCGTGCGTGCCGCCGGTAAAGCTGTCTACCGGCGTCACGCTGCGATCGAGCCTTGTAAATCCTGCTGTGATGTCGCCGGAGAGATCGAAGCTGTGCAAGCGCGAGCGTGGCTCCCACTTGTGAATCGGCGAGATCTTCCGCGGCGCAGCGAGATAGGTGGGCAGTTCCCTCTTCAAGTGTGGGCGAAAGTGATGCAGCAATACGTAGCTGCGATTGAATACCCGCGACGGCACCACCACGTCGGCATCGACGGTCCAGTAGGGCACGGCTAGCCGCTTGGCGAGCACCTTGCGCCAGCGCTCCGGCTCGCGTAATGGGTTCTCGTCGCCGATGAGCAGCGCGGCCTGCACCTCTTCGAGAAACGCTTCGAGGGAAGCATCGGGCGAGCGGCGCACGATGAATCCTACGCCAAGCTGCTCGGCATCTTCCGCTACGTCGCGAAGACCTTGCACGAGAAAGTGGTAATGCCGGAGGTTGGCGTTTGGGTAGTTCGGAATCACCTGGAAGTAGACCACCACCGGCAGCTCCAGCAGGTTCGCTGCCTCAATGGCTATGTTCAATGCTGGATTGTCCACGATGCGCATCGCCCGCTGCATCCAGTAGACGACACATCGCGCATGCTGGCGGAGCGCGCCGCCGCGGCGCACGAAGACGCGCATCTGGCCAGCCAGCCGCGCAAGGTCTTCGGGGATCGGCAATTCTATCTGCATCTGGATGGTCTCCAAACGGGAAGGGCTACCCCGGCCGGGCAGCCCTTCGTGCGAATCAGAGTTTACAATCCGTCTACTTCTTCACTCATTCACTCATTCACTGCTTTACTACCAACGGCCCCAGGCGCGGCTGATGTAGTCGGCCAGGGTCATGCCGATTAGCGCGAGGAACGTGAAGAGGCCGGCACCGACTGTCAGCTTGGTTAGCCTGGTGCTGTATTTGACGCCCATGAAGAAGAGGACGACCAGCGTGGCCTTCACGACTCCGATGGCGATGGCGATGATCGGGTTGAATACGCCCATTTCAACGTAGGACGCGCCCACGGTGAGCGCGGTGAATACCAAAAGTGTGGCAAAGATGACTATGTAGACAATTGGCGGCGTGACATGATGTTCGTGCTCGCCGTGCTTTGGCTCGTGTTGTGTTTGCTCGCTCATGCGCTTGTCCTTAGTTGGCGTGCCTGCTGATCAGGTAGAGAAGCGGGAACAGGAATATCCATACAATGTCGACAAAGTGCCAATAGAGGCCGAAGTTTTCAACAAACGTTACGTGTCCCGCGGTGTATGCGCCGGCCCGCGCGCGGAAGATCATGAATCCCAGAATGGCTATGCCGATGATCATGTGGAGCGCGTGCATGCCGGTCATGGCGAAGTAGAGGAAGAAGTAAATCTCGGTGTGGCGAGCGACGTCGAGGGGCAGAGGCTTGTCGCCCGCGGCCTTGGCGGCTTCGTCTGAATCCGGATTGAGAAACGAGTTGAGGCTGTAGTGGAAGCCGGGAACGTGATGCTTCTCAATCTTCTCGGAATACTCAATGGTCTTGATGCCGAGAAAGACGATGCCGAGGATGAAGGTGAGAACCAGGCAGAGAACGAGGCCGCCTTTTCGGCGGGTCTCCGCGCACCAAACGCCCATGGCCATGGTGAAGCTGGAGCTGATGAGTACCGCTGTGTTGGCCGTGCCCCAGAAGATATTCAACTGGTGCGAAGCGGCCACAAATGCGGGGTAGTACCAGTTGCGGTAAATCAGGTAGGCGGTAAAGAGGCCGCCGAAGAACATGATTTCCGTGAGCAGGAACAGCCACATGGCAAAGTTGGTTGCGTCGGCCTGCTGCTCCACAGATTCGAAGTGGTGACGCTGATACGACGGATGCTCGTGATGAGGCGCTTCGTGGGCGCCGTGGGCAATGGTGGTGCTATCCGACACTGGTCACCTCGCTTTCTTTTTGGTGCTCCAGCCACTCGTAATCGTAGGCTTCGTGATCCATGATTGGAGTTACGACGAAGTTCTCGGTCAACGGGGGCGACTGGGTTTGCCACTCGAGGCCGGTGGCCTGCCAGGGATTGTTGCCGGCGATGGCGCCGTACTTGAGCGACCAGGTGAGGTAGAGGACCGGCAGCAGGTAGCCTACGCCGAGGATGGTTGCGCCGGCGGTGGAGAAGACGTTGAGGATCTGGAACTCGGGCGGATAGGCGGCGTAGCGGCGCGGCATGCCCAGCGTGCCCAGGATGAACTGCGGGAAGAAGGTGAAGT
>CAYWMR010000473.1:0-4052 GCA_964458965.1 uncultured Occallatibacter sp. | reverse complement strand
GTGATAGAAATACAGCACGCGCGACGCCTTGCGCACCAGAAAGCGCGAGCCGTAAGCCACATCCGCGTGACCTTCCACAATTGGCGCAATCAAGTCGGGGATTTCCGCGGGGTCATACTCAAGATCGGCATCCTGCACGATGACGATCTGTCCCGTGGTCATGGCAAATCCTGTCTTCAGCGCCTCGGTCTTGCCTTTGTTCACAGGATGGTGGGTGACATTGACCTTGGGGTTCTCTGCTGCCAGCCGGTCGGCAATGGATCCAGTCCCATCGGTCGAGCAATCGTTGACAATGACAATCTCGCCGATTTCAGGAACCGCCAGAAGGTGCGCCACAACTTCTGAAAGCGTGGCTTCTTCGTTAAATGCCGGCACAACGACGGAAAGCAACGGCAGGTTATTTGCGGGAGTGTCCATAATGCGTTATCGCATTGTAACTGAGCCGGCTTGCCAGCAATCACCGTCGAACAGGTGCGGAGCATTGTTTCGCGTTGTGGACCAGCTAGCGCAGCCTTCAATCCTCTCGGTTCCGCTATGGCGCGGAAGCATAACGAGGATGCGTGATCTTGCTTTTACCCTCTGAACGCTTTGCACCTGTTGTCGATTAGGTGGTTGCGACGATGCAGAGAATGCTTGTTGTCTGCCTGCCTGCGACTGCCATTTCGGCTGCCGCCACACCTGCACTTGCTGGCCCGAAGACGAGGACGGCATCGAATCGCCTGGCTTTTCCATTCGGAAGCGCAGGCTTTCTCGGGGCGATCGTTCTGATGGCACCGCAATCTGCCTCAAGAGCGATACACTTGCAGGGATTCCAGGTCGAAATAGGCGATTCCATCTGGCAGGACGTGCTTGTGCGCCACAGCTAAACCGAAGGACCAGAATCAGGTCACCTTCGGCGCCGGACTGCCCGGATTCAAGAAGGAGACTCCAGCTTATGGATATATGTCATGTACCTAAGGATCGAGATTTTACCTGGCCGGCGATCGTCATCATCTTTCTTTTAGGCATGGCTGTTCGCATATTGCTTTTGTGGTGGCGGCCACCTGCGCCGGCAGACCCGCAAGAAGCACTCAACATCGCGATATCGCTGGCTCGCAACGGAACTTTCTCCGACCCTTTTAGAAGCGGCCCAAGCGGCCCGACTGCCCACTGTATGCCCTTGTTCCCATTACTCGCCGCGCTGTTGATCCGCATATTCGGCCTTGGGTCGAGCGTCGCTTTCGCGTTAAGTTGTTTCGGAAGCGCGGCGTCGTCATTGGGATTTGCCTTGCTGCCCGTGTTGGGCCGAAGCTGCTTGCTGAATCGGTGGGTTGGGATCTCGGCTGGTCTTTTTGGCGCGCTGCTGCCAGTTAATCTCTGGAGCGAGACCAGCGGTCAATGGGAAGCGCCATTCACCTTTCTCGCATTGGTCTGGTTGACCAGCATCGCAGCGAAACACTGGGAGAAGGCCGAATTCACCATGAAGGACGGAGCAATTTGCGGAGCTGCTGCAGCAGTTGCAACGCTGTTTAGCGCAAATACCATTCTGATTCTTGGAGTATGGTCCGTCTGCGCATTCCTATGGTTTTCAAAGAACAGAGTTGCTGTAGTTCGTTACTTCGCAACTGTTTGCTTTATCGCGTTGCTTGCTCTGGCCCCATGGGCCATTCGCAATCGGATGGTGCTGGGAAGTTGGGTTTTGACGCGATCGAATTTCGGCTTGGAGCTTCAAGTATCGAACAACAGTGTTTTGACGGCCGACCTTGAATACAACGTCTTGAGTCCCGCGTGGAAGACGATTCATCCGAATCTAAACCGTGAAGAGAGCCTGAAAGTTTTGCGGATGGGCGAGGTAGCCTACGACCAGGCCAAGAAAGATCAGGCCATTCAATGGATCCGTTCCAACCCGAAACGGTTCGCTGAGCTTAGTTTGGAGAGGATTGCTCTGTTTTGGTTCCCCCGGACAAGAGCGATTCTGTTCCCGTGGGGATATCGGTTGCAAACGATTGCAATACCTTTGATATCCAGATTGATTACCATCCTGGCCACTGCAGGCGTCATCAGGCTCTGGAAACCGAAACCTGAAATCGCTTTGCTACTGGGAGGCGCCTGCATAGCATATTCATTGGTCTACATTGTGATTCAAGTTTCCCCCCGGTATAGCTTTCCCATTTACGGCTTCTTGTTAATCCTCGGCTCGCATGCTGTCTACACATGGGTTGCGGGCGGAGTTGCCCATAAAACCTTAGCAACCAAATGAAGGAGACCCAGGATGCCCAAGGTGAAGCTGGAAGCTGAATGTGGCTGGCTTAATCCCGTTTGGAACTTTCCGATCACTTTGCGCGTAGTGGTTGGTGAGGCGTCCGCGATGATGAGAAGAATGCTTGCCTTCTGCCTGCTTGCCGCGGCCTTTTTGGCTGCCGCCACACCTGCCCATGCTGACTCGGATCGAGTTCAGTTCTTCTCCAATATCAACGTAGGCTCTGACATGGCGGTTCACGACGCCGTCTGCTTCTTTTGCAATGTAAACATCCTGGGCGAGGCTAAGGGCGACGTGGTCGTCTTCTTCGGAAATATCCATATTGCCGGACACGCCGACCACGATGTGGTGAACTTCTTCGGCTCGATTTCCGCAGAGGACAACGCGCAAATCGGCCAGGACATGGTTAGCTTCTTTGGGCTGGTGCGGCTTGGTGAAAACGTTTCGGTGGGCAAGGACCTGGTGGCAATGTTCGGAATGATTCACGCGCCCGAGTCCGTCACCGTGGGCCACGACCGGGTGGCCTTTCCGGGCTGGATTCTCTTTGGGCCGCTGCTCCCGGTGGTGCTGATCATATGGCTGATTGTGCATGTGGTGCGGTCGAATCGGCGGCGGACGTACACTTTTCCGCCCGGACTTTAAGCAACGCTAGCGCGAGCAATTTGGCACCTGCGGATATACGGCGATCAGCGCATAAACGCTGTACGCTGAATCCATGGATATTGTTGGTGGAAAGCCGCCCAGCGGCGGCGCACGCCCGCTGCGGATTGTGCTTCCCGGCGGCAGCGGACAAGTGGGGCGGATGCTGGCGCGGCATTTTCAGGAGCGAGGCCATCATGTAACGGTGCTGACCCGCGGCCCATACGCGGCCCAGTGGCAGACGGTGCACTGGGACGGCGAAACGGTTGGCCCGTGGACCGAAACACTCGAAGGCGCGGACGTCTGCATCAACCTCGCCGGGCAGAGCGTAAATTGCAGATATCATGCGGCTAATCGCAAATCCATTTATGACTCGCGCATCGGGACCACGCGGCTCTTGAATCGTGTGATTGGAGGGCTGAGGGAACCTCCGCGAGTATGGCTAAATGCTTCCACGGCAACCATTTATCGGCACACGCTTGACCGGCCGGGACTCGACTGGGAGATGGGTGAGGCGAATGGCGAACTGGGCGGGAATGAACTGATCTCGAAAGGACGGCGCGCGCCCGATACGTGGAATTTCTCAGTGGGCGTGGCGAAGGATTGGGAGGCCGCGTTCTTTGAGAGCGAAACGCCGCGCACGCGGAAGGTGGCGCTGCGCAGCGCCATCACTTTCAGCCCCGCTCCCGGCAATGCTTTTGAGGTGTATCTCAATCTTGTCCGGGTGGGTTTGGGCGGCGCGCAAGGCAGCGGACGCCAGTACGTTTCGTGGATTCACGAGACGGATTTCGCCCGCGCCGTCGAGTTCCTGATCGAGCATGGGGAGCTTGACGGGCCGGTGAACGTAGCCGCGCCTAACCCGTTGCATAACTTCGAGTTCCTTGAGGCGCTGCGCGATGCATGGGGCATGCCCAATGGGATTCCGGCACCCGCGCTGCTGATCGAAATAGGCGCATTCTTTTTGCGCACGGAGTCGGAGTTGGTGCTGAAGAGCAGGCGGGTTGTTCCGACGCGGTTGCTCGACGCGGGATTCGAGTTTGAGTTTCCAACGTGGCCAGAAGCGGCGGAAGACCTGGTGTGGCGGTGGAGGAACAGGGAGTGAAAAGACAGGGAATAGGGATTAGGTGTGTAGTGTCAACAGGTTGTTCCTGTCCGAGGTGGCCCGGGAAGCCGG
>CAYWMR010000472.1:0-4054 GCA_964458965.1 uncultured Occallatibacter sp. | reverse complement strand
CAGCTTCGCCTCCGGCCTCATCTACGGCCTGCTAGCCGGCAAGCCCATCGACTGGGCGCTCCGCTGCGGCGTAGCCCACGGCGCGCTGGCCATGACCACCCCCGGCGACACCAGCATGGCCTCACTCGCCGAGGTAGAACGCATCATCAAAGGCGGCTCCGCCCGCATCGCCCGATAATCCGTATAGCCCAATCGAGGAAAACCATGTCCGAAACCACAGCCCAGATCATCGAACGCGTCGGCCTCATTCCCGTTCTCCGCGCTCGCTCTGCCAGCCAGGCCCATGCCGTAGTCAAAGCCATGCTCGCCGGCGGCGTCACCGTGGTTGAGGTCACCATGACCGTTCCCGGCGCTGTTGACCTGCTGAGGGAGCTCAAAAACGAGTACGGCACGAAGTGCCTGCTAGGCTCCGGCACCGTAACCACGGCCGCTCAAGCCGAAGCCACCATCGAAGCCGGCGCGGAGTTCGTCGTCAGCCCCAGCTTTCACCCCGCGGTAATCACCGCCACCAAAGCCAACGGCAAGCTCTCCATCCCCGGCGCGCTAACCCCAACGGAAGTCATCACCGCCTGGGAGGCAGGCGCGGACTACGTCAAGATCTTTCCCTGCTCGGCAATGGGCGGCGCAAGCTACCTCAAGTCCCTGCTCGCTCCCTTTCCGCACCTCAAGCTAATTCCCACCGGCGGCGTAACGCTGCAAACTGCCGAGAGCTTTCTCCGCGCCGGAGCTCGCGCCCTGGGCGTAGGCAGCGATCTCGTCAACCTCGCCGCCATCGACAAAGGCGAGCCTGAAATCATCACCGAAGCAGCCCACGCATACTTGAAAGTAATTGCCGAGTTCCGCCACCAGCTGAATCCGGCAAGCTAATCTGTTCTTGAACCGAGATACCATCGAACTGGAGGACCATTATGCTCTCAAACAACTTTTGGTATGGATTCGCCCTGGGTCTCGGCCTGACAACCCTTATCGCTATCCTCCCCTGGCTAATTGCTCGCGCTCGCTCAAAGAAGGACAGCGATAAGTAGCCCCAGAGTTGTGTAACGGCAGACCTTCCGCGGCCAACCCCGCCTGCACTGCAACTCGCCCAAGGTATACTTCCCCTTCCTGGGAAAACTCCCAAGGCCTTCTCCTATGACCGATTCCATCCCGACCAATCCCGAATCGTCCAGCACCCAAACTCAGCCCTTCCGCCTCGACAATCTCCACGCCCTGGTCACCGGCGGAGCAAGCGGCATTGGCGAAGCCACCGTCAAAGAACTCGCCCGAGCCGGAGCATACGTCTGGATCGCCGACATCAATCTCGCCGCCGCTGAAGCCCTCGCCGAATCCATAGGCTCCGCACAAGCGCTGCACCTCGATGTAACCAGCCCCACTTCCATTGCCGCCGCCGTCTCTCGGCTTAGCCGCCTCGACATTCTCGTCAACAACGCCGGCATAGGCCACGTTGGCTCCATCGAAACCACCGAACCCGACGACTTCGATCGCCTGATCAACGTCAATGTTCGCGCCGTCTACCTCGTCACGCGGGCCTTTCTCCCGCTCCTGCTCGCCGCCCAGAACGACCCCGGCGGCCGCACCGGCTCCATCGTCAACATTGCCTCGGTATCGGGACTGGTCGGCATCAAGCAGCGCTTCGCCTACTGCACCAGCAAGGGCGCAGTAATCGCCATGACGCGCCAGCTAGCCGTCGAATACCCAAAAACTCTGCGCATCAATGCCATCTGTCCCGGCACGGTTCAAACCCCCTTTGTCGAAGGCTATCTGGAAAAGTTCCACAAGCACAACAAAGAAGAAACCCGCGCCGAACTCCGCGCCCGCCAACCCATCGGCCGCCTCGGCCAACCGGAAGAAATCGCCTCCATGGTCCGCTATCTTTCTTCCGATGAGGCCGCCTTCATCACCGGCTCCATCTTCACCATCGACGGCGGCTGGACCGCAGCCTGAGGGACCAGATATGGGATTCAGCCAGATTCAGCTTCTTGATGAAAATGGTGGTCTGCGAGAGGAAGTGATTGACGAGCGAAACCAGCTAGTCTGCTTGGTTGAGTCCGTTCCCAATCTCGAAGCAACTCACTGTCTCCAGTATCTGGACCCATACGGAGACACGGTCCTGAACACATTGCAAATGCCGCGGTTCTTGGCAGAGTGGAGAATGTGTGAAGAGCAAGCTCATTTGCCCGAGGTTAAGTCCCTGGCAACCCAGATTCGACGCCTGGCGTCAATTTGCGAGAAAGAGCCTCACCTATATCTCAAGTTTATCGGTGACTGAACCAAGAGCCGGAAATTCGGCATAGCCCACGCAGGAGGCCCCAATTGAAGCTCGTATCCTTCTCCACCACCGACGGCGAAATCCGTGCCGGCGCACTGCTCGATGAGGCCAATCTGGTCGTCGATCTCACCGCCTCCGGCTACCTCGATGCCCTTTCAGCAATCACCGCCGGTTGCAACGCAGTCAATCATCCGGGCGCTTATGCCGCCCATCCCCTCAGCGAAGTCCGCCTCCACGCCCCGCTCTCGAATCCCCCGCGCATCTTCGCCATCGGCCTCAACTACCGCGACCACGCTATAGAATCCGGCATGGCCATCCCCGCCACGCCAGTCGTTTTCTTCAAGCTGCAAAGCGCAATCATCGGCCCTGGCGAACCCATCGTCCTGCCCAAAAACTCCACCGAGCCCGACTACGAAGCCGAGTTCGCATTCGTCATCGGCAAAGGCGGCTACCGCATCCCAGCTTCGGCCTGGCGAGACCACGTCTACGGCTACACCATCGTTAACGACGTAAGCGCCCGCGACGTCCAGTTCTCCACCACGCAATGGTCCATGTCCAAGAGCTTCCCCACCTTCTGCCCCATCGGTCCCTCCATCGTCACCGCCGACGAAATCCCCGATCCGCACACGCTCCAAATCAGCCTCACCATCGACGGCGAGCGATTGCAAAACTCGAACACTCGCGAGCTGGTCTTCAAAATCCCGGAGTTGATCGAGTACCTCTCATCGATAACCCCGTTGCTCCCCGGCGACATCGTCTCCACCGGAACCCCTCCCGGCGTTGGCCTCGGCCGCACTCCAAAGCGCTGGCTCAAACCCGGCGAAACCGTCTCAGTCACGGTAGAAGGCCTAGGCACGCTAACCAATCCCGTAGTCGCCGAGTAAAGAAAACCGGCCGCTGACTAACGAATGCCCCGTGCCCCATCCATCGCTTCTTCCTGGTGTCCTGTCTCTAAAGCTCATATCAAAATAGAGGCTGTCATTCTGAGCGAACGGGGCCCCAAACGTCCTTCAGTTTGGGGGTGGTGAGTCGAAGAATCTGCTTGTGTCCTTCGTGAGTTTTACAAAGGACTTTAGAAACGGGAGACTGGCGATGGGTGGGAAACCAACAAACTCAAGGCTCGTCGACTTACACCGCCAAACCGCACCAATCCGCCCGAACTGATACCATCGGATACCGATGAACAGCAACGGCGAACAAGGCCCTTTCGAACCCTCAGCGCTAACGCCTGCGGATCTGGTCCGCACCGAGGCCGCAGCCCTCGAAGCGCTAGCCCTGCGCCTCGAAGGCCCAATGGCCGAGCCCTTCGCCCGCGCCGTCGATCTCATCCTCCGTTGCGGCGAAAGCAATGGCCGCGTCGTGGTCACCGGCATGGGCAAAAGCGGAATCATCGCCCAGAAGATTGCCGCCACGCTCAGCTCCACCGGCTCGCCCGCCCTGTTCCTTCACCCCGCCGAAGCCGTCCACGGCGACCTCGGCGTTCTGCTCCCCGGCGATGTTGTCGTGGCCCTCTCAGCCAGCGGAGAAACAGAGGAGATTCTTCGCCTCCTGCTCACGCTCAAGCGCAAGGGCGACGCGCTCATCACCTTCTGCTGCAATTTGAAATCGACCCTTGCGGAAGCCAGCGACGTAGCCCTCGATTGCGGCGTTGAGCGCGAAGCCTGCGGCCTGAATCTTGCCCCCACCGCCTCCACCACCGCCATGCTGGCCCTGGGCGACGCGCTGGCCATCGCCGTCAGCCTGCGCAAAGGCTTCCGCGCAGAGGATTTTGCCGAGCTCCACCCC
>CAYWMR010000471.1:0-4057 GCA_964458965.1 uncultured Occallatibacter sp. | reverse complement strand
GATCGAGGAGATTGGTGTGGCTGGGCACGTTAGGCATTGTCCATCAATAACAGCTTCGTGCTGGGGCCTTCCGGCTGCCAGCACCAATGTCCCGCAGGGGCTAAAGCCCGACGTTCTTTTGCGGTTGTTTCGGCACGACTAAAGTCGTGCCCTTATACATTGCCACGCAGTTGAAGCGCATATTCATGTGCACTGCCTTAGCTCTTTTCGAGTTCCGCCTTGATGGCAGCCACCAATGCGGGATCGTCCGGCGCTGTGTCGGGAGCGAAGCGCTTGACCACTTCGCCCTGCCGGCTCACCAGAAACTTCTCGAAGTTCCACGCCAGCTCCGGCTCGGGGCTGGTGTCGATTCCCCAGCCTTTGAGTTTTTCGCGGAGAGGAACCTCAGCCAGGCTGATGGCCGTGGGCTGGGCAGCAATCAGGGCCGCGTAGAGCGGATGCTTCTGGTCGCCCACCACGGTGATTTTGTCGAAGAGCGGAAACTTGACGCCGAAGTTTGTGGTGCAGAAGGCAACGATCTCTTCGTTGGTTCCCGGCTCCTGGGCTTTGAAGTCGTTGGCCGGGAAACCCGCGACCACCAATCCTTGCCCCTTGTATTGCTCGTAGATCTTTTCCAGGCCCTCGTACTGCGGCGTCAAGCCGCATTTGGACGCCACATTGACGATGAGGACGACGTCGCCTTTGAAGTCGGCCAGCGATGCGTCCTCGCCGCTGATTTTCTTTACGGGAATGTCGTAGATGGATGCGGTCATGATTAGTCCCTCTTAGCCTTCCATCTTATCAAGTGCATCGCGGCCTATGGTTTGGTTGCCAGAATCAGGGGCGACGGTCCGTGCGTGTTGATTGTTCGCGCATCGGTGAATCCTGCCTCGCGCAACCAGCCGCTGATTTCTTCAAACGAGTATGTATCTCCGCGATCGGTATTCACCAGCATGTTGACGGCAAAGATGAGGCCGTTCACTGGGCCTGTGCGGTCGGCATTGACAAGGAACTCGGCGATGGCGATGGTTCCGCCGGAGGCCAGTGCATGGAAGGTTTTAGCCAGCAGCGCCTTGCTGCGCTCCGCGCCCTCGCTGTGCAGGATGTGACCCAGAGTCGCCACATTGTGACCGGTGCCGAAGTCCGCCTGAAGCAGGTCGCCTTCGACAAAGCTGAACCGATCGGCGAGCCCAAAGCGAGCCACAGTCGCGCGGGTTACGGGAATCACGCCCGGCCAGTCGACGGCCGTTACTCGTACGTGGCCGCTGTTGCGGGCCAGGCCGATGCCCCACACGCCTGAGCCGGCGGCAAGATCGAGCACGCTGACCGGCTCGGTGGCGGAGCTTAGGCCGAGATGCGCGGCCAGCTCCTGAGTTACGTGGTAACTCATGGGGAGGATGTCGTTGACAAACTCGGCGAAGAAGTGGCTGCCAGGCCCTTGCTGATTGACCGACGAAACGGGCTGTCCGGTGGCGACCACCTGGTTCAGCTCGAGCCACCTGGGGAGCAGATGTTCGCTGGTGTGGCGAATTAGGCCGCCCTGAAACGACGGCTTGGTGGAGACCAGAAATGCGGAACTCTCCGGGGTAAGGGTGTAGACGCCCTGGGCATCTTTGGCCAGGAAATCGAAGCCGACAAGCATGTTCATGATGGCCGCCAATCCGCGTTCCGAAGCGCCGGTCGCCTGGCTCACCTCCGCCAGGGTTTTCCCACCGCTATCCAGCACGTCGAAGACATGGTGGCGGATGGCCGCTTCAAGCACCAGCGGCGGGGCATAGGCAAAGGCGAATTGATAGATGCGTTCAGGCGTGACGGGGGCAGTTGCTGTGGTTGCCATATCGACCTCGATGGTTTGAATTTGTTTGGGGAACTGCAGCGGAAGGATAGCAGAAGAAGTTGATTTCAGGCCCGTTAAATCTTTGCGAAGGATGTGAAGTTGCGAAAGTGTGGTAGTTTATAAACTACACGTTGGGAATATCGAGCGAGACCAATGGCTGAGAAATTTACCACTTACGATCCTGTCGAAGATCTCGGATCGGACCAAGCGATTGCGATTTTCATGGCAGAGGCCTTTCAAACCAACGACGCTGCCTACATCTCACATGCGCTGGGCGTGGTGGCACGCGCCAAGGGAATGGCCAGCATCGCAAAGCAGACAGGATTGTCTCGCGAGCAGCTCTATCGTTCGTTCAGTCAAAAGGGAAACCCTACACTGAAGACTACGCTTGCGGTCATGAATGCACTCGGCATCAAGCTGACTGCGAAACTTTCAGATGCCGCCTGACGCGCATAAGTGAGATAATCGGGGCGCTTGAGTTATCGATGCGCACATCCAAGATGAGTTAGGCAAGTAACTGTTTCGCCACTTTGATGTATAACTCGACGGCTTCGAGTAACTCCTTCTTGGCCAGCTTCTCAAACGGGGTGTGGGCGACGTGAATGGAGCCTGGCCCAAGCAGCAACGGTTCGCCCCAGTTGGTCAGGTGCGGGATGTCCGTGGCAAACTTCGCAATCATTGTGGGTAGGCCTTCCACGGCTCTCATGCGGATGAATGGAGAGTCTAGCGTGAACTCCACCGTGGCCTGGTCACCGGCTGCTTCGACCAGGGCTGCGCGAACAGGAGCCGAACTGGTTACCGTTCGCACCAGCACCTGTGCCTCTGCTTTGTCGGCGATGACGTTTGGTGCGTGGCCGCCGTGGATCTGGCCGACGTTGATGGTGCTCGGGCCTACATCTTCAAGGGACGGCAGGGGGAGCGCAAGTACTCTTGCCAATACCTCGATGAGCTTGTGAACGGCGCTGTCGCCAAGCTCTGGATATGCCGAGTGAGCCATTTTGCCGGAGCACTTGAACCACGCGCGCAGAGCGCCCTTTGAGGCCAGCGCGAGGCGATTGTCAGTAGGCTCGCCGTTGATGAGGAAGCGGCTGCCTTTGGGCTTCAGGTTTGCCTCTTTGGCGCCGGCGGAGTCGCGTTCTTCGCCGGAGACAAACAACAACCCAATGCGAAATCCCGCGGCGCGCAACGCTTCTGCCGCTGCGACCTGGGCGGCGATGATCCCTTTGGCGTCGGAGACGCCGCGCCCGTACATAAATTCCTCGTCCTCGCTGAAAGCCACATAGGGGGGAACAGTGTCCATGTGCGTGGAGAACACCAAGTCGGGGGCTTGACCCTTGATTCCGGCGTAGACGTTCCAGCGCGGGCCTGCCGTTGCGCTCTCCGCCGGCTGCGGCACGGAAGTTTTTTCCACTTCCCAACCGCGCCGATCGAGAAACTCTGCCAGAAAATCGCCTACCTCCCCTTCGTGATAGGTTGTGGACTCAATTTCGCAAAGCTGGCGCGTAAACCGGACGGGGTCAATAGGATTGGCGGGCGGAAGATCGGTCATGATGCTGCCAGAATACCGCACAGCGCGCCTGGGGGGGCAGTGATTGCAGCCTTCCTGAGGCCTGGTTCCATGCCCATACACTTTAGAGACACTCCAGAGTAACCGTTTCGGGGAATGAGGATTTGCTTATATTTGAGCGTAGAATTAAGAGTGGTATGACCTCGACAATCGCCTTCGTCCAACCGCGCACGACGCTCAAGCCACAAATGGTGCGAAGTGTGAATTTAACCGGGGCGGCCGGCCGGTTGGAAGCGACGTTGAATGAAGGCTTGGAAGAAGCTCCGTTTTCGGCGCTGGTCTGCCATCCTCATCCGCTGGGCGGCGGCACAATGCACAACAAGGTGGTGTTCCACGCCATGAAGGCTCTGAATGCGCCGGAGTGGGGTCTATGCTGGCCGGTGCTGCGCTTCAACTTCCGTGGCGTTGGCTTGAGCCGAGGCCTCCACGACGGCGAGGCAGAGAGCGGCGATGTGCTGGCCGCGATCGATTGGCTTGTAAACGCATACAGCCGGCCGGTTGTGGTTGCCGGTTTCAGCTTCGGAGCAGCCATGGCTTTGAAGGCCTGTTGCAGCCAAGGCAAAGACGATTCAGGCTGCCGCGCATCGGTCCGCGCACTGGCGCTCATAGGCCTTCCAACCCGCGCCGGGGCCCAAGATTATTCATACCCTTCCCTTTCATCCTGCACAATTCCA
>CAYWMR010000470.1:0-4061 GCA_964458965.1 uncultured Occallatibacter sp. | reverse complement strand
AGAACGACTTTGAACGCGTCGTCTTCCCCCAGCATCCCTCCCTTGCAGAAATCAAGCGCATCCTCGCGGCTTCGGGCACCCCGGAGGCAGCCCTTCATGCCTCGCTGTCAGGGTCCGGTTCGGCGCTCTTCGGGTTATACCGAACCCGTGGAGATGCGGAAGAAGCTTGCAACAGGCTGGAGTTGGCCGGAGTTCGGAGTCATTTGACCCGCACCCTGCCGCGCCAGGCCTATTGGAGCGAAATGCTTTTGAACCCAGAACATTGACAGGCAGCCGGTCTGCGAGAGAGACTCGCGAACGGCTGCAAAGTTGGGCGATCGTCTAATGGTAGGACAATGCCCTTTGGAGGCATTTGTCTAGGTTCGAATCCTAGTCGCCCAGCCAATTCAGTGGGCAGTGAACAGTGGACAGTGATCAGTTGCGGGCCAGGGCTTTTACTGATCACTGTGCACTGTCCACTGATCACTGTCGGTAAGCAGCCAAAGCCAACCAGCTTGAGGGGTGCTCTGAAAAATGGAAGTGGAAACATTGACGGTGACAGCGGAAGACAAAGGGCAGGACAGCGGGGAGAACGCACCACGGGATGGGGCTCCAAAAGAGCCCAATGCATCCAATCCACCCAGTCCATCCAACCCTAAGGAGCCATTGCAACCTGCGGCCAAGGAAGCGAAGGCCTCGCCGGATCGCAAGCGGACCCGCAACCTGAGCGAGGACAAACGGTTCAAGCTCTTCAGCGGCACGGCCAACCGGCCCCTGGCCGAGGAGATTGCCCGGCACATCGGCGTTACCGTGGGCGAAGCGAAGATCCAGCGCTTTGCCGACGGCGAAATCTACTTCCAATCGCTGGAGAACGTGCGCGGCGTGGATGTCTTTGTAGTGCAGCCCACCTGCTATCCGGTGGACCAGCACCTGGTGGAGTTATTGGTGATGATCGATGCGCTCAAGCGGGCCTCGGCGGCCAGGATCACGGTGGTGGTGCCCTACTACGGCTACGCCCGCCAGGATCGCAAGGACAAGCAGCGCGTCCCCATCAGCGCAAAACTGGTCGCCGATCTGCTCACCACCGCCGGCGCAAACCGTGCCCTGTTCGTTGACCTGCACGCCGCGCAGATTCAGGGCTTTTTCAACATCCCAGTCGATCATCTGTTTGCCAGCCCGGTGCTGGTGGGCTACTTCCGCGAACTGAATTTACCCAACCTGATTGTGGTTTCGCCGGACGCGGGCGGCGTGGAGCGGGCGCGCTTCTTTGCGCAGAAGATCGGGGCGCCCCTGGCTATTGTGGATAAACGCCGCACCGATATGAACGTTGCCGAGGTAATGAACGTGATTGGCGAGGTGGCCGGCAAGAGCTGCCTGATCCTGGACGACATGGTCGACACCGCCGGCACGCTGGTAAAGACCGTCGACGCACTCTATAACAACGGCGCAATCAGTGTTTATGCGTGCGCCAGCCATGCCGTGCTTTCGGGTCCGGCAATCGACCGTATCGCTCAATCGCGACTGGAGCAATTGGTGGTGACCAATACGATTCCGCTGCGCGAGGCAGCCCAGAAGTTAGCCAAGATCAAAGTGCTCTCGATTGCCGGCTTGATAGGCTCGGCCATCGAGAACATTCACCTGGAAACCAGCGTAAGTTCGCTGTTCAACTAAGTTGTCAGTTATTAGTTGTAAGTTGTCAGTTACGGTAGCTGTTAAACGGCTTTGCTTACAACTGACAACTGAAAACTTACAACTGGCCCCAACAAAGGGAGCGGACCCCAACCGGCCCGTGCCCGATACAAGGAAACGAGAGAGCAAATGCCAGAAGTAGTCGCAGCGAAACCCCGCGAGGGGAAATTCAACAAGAACGCGGCGCGCCGTGTGCGCGTTGCCGGCAAGATACCTGCCGTGCTGTATGGTTCCGGGCTCGCCCCAGTGGCCATTGAAGTGGATCCCAAGCAGATTTCCCGGATTCTGTTTTCAGAGACCGGGCACAACACGATATTCGATGTCGAAGTAGCCGGTGAGTCCACGGCAAAAGCCATGATCGTCGATTGGCAGCGCGAACCTATCAAGGATCAGCTGATCCACATCGACCTGAAACGCATCGCGCTCGACAAGGCTCTGCGCGTAAAGGTGCGTGTGAAGCTGCTGGGCGTGCCGGTGGGCGTCAAAGCCTCCGGCGGCATTCTCGACCAGGTGCTGCGCGAGGTCGAGATCGAGTGCCTTCCCGGAGACATTCCTGCGCACATTGACGTTGATGTAAGCAATCTGGCTCTTTACCAGTCGTTGCGGGTGAGCGATCTTCCGCACCTGGGGTCAATCAAGTATTTGAAGGCCGAAGATGCGACCGTGGCTCATGTGGTCTCGATTCGCGAAGAGGCGCCAACCGCAGCCGAGGCCGAAGTTGCCGCGGCGACAGCGGCGGCAGCAGCTACAGCGGCCGAGCCCGAAGTTGCAAAGAAGGGCAAGCCCGAAGATGCCGCCAAGGCCGGGGATGCTGCCGCCAAGAAGCCGGCGGCAAAGAAGTAAGCCTTGGCCGAAGCAAGTGAGTCCCCGCGCCCCAGCGAACGACGATCGCTCGCTGGGGCCTCTGAGCCCGGCAGCTCGAGCCCGTTTCGACCAGGTCCGTTTCTGGTGGTCGGGCTGGGCAACCCCGGCACGGAGTACACATGGACGCCGCATAACGCGGGGTTCATGGCTATCGACCGCATCGCCCAGCAAGAAGGGGTTGTGGTTCAAAACCGGCGCTGCCGGGCCGTTACAGCAACCTGCCGAATCGCAGGGCGCGAGGTGGTCCTGGCCAAACCGGAGACGTTTATGAACCTGAGCGGGCTGGCAGTGGCCGCGCTGGTTCGGGAGTTTGAGGCGGACCCGGCGAAGGATCTGCTCGTGATCTACGACGAGTTGGATTTGATGCTGGGGACCCTCAAGATCAGGGAGCGCGGCTCTCCTGCGGGGCACAACGGAGCCCGCAGCGTGACCGATGCCCTGGGAAACCAGGAGTGGTTGCGCCTCCGCATCGGCGTTGGGCCGGATCTTCCGCCCGAGGCCATTGCGGCCAGGGGCGGCAGGCGGCCAGGCAGGGATTATCTGCTTTCGCCTATGCGCAAGGCGGACTTGACGGTGCTGGATGAGGTGCTGGACCGTGTGGCAACCGCCGTGCGGCGAATCATCGGGGAAGGACCGGCAAGCGCAATGAACGAGTTCAACAGGAAAGACAAGGATTAAGGGACTAGGGACTAAGGGACTAGGGACTGAGTTAGGACAGCAAACGGGAAACCGGAAGCTGGTTGCTGGAGCCGAAGCTCCGGCGGAAAAGGAATACCGATGTCGCGTGTGTATGAGGTAATGTTCATTGTTCGGCCCGACGTGGCCGAAGAGGATGCGGACAAGCTGATCGCCGGCTTTACCGCCACCGTTACCGGTGGTGGCGGCGCGGTGAAGACTGTGGAGAAGATGGGCCGGCGCAAGCTCGCGTACACGGTGCGCAAGTTCAACGACGGAAACTACGTTCTGCTGACCATTGAAGCCAATGGCGCGGTGGTTTTGGAGCTGGAACGCCGTTTGCGGGTAACCGAGCCGGTGATCAAGTTCATCACGGTGCGCATCGACGAGGAAGAGAAGCGCCTGGCCAAGGTGAAAGCCCTGCGTGGCGTTCGCCGCAAGCCCAACTCGGAACCAGCGGCTCAGGCCGTGGCTGCCCCGGTTGCGGTCCACGCCGCGGCGGAAGTTGCTGAGCCGGTTCAAGCCGGCGCATAGCAAGAGTACCCGGAATTGCTGCTGCCGGCGCCCGTCTCAATTTGGGCGCTGGCAGCAGCCAGATCAAGTTTCCCGATACCCCCGAGGGGCTCACCGGGAACGAAGAGAGTGAAGAGGAAACATCATGTCTGAAGAAAACCCTGGAAGAGCGCCTGAGTTCGGCGCATCGGCACCATCGCAATCGGAATCCGGACCTGGTCCCGGACCCCGCTCCGGCGGCCGGCCCTCTGGCGCGCCTGGCGGCCGGCCCTCCGGTGGACCCGGTGGCCGCGGAAAGTTCTTCCGCCGCAAGAAGGTCTGCAAATTCTGCACCGAGAAGA
>CAYWMR010000469.1:0-4073 GCA_964458965.1 uncultured Occallatibacter sp. | reverse complement strand
GACGGCGAGGGGATCTTCGACGAGAACTGGTTTGGCGTGCTGTTTGGCGCGGCGGTGGGCTGGCAGGCGGGCGAGAGCTCGGAAGACGCGTTTACCGATTCGTACGGGCAGGTGTTTCACGGGGATCGGACGGGGAAGATAAGCCAGGCTCAGCGGGAGCTGATGGCGGCGCACACGGTGTTGAAGAAAGCTGGACTACAAGACGCGCAGGATAGCCTTTTCTGGGTCGATCCGTTCTCGGCGGAGGGGCAGCGGGTGGGGGCAAAGATTCGGCCGGCGCTGACTGAACTGCGGCTGCGCGCTGAGAAGGCCATTACGCTGGTAGCCGAGGCTCGGACCGCGGCCAAGGCTGAAGGCACCACGCTGACGAACGAGGAGGCGCTGGATGCTCTGGTGCTGGGCGCGCGGCGAATCGACTTTGTGGGGCTGAAGTTTCAGGCGGCGGATGAGTCCGTGGCGCTGTACAAGCAGGCGCAAGGGCTGGTTGCGGACAAGAGCCGGTGGAATGACATATCGGGGATGCTGGAGACGATTGGCTCAAACAACGGACGGCTTGAGGATATTCGCGACGGGTATGGGCTGCTTCGCGGACTGTATGAACAGGCTTGGCTGAGGGACAATCGGCCTTATTGGTTACAGAACAACCTTGCGCATTACGACCTGGCCGCGCAGTTGTGGATTGGACGCAGCGAGCGGTGGGACCAGGTGGTGCAGCATTGGTGGGATACGCATGTGCTTCCGCCGGCGGAGGAAGTAGGGCTGGGGACTAGGGACTAAGGGACTAAGGGACTAAGGGACTGGGCTGCTATTGGAAGTCGGCGAAGATGAAGCCTTCGCGGTTTACTACTTCTCCTGGTTGGAGATTGAGCGAGGCTTTGAACATGGGGCCGGCGTAGACGCAGGTGTGGAACTCGCCGCGCTCGCCGCAGGGGTCGGTTTGCGGGGGGAAGTCTTTGAGCAGGCTGGCGTCGAAGTCGCGGCCGGCGAATTCCGCTGGTAGCTGGTTTGTATCGATGCAGGCCAGTTTGGCGCGCAGACCGCCGGCGATCATGGTGCGCGCCAACTCATCGGTCGGAATCTGCCATAGGGGAAACAGGGGCTCGAGGCCGGTGGGCTCCAACTGCTTCTCGCGATAGGCGCGGACGTCGGGCAGGAACAGGTCGCCGAATGCTACTGCATCGATGTGTTCGGCAGCGGCCCGCTGGCAGACTTCGGCCATGAGCTGCTCGTAGATTTCGTTGGGGCATGGCCATGGGAGCGGGACGACCCAGAGCGGGACTTCGGCGGCCGCGGATTGTGCTTCGAGGACAGAGCGGCGGGTGCCGTGCATGGCGACGCGCTGGAATTCAGAGTTGAGGGTGGTGAGCAGGCCGACCAATTCAATATCGGGCTGCTGGCGGAGGATGTGGAGGGCCCAGGCGCTGTCTTTGCCGCTGGACCAGGATAAGAGGACGCGCTTCATGGTTCGATGATAACCAGCCGGGCGCTCAGTTTACGGCGGGAATTTTGTCGCGTGGGCCGAGCAGGAACTTGGGGTCGATGCGGGCGTCGTGCCAGCGGACGCCGAACCAGAGGTGCGGGCCTGTTGCGCGGCCGGTCGATCCCTCGCGGCCCAGAGTCTCGCCCTTCCGGACTTGCTGCCCGGCCTGAACCTTGATATCCGAGAGATGGAAGTACATGCTGATGAGCCCGTCGCCATGATCGATGAAGACAGCGTTGCCCTCGAAGAACATTTCATTGGCGAAGACTACTGTTCCAGCCGCAACTGCAAGAATGGGAGAGCCCACCGGCGAATCGTAGTCGGACCCCATGTGTGCCTGTTCGGCCAACTTGCCGTTGTAGACACGCTTGACGCCGAATGACTTACCGGGGCTCATTGGGCTTACCGGTGGCCCGAGAGGCAGTGTGAACCGCGCCGGGCCTTCTTTTGCCCTCCATACTTTTGCAAGCACTGCCCGGTCGCCTTCGTCTCGCTTCAGGTCCTGCGGCGAGGGGTTGGCCTGGGGAATGTCGGGAAGGGTAATCTGCTCGGTTCCGTAGTCGTATGCCTCGACTGTGATGCGGGCGAGTTTTTTTGGCGCCGGATTTTGGCCCGCGCCCCAGAGCGCGATGGCGATTGGCCCGGGCTGATCGAGGAGATCTACCGGGTAGTAGCAGGTGCCGGCCAGAGCGGCCCAGGAGCGGCCTCTCATGCTGCAGTTTGTTGCACCAGGAACGGTCCAGCGAACCAGCGAGCCTGGTGCGGCGGAGATGGTTGGCTCCTGTGCTTGTGCTGTCGAGACCGGAGCCGGAAGGAAGCAGGCGAGCGCCAGTGTTGCAAAAACGATACCGCGAAGATTACTGACCATCATGAAGTCTCCCTGGCATTCCCGGCGAAGACGGCGTACTTTGACCCCTGGCCCCCGGCGCAACCGCGCCTGGGGCCGAAGGCCCGAATCGGTTGGTTTGGCTTACTTCTTATCCCCGCCTGTGTGCCCGCGTCCATCGCGCGATTCATTGCCTTTGAACTGCGCGGGGTCTCTGCGCTGGGCCGCGGCTTTCTCGCCAACCTTTGGCGCCGGGCCGTTATAGCCGTGCTGGGGGTCGAATGAGTTGTCTACTTTGCCCTGGAAATCGGCACGACCATGAAACCACGGGCCGACGCCGACGAAGACGCCGCCGGTGAACCACTCCGGCCCATAGTAGCCGTCGGGAACACACGAATACGGAGCGTAGTCATAGTAGCCATACGGACAATCCGGGGCCACTCCCACTTCGACCGTAACTTGAGCATCTGCTTTGAGTGGGGTTGCTGCAAAGATAGCTCCAGCAACAGCCGTTAACACAAGAAATCTAAGTCCGCTCATCAATTCTCCTCACCTGGGTCGGGCCGCAATATGTCTACCCCGCCACGATTTACGGTAGCGAGTTGAAGCATCTGCGTCTGAGCAATCGGGCACTTTCGATTTTGGGGTAGGGGAGGGCGCGGGTTGGGGTTTCACATCCAGGAAGAAGCAAGCGTGGACCGGGAGGTCCACGCTACAGCCGGCCGGGAGGCTGGCGCTACAGTTTCATCCAGGGTGGGTCGGTAACATTGGTGGACGACTAAAAGGTACATTCGTAGTTTGCGTCCGGTTGATCGGCGAGTGCCGAACCGAACTAAGGACAGGTTGGAACCGTCAGTCGCCTCGGGCGGTGCCGGGCACTATGGGGTGGGCGCTGGATTGTCGCTGGGCACTATGCGCACCTGGGATTTGAACAGGTGATAGTCCGCAAAGGAAACGTCGTTCACAGCTGTATGCGATGGACCGTAGGTTTTGAAGTTTTCACCCCATTGATGAACTGCGAGCGATGTTCGGCCTTTGAGAATGGCAACGCTTCTCAAGGGGCAGATGTATGTTGTCCCTCCAATCTCAACCGGGCCGTATTCAAGCATGATGCGTGACACTCTGAGCGGAAGATTAGGTTCGAGGTCGGAAACGGCAGTCAAGCGAAGAATCGCACCGCTCGCAGGATCGATGGTGATTTCGCCGTGATAACCGGCAATGCGCCGGAAGAGATTGGTTCCGTCTCCCTGGAGCGAGCAGCAGTAGGAGACCTCGTAATGCGACTCCTTCTGGGGCACGGCATAGTGGAAGACCGCCTTCGGGCCGGCTGCATCCTGCTCCCAGAGACTCCACTGCAAATTGCCGCGCATGGCATCGAAGAACACTACGCTCTGCATGGGGCCGAAGATACCGGTTGTGGATAAATTCATCTCTCGCCCAGTCGGCTTCTTTCCCGTCCTTACTTCCTCATCCACCACCTCGGCCCCATCGCGATAGAAGACGGTAGCACGGACGCTGTCGTCAGGATGCAGGGAATGATCGGCAGTATCCGTCTTCCATGTCGCATCGTTCCTGAATGGCGGTTCGCCGTAGTGAACCCTAGTCCGCGTCGCAAAGAAGTTGGGCAGTCTGGGCAGCGCGTCGTTCAGATAGTCCGTGGTCCGCGATAATATCGCTTGCTGTTCGTCGAGGCCGGGACTCGCGATGGGTGGAATCACTGCCGACGGGGGATCGAGGAAGGCCGACACATCGGCCGGCCCCTGGTAA
>CAYWMR010000468.1:0-4094 GCA_964458965.1 uncultured Occallatibacter sp. | reverse complement strand
GACTGGCTGCTCGAGAGGCCGCCGTTGGAGGCTTCCGTCGCAATTGTGACTGCCTGGTTCAGGATGGTGACGACCTGCGAGAGCGCCCCGTCAGCGGTCTGCAGAAGGCCAATACCGTTCGATGCGTTCTGGCTGGACTGGTTGAGTGCAGCAATGTTGGCGCCTAATCCGTCTGCAATCGAAAGGCCGGCTGGGTCCTCTGCTCCGGAGTTGATGCGCAGACCGGTGGAGAGTTGTTGGAGGGTGGACTGCAGGCTCGCCTGCGTGTTGGAAACGGCATTCTCCGCTATCAGCGAAGAAATGTTGTTCAGTACGCTAATGCTCATGGTATGGCTCCTCGTATCGAATTCCGCCTGCACCGAACCCGTTCTGTCTAATCACAGTCCAGAATCGTTACTTGGAGCAGGTGGTTATTGTTACGGGCAATCTATCGGCACGTCGTTTTCGGGATTCTAGTAGGCGTATCAAAGTTTTTGTGTTGGGGACCATCGAGCGGTCCATTCATTTCACTCTATATAGATGCGTCGATATCTTACGGAAAATACGATCGGAGGATCGGCTCGAATTCATACCGGGGAAAATACCGGGGAGTCTTGACAGCAAACCAGAGCATTCAAGAGAAGTGGGTGAATGACAGGAGCGCTTCTAAATTGCCGATGCTGCGCAATCCAGAGGCAACTGAAGTCGTTAGAGGTAATTGGCTCTCCTGCAACTCTTAACCGACAAATGGCAAGGTGCAACAGGTGTGGTGTACCTGAGACTGACCCTCTGTGTTTGCACCAGCGGGACGATGGCGTGGAGTGATCCACTGCAAGGGGGCTCTCACAGCTCCAGCGCAGAAGTGTGAGACGCGCCGTCGGGGTAGCAGCCTCAGTGAACCAGGGCGGAGCGGTAGGTTTCAAGCCAGCTCACGGCCTCTTTTGCCGGGAGAGGGCGGCTGAACAGGTATCCTTGCGCACAATCGCAACCCCTCAGGCGCAGCAGATTCAGTTGTTCCTGAGTCTCCACCCCTTCTCCGATCACCTGCATGCCAAGCTCGTGGCCTATTTCAATGGTCTTCTGGACCATGATGCGGTCTCGTTCATTGCTTAGCATTCCCTGAACGAACGACTTGTCAATCTTCAATTCTGTTGCGGGTATGTTTTTGAGTTGTTGCATCATGGCGTAGCCGGTGCCAAAATCGTCGATCGACAACTTTACCTGTTTCATCCGCAGCCTGGTCAAGATGTCCAACGTTCTCGACAGCTCTTCGATCAAGCCGCTTTCCGTGATTTCAATGGTGACATTGGAGGGCGATACGCCATGCTTCTCGGCGATCGCCAGAAGAGTGTCAGGGAACTTCAGATCGTGGAGAGAGAATACCGACGCATTCAACGACAGCATGGGCGCCTTCCCGTCGCCATTCGCGAACTGCCCCACTTCGCTCATGCCAAGGTTGGCAACAATCCAACCGAGTTGGTCGATGAGTCCAAGTTTCTCCATGCGGCCAATGAAGTCGTCGGGGAAGATCAGTCCACGTTCAGGATGCTGCCAGCGGGCCAGGGCCTCAACGCCAACTACGCGGCCGGTTGCAATGTCGATCAGCGGCTGATAGTGAAGCACAAACTCATTGCGCTCCACCGCTCTGCGCAATTCCTCATTTTGGGTGATGAACGAGGCGCCCGGTTGAACAATAGTCAATGTTTCCGGTTCCGCAGTGTTTGCCAGCAACTCCTCCAGTTCCGTCAAGCGAAAAGGCTTTTGGAGATGGCCTGCGATGGAGAGCCCAAGGACATTCGCCAGTTGCGCGGCAGACTCCAGGGTGCGTTTGCCAACGCCGCTCATCAGAACGATGCCGGTTGTGCATTTGCGTTCGCTGAGCAGCCGCAGCAGCTCAACGCCATCCATATCCGGCATCATGAGATCAAGCAGGATGAGGGTCGTATCGGGCGTGAGCGCATCGAGAAACATTCTTGCATCCGTCGTCACGGTGCAATCGAATCCCATGGTCTGCGCGGCATCGGAGACGAATTCGCCCACGTCGATTTCATCGTCGATGATCAGAATCTTTTGCTTATCCGTCATCGTTCCTCCATTTGCTGCCTGCATTCGCGCCGGCAACGGCCAGCCACGACTTTGGATTTCTCATTTCTCCTGCGTGGCATAGTCGCTCTCCATGACGCGGTGGATGATTGCGTCGAACTCGGCGCGTTGATAGGGTTTGCGCAACAGGGGCGAGTCAACAAGCAGCATGCTTTTCTCTGCCAGTGCCTCTGCGGGAAATCCGGACGAATAAACGATCTTGAGGCCGCGGCGCAGAGCGAGTGCCCTTTGCACAAGTTCCACTCCATTCATTCCTCCGGGCATGACGACATCCGTCACCATCAGGTCAATTTCGCCATGCTGCGCAATCATCTCAAGCGCGCTGGCGCCGTCTTTGGCTTCATAGGCTGTATAGCCCATCTCGGCGAGGTAGACGAGGGCTACCTCAAGCAGGTCCGCTTCGTCGTCCACAACCAGCACCGTGCCGCCCGACTTTTCGTTGAGAGGCATCGGTGTATCAATTGAAACAGGGTGCGAGAGAGCCCCGGCAAGGGGCAGATAAAACGACACCGTGGTCCCATGACCAAGTTCGCTGTAGACCCGCACGGTGCCGCCCGACTGCTTGACGAAGCCGTAGACCATGGCCAGGCCCAGGCCTGTGCCCTTGTTGCGCTGCTTGGTGGTAAAGAATGGTTCAAAGGCGCGCTCAAGAGTTTCTTTCGACATGCCGTGCCCTGTATCCGTCACCCCCACATAAACGTATTGGCCTTTCTTCAAGTCGCCGGCTTGCACCACCGGATGGCTATTGTCGAGTTTCTGCAGCTTTGAGCTGATGATGATGGTGCCGCCCTTGGGCATGGCATCGCGCGCGTTGACCACCAGATTGAGGAGCGCGCTCTCAAGGCCCGCGGGGTCTACGTAGAGCGGCGGCACCGACTCGTCGATGTGGGTTGTGATCCTGATCTCCGGTCCAAGACCGCGAGCAGCCAATTCGATCGTGTTCTGAATCGAATCTCCAAGCAGGACAACCGAAGGCTTCAGCTCTTCGTTGCTGGAGAAGACCAGCAAACGGCGCGTGATGTCCGCGCCGCGCACGGCCGCCTTTTGCGCGGTCCGCACCCGTTTTATTGCCGCATCGTTGCCGGCGACCAGGCGGTCCAGCAGATCCAGATTCCCGATGATGACACCCAGCAGATTGTTGAAATCGTGAGCAATTCCGCCCGTCAATTGGCCCACCGCTTCCATCTTCTGACTCTGGTGCAACTGACGCGCCAATTGCTTTCTCTCGCTGATGTCGCGGATGGCCGCCGTCACCAGGATGCCCTCGGTGCTTTCCAGCGGACTGAGCATGATCTCGATGGGAAACAGGGTTCCGTTGTTGCGGCGCCCATGGATCTCAATTCCAGTGCCGATCTGCTGCGCCAGCGCCTCCGCGGTGGTGCGAAGAGCGTCGGCGACCAGCCGCTCCGCGAAGCCCTCAGGAATGATGTTGGTCACTCTCTGGCCGAGCAGTTCATCGCGGCGGTATCCGAACTGCTTCTCCGCCTGAACGTTCAGCAGGACGATCTCGCCTGCCTGATTCACCACCACCATGCCATCCGGAGCCGCCTCCATCAGCCCCCGATATCTCTCCTCCATCTGTGCCAGGTGCTTCTCCGCATCCTTGCGAACGGTGATATCGCGTATAGCCGCCGTAATCAGGATTCCCTCAGTGCTTTCCAGCGGGCTGAGCATAATCTCGATGGGAAACTCCCTGCCATCTTTCCGCTTCCCGTTGAGTTCAATCCCCGTACCGATCTGCTGCGCCAGCGCCTCGGCCGCGGTCCGGGTTCCGTCGGCGATCAGCCGTTCCGCAAAACCTTCAGGAATAACGCTCGTCACCTTTTGGCCCAACAGCTCGTCGCGACGGTAGCCGAACTGCTTCTCCGCCTGGGCATTCAACAGGACAATCTCCCCGTCCTGATTCACCACCATCATTCCATCTGGAGCCGCCTCCAGCAGCCCCCGGTATCTGGCCTCCATCTGCGCCAGATGCTTCACCTCCTCCTCGCGCATGGTCGTGTCAAAGTACA
>CAYWMR010000467.1:0-4097 GCA_964458965.1 uncultured Occallatibacter sp. | reverse complement strand
GTTCGGAACCTACAGCTTCTCCGCCACGCTTTTAGCCTGCGTAAACAGCGTCAGGTAATCCGGCCCGCCGGCCTTCGAGTCCGTCCCGCTCATGTTGAACCCGCCAAACGGGTGCGCGCCCACCATCGCCCCGGTACATTTCCGATTGAAGTAAAGATTGCCCACGTGAAACTCGCGCCGCGCGTGGTCAAGCCTTCCCTTATCAGCGGTATAGAGCGCGCCTGTGAGGCCGTACTCAGTATTGTTGGCCACCGCCAACCCCTGCTCATAGCTTTCCACCTCAATGAGCGCGAGCACGGGGCCGAAAATCTCCTCCTGAGCCAGCACGGCGTCGGGCGCGATGCCGGCAAACACCGTGGGTTCAACAAAGTAGCCGCCATCTTCCGTCTGCGGAGCGTTGCCTCCGGCAATCAAACGGCCCTCCTGCTTGCCAATCTCTATGTATCGCAGCATGGAGTCGAGCGCATCCTTGTTCACCACCGGGCCCAGGTTGGGGTTGGCCACCGGGTCGCCCATCGTCAGTTGCGCAACGCGCTCCCGGATTCGCTCGGTAAATAGCTGATAAATTGGGGCTTCTACGATGGCCCGCGAGCAGGCGGAACACTTTTGGCCGCTAAATCCAAATGCCGAGGCGACCACGCCCTCGACGGCCGCATCCAGGTCGGCGTCCGCGCACACCACGATCGAATCTTTTCCGCCCATCTCCAAAATGGTCCGCTTGATCCAGATTTGCCCAGGCCGCGCTTTGGCGGCGCGCTCGTGAATCTCAAGGCCCACATCCTTTGAGCCGGTAAACGCAATGAAGCGGGTCTTCGGGTGCTCGACGATGGCATTGCCGAAGCTCGCGCCTGAGCCCGGGCAAAAGTTGACCACGCCGCCGGGAAGTCCAGCCTCCTCAAGCACTTCAACAAACCTGGCGGCTATGGTGGGAGAGTCGCTCGATGGCTTCAGAACCACGGTGTTGCCGGTAACGATGGCGGCCGCCGTCATGCCGGCCATGATGGCGAAAGGAAAGTTCCATGGAGGAATGACCGCGCCAACCCCAAGCGGGATGTACAGCAGTTCATTGTGTTCGCCGGGATATTGGATGGGTGTAGTGGCCCCGGCGAGGCGAAGCGCCTCGCGCGCATAAAACTCAAGAAAATCAATAGTTTCCGCAACATCGGCGTCGGCTTCAGCCCAGTTCTTGCCCACCTCGTAGGTGAGCCATGCGCAAAACTCGAACTTGCGTGCGCGAATGATTTCGGCTGCGTCCAGAATTAGCGAGGCCCTTGTTTCAACGCGGGTTCTGCTCCAGGACTCGAATGCAAGCAGGGCCGCCTGCATGGCTTCTTCGGCGTGCTCCGCGCCGGCCTTCTGGTGGATTCCGACGATCTGCGCGGGACGGGCCGGGTTCAGCGAGCGGATCTTGGCTTCGGTCCTGAGGCGCCGCCCGCCGATAATCAGGTCGTATTCACGCCCCAACTGGCTGGCAACTAGCTCCAATGCAGTGTGCATGGCGCGCGCATTTTCGGGCAGCTTAAAGTCGATGAAAGGCTCGTTGACGAAGGCGCCTTGCGGCGTGCGCGGCTGAATCCGGGTAGGGAGAGATGCGGTTGCCATAACAGCTATTAGTGTAGTCGAAGTGCAGTGAACAGTGGGCAGTGCACAGTGAACAGTTGGGCATCCCGGCCATGAGAGTCGTCAAGAGTTGCAAGGAATGGCACGTGCATCTTGGAATGACTTGAAGCCCTGAAGCCGTTCATTTCCCGAGCGTCGGCGGCTTCGATTCCCTATTGCGTACGCCGTGCACTGTCCACTGTTCACTGTTCACTGTCCACTGCTTCACCGATATCTTCATTCCAAACATCCGGGTGGGCGGCGATATAACTCTCCATTAACTCACGGCACTCACTGTTATCCAGGTCGATCACTTCAACGCCGTTCTCGCGCAGCCAGTCCAGGCCTCCCGGAAAGGTTCTGCTCTCGCCCACCACCAGCGCCCCGATGCGGAACTGCCGTACCAGGCCGCTGCAATACCAGCACGGGGCCAGAGTGGTGGCCATCACCAGGTTTCGGTAACTGCGCTGGCGGCCGGCGCGGCGAAAGGCATCGGTCTCTCCGTGTGCGCTGGGGTCGCCGTGCTGCACGCGCCGGTTGTGTCCGCGGCCAACCAGTTTTCCCGCGCGCGTAAACAGGGCCGCCCCGATGGGAATGCCCCCCTCGGCGAAGCCCTGCCGAGCCTCCTCCAGCGCGACAGCCAGCATGTCTTTGTATAGGCTTGAATCGTTCAATGAGTCTCTCCCGCCTGCAAGTTATCGATTATAGGTTGGCACAGCCAGTTGGGCGCCGCTGGCCCGTCCGATGCGAGACTTCTTCCTGGAGGGAAGGTCCGATAGTAGCCCAGGATGGAATCCTGGGAATGCGCACAAGTCAAATCCACCCGCCCCGTCGGGGCAGGATGAACCACCCTCCGAGCTTCCTCGTGATGGAAGCGATTGCCATGCAGGAAGAGCCATTGACCTGGAACAATAACCTAGAATCTCCCTATGCCCAATCCTCCATCGCCGCTTGACCTGCTCAATGCCCGCATCATTGCCTGCGAGCGCTGCGCACGCCTGCGGCCCTACTGCGCGGAAGTTGCTCAGACAAAGCGGCGCGCCTTTGCGGATTGGGAATATTGGGGCAAGCCGGTGCCGTCGTTCGGCGACCCCGAGGCGCGCGTGCTGGCTCTGGGGCTTGCGCCCGGAGCGCATGGGTCAAACCGCACCGGCCGGCCTTTCACGGGCGACGGTTCCGGGGATTTCCTCTTTCCAGTACTCCATGAGACCGGGTTCGCGTCGCAACCCAGGGCCGTGAGCCGCGACGACGGCATGAAGCTGAACGGCCTGTGGATCAGCGCGGTGGTGCGGTGCGCTCCGCCGGCCAACAAGCCGGATTCAGACGAGCTGCGTAACTGCGCGCCCTGGCTCGATGAGGAGATGAGCCTGCTGAAGAATCTGCGCGTGGTGGTTTGCCTGGGCAAAATCGCGTTTGACGGCTTGGTAGCCCACGCGGCGCGGACTGGGAAGCTCGACTCGCGAGCCGGCTTCACCTTTCGCCATGCCGCGGAGTTTGCGTTGGCAGACGGAGTTACAGTAATCGCGAGTTATCATCCATCGCTGCAGAACACCAACACCGGTAAACTGACTCGGAAGATGTTTCTGGATATTTTCTGGCGGGCGCGAGTGCTGGCGGGCCTTGGTGAGCATGCAATCTCGTGAGCGGTAACATATAGCTCAAAGTCGCGGAGGCAAGAGGAATTATGGACAGGCTTGACATTGAAATCCTGAAGGAATTACTCCCCGCAGAGAAAGAAGTAACTCCGCCATTGCCGAAGAAGCACACGAGCCAGGCACCACATCTGGACCATTGGTCTCCGGCTGTGCTACTGGAGCGGGCTGCGTATCTACGAAAGCTGGCCAGAAGCGGAGATGGCCAGGCCAGCGAGACGCTGAAGGAGTATCCGGGCCATGCAGCCATGCTTTCGTTTCGCAGCCGCGACGGCGAGGCCGAGTTGCATGAGCACTTCGCCGATATCTTCCTTGTGCTGGACGGCCGAGCCACGCTGGTGACCGGCGGGACGATCGCCGCCCCGCGGACAATTGGTCCCGGAGAGACTCGAGGCGACCGCGTGGAAGGCGGTGCGCAGCAGGAACTGAGGACAGGCGATGTGGCGCATGTTCCCGCCGGCGTACCGCACCAAATGCTGCTGGCCGGCGAAAAGACAATCTCATGCCTGGTGGTGAAGATTCACCAGAACGCTGAGAAGCCTTGAATCGCGGACGGAGCGCTTTCCGCCTGTTTGTAAAGGTCTTATGAATTGCCTCACGCCTTTTAACCGAAACAGACGATTGTCGATGGTAACCTTCCCCCCGGCTGTAACATCAAAAGGGCGAGAGAAATGCGGCTTCCCCAGACCCGCAGGCTATCCAGTTCTCAGACTAAGAAAAGTGACAGGTGACTTGTGAGCGATACGTCCCAATATCGTTGGCTTGAACTTGAGGGCGAGGCGTTTGGCGGGCCCGGCATGGAGCCGCGCTGGACCTCAAGCGTGAAGGATGCCGTGGGAACGGCCT
>CAYWMR010000466.1:0-4099 GCA_964458965.1 uncultured Occallatibacter sp. | reverse complement strand
CCGGTTCAATAACCGCACTTCATCCAGGTAGCCCTCGAGTGAATATTGAATGGGGTCTTGAGGGTGACTGATCCAGGCGGGGAACGAGACCTGCGGGGTGCGCACCTTGCCGAGCACCATGGTTGCGTCGACGTCCTGCCAGAATGTGCCAGGGGCCGCGAGGCTCGCAGCAGGTTTTCCATCGATCAAAACGCTTAGCCCCGCGGCGCCGTTGAACACAGCCGTCACGTGTACCCACTTCTTCAGGGGAAGGGCCGTTTCGGTCGTAGCCTGCTTCCAGACTCCGTCCACAGCCGCGGAGAAGCCGACATGCCCGAACGCATCGATACCCAGAAAAAATCCAACTTGCCGGTGCTCACTTTGGTCAACAATGGGTACCCAGTTCCAGGGGTAGTTGTCAAGAGCCACCCAGGCGGAAACCGTGAATGCGTTCCCGAGTCTCGGAACATCCTTTGCTTCTCGCCGGATGCCGGTGGTGTAGCCATCGAATTCGAGTGCCTGCTCTTTCACTCCCGGGACACGACGCCAGAATCCCTGAAGGTGATCCCCGTTTCTGGCAAGCGAATCGCTCAAATCCTTGTCTGAACCGGCGTCGAAACTCCAGCTTGAATCAATAGTGCACGGCGGGGCAGATTGGGCGCGAATGACCCCGGGATCCTGGGCACAAAGCAGAGCAGCGACGACGCTGAGCGGAACGAGCGGCTTAAGTCTCTTCATATTCATCTCGAGTTGTTCAGTAGAATTATCCCACCCTCGCTCGACGCGGTTAAGTTGGCCGCGACCTTCAGCGCAGACGATTGAGAGAGGGTAGACAACTTCATCCTTGAAGTCTTAGATTCGCAAAGCAGGCGTTTTCTGGGGCTGATCCCTCGCTGAACACCTGGAACTGGCAACGCTGGCCACGTCAAAAGTCCTCGCTCAAGGAGAACGATGAACCGCATCGTGAACTCGATCGTCGCAATGGGCCTGCTGGTGACGACTGCAGCGACCTCGCCAGCGCAAACGTCCGCGCAACAGTGGAAGCTGAGTTGGAGCGACGAGTTCAATGGCCTTGATGGCGCCCCGCCGGACCCGGCAAAGTGGGAGATCGTGACTGGTGGAAACGGCTACGGCAACAAGGAGCTGGAACAATACACGGCGCGCCCTGAAAATGTTCACCAGGAACACGGCAATCTGGTGATCACCGCGCGTCACGAATCGCTCACCGGCGCAGACGGCATCCAGCGTGAGTACACGTCCGCGCGTCTTCAGACGAAGGGTAAATTCGAACAGAAATACGGACGTTTCGAGGCTCGCATCAAGATCCCGCAGGGGCAGGGGATGTGGCCGGCCTTCTGGTTGTTGGGTAACGACGACAAAACTGCGGGTTGGCCGGGTTGTGGCGAAATCGACATTATGGAGAATGTCGGCTATGAACCGGGAAAGATTCACGGTTCGATGCACGGCCCAGGTTACTCCGGCGGCAGTCCGCTGACCGGCGCATATAGCTTGCCAGCCGACGCGAAATTCGCCGACGACTTCCATGTGTTCGCAGTTGAGTGGGACGCTTCGGCCCTCCGCTTCTATGTGGATGACCACTTATACGAGACTCAGACTCCGGACAGCATCCCCAGTTCCAAGCGCTGGGTATTCGATCATCCGTTCTTCATTCTGCTCAACCTCGCGGTGGGTGGCGAGTGGCCGAAAGATCCAGATGCGACCACTCAATTCCCGCAACAGATGCTGGTGGATTACGTACGCGTGTACACCCACAAATAGTTGTTGGGCACGCGCGCACCTTGGTGGCTTAACGCATAAGGTGAAAGTCTCGCCGACCATTCACGCACGACGTGAAATCTCCTCAAGTTCTCACCTCGGTCAGATAATAACCAACATATAATCAATCACTTATTGCGTCGTGTGCTATCGGACACAGTATTCCGCAAGCAATTGATTCAAACTTGCGTTTGAATATGAACAGCAATCGCTCACAACTGCGGCTAAAGGTAGTGAGGCGCAGACATCGGACTGCGGCCCCAGACCCAACTCGAGAGAGACTGCTGGAGGTGGCTGGGCCGATTTTTGCCGATCGGGGCTTTCAGGCTGCAACGATTCGCGAAATCTGTGCAGCAGCGGGAGCGAATGTCGCTGCTATCAATTATCACTTCGGCGATAAATTGGGCCTATATACCGAGATCTTGCAGCAATCTGTGCGCGCTGCGCAACTGCTGGCTTTTCACAACGCACCTGACCGAAACATCTCCCCTGAAGACATGTTGCGAGCTCTGATTCGAGCTCGACTTCGGAGCATCAACGGAAAGGACTTACCTGATTGGCATTCCCGGCTCCTGGCGCATGAGTTCGCACAACCTACACCGGCGCTTCGCCAACTCATCGATAAGTTAGCTCGACCGATCTTCAAGCGATTTCTGGAAATTATTGGAGGAATGATTGGGCTGCCTGCCAACGATGACAAGACGCGGCTCTGTGCCATCAGCGTGGTGGGACAAATCCTTGCTTACGTCTTGCCCGGTCCGCTGGTGCACGAGATTTGGCCTGAATTGAAGATGACACCTGAACAGGTGGAATGCATAGCGGATCACATCGCGGATTTTTCAATTTCGTATCTCCAGGACTTTCGCATTAAGCATGGATCGATGACTCGTGCAAGGAAACGGACGGTAAGCAAATGACCATACCCACATCTGAAGGCGCGCTACAACAGACCGAGCAAAAAAAGCCGACGGACCCACCCGGTGCAAAACCTGCGGCAGCCGACGAAAAGGCTACGCAGGCTGCGCATCGACGACACTTGATCCTGACGATCGTGGCCGGAGTAGTCCTGATTGCGGCGGCTCTTCTGATCTGGAACATCTTTTTTGCGGCGCCAAGCACCCCGAAAAGCATTGTTGTGGTGAGCGGCCGAATTGAAGGCGACGACTCCGCGGTGGCGTCCAAGACTACCGGACGCATTGTTGAAGTTCGCGTGCGCGAGGGTGACAGCGTCAATGCCGGAGACACGATCGCCACTCTCGACGATGCGCAGATTCGAGCGCGCGAGGACCAGGCACGCGATGCACTTTCGGAGGCGATCGCAAAGGGTGCAGCCGCGCAGGAGCAAATCGCGATCCTTGAGGAACAATTGCAGCAAAGCCGGCTGCAGGTAGGCCAGTCGAAGCTCGATGCCGAAGGACATGTAGCGCAAGCGGAGGCCGATCTGGCAGCCGCGCAGGCGGAATTGGCTCAGCAGCAGGCGGCGTATCAGATTGCGGCGTTCGACAGGGACGCCTATACGCGTCTTGCGAAATCCGGAGCTGTGTCCCAACGGCAAGGACTTCAGGCTTCAACTACGGCCGATCAACAGGCCGCGGTGGTGGCCGCTTCGAAGCGCCGGGTTGAAGCATCGCAGGGCGCGCTCACCACAGCGCGCGCAAGTCTTTCCAACCCCGGCATTCGCGAGTCGCAGGTTGCCTCGGTTCGAAGGCAGATTGCACAACAGGAAGCTGAGGTCGCGAGTGCAGCGGCTCAAACAGAACTGGCACGCGCTGAGCTTGCAGAGGCGGGAGAGAACCGCAACGACCTTACCATCAGGGCGCCGTTCCCCGGAACGGTGGTGACTCGTGCGGCGGAACCGGGCGAGGTGGTGGTCGCGGGTACCGCTGTGATCACACTATTGGATTTGACCAAGGTGTATCTGCGCGGATTTGTGCCTGAAGGCCAAATCGGCAGGGTGAAAGTGGGTCAGTCTGCGCGCGTCTACCTCGACTCCAGCTCGCAGACACCCATCTACGCTTATGTCTCCAGGATTGACCCACAGGCGACATTCACTCCTGAAAACACTTACTTCCGCGACGACCGCGTCAAGCAGGTGGTCGGCCTCAAGCTCGAATTGATCGGAGGCTTCGGATTTGCCAAGCCGGGCATGCCTGTCGATGGCGAGGTCCTGGTCGACGGAGACAAGTGGCCGAAGGTCAGGCGTAAATGATCATTGCCAGTCCAGAGCGAGCGGTGAATGATAAGCAGGCTGTCGCCGCGCCGCGGGCCATCGATGTTCGTGGCTTGACGAAACGCTATGGCAAACTCGAGGCCGTCCGTGGAATCACATTTGAAGTGAACTCCG
>CAYWMR010000465.1:0-4101 GCA_964458965.1 uncultured Occallatibacter sp. | reverse complement strand
GCTCCCAAACCGGCACCGCACGCTCAAATGCACTGTTCGTCATTGTCATACTTGATCCGTAATGCGCACGGCGAGCCGGTCGCCGATGACTTCAAATTCGGTCCAGCCGATCAGCAGTTGGTTCACGCGCAGCGGAACGTCGCTGGTATGATGGCAAGAACTTTCTACAACTGAACCTTTGGAAAGCATCAGAAGGTCGCCGATCGTGAATTGCGGAACGGGTACCTCAAGGCTGAGCGTGCATGGCAACCATGGCATGCTCGCAAGCAGATCAACCTTGCCCCCGGCAGACGCGGGGTTGTTTGGCTCGGTGGGGCTCGGTTCAAAACTTTGGGCTGCAATACTCATTTGGCCTCTCACGCATTCAGGCTCCGTTTGTATCGCCATCCCGGCGCCTGTTTCAAGCGAGCCGGCTGGGAACGAAAATATGCGGAGCGTTCGCGAGAAGGTAATTGCAATCCGATGGCCGGAATTTAAGTTGCGGACGAGGCTCTCCTCAACCTGCAATGAAGCGCATGCAGGTTGTTGTGCAGCAATGAGTTAAATGTCACATCGGGATGTACAGGCGGCTCGGCTTCACGGTGAGATAGACATGAGAACCAGCGACGCAATAGAGCAGGCCGCCGGGCGTTGGTTTCGCCCGGCGGAAGTTTCTAATCGGAACTTAACAACAGCACCCCTTCATCGCAGCCTAGCTGATCAACTGGAGTGTTGCCTGGGAGACCTGATCGAATGCTGTAAGGGCTTTCGCGTTGGCTTCATAACCCTGTTGAGCCACGATCATATTTGAGAATTCAGTGGAGAGATCAACGTTGGATCCCTCCACCGCTCCTCCGGTGATTGTTCCATTCCCGCCTATGCCCGCTTGTCCCACAACCGCAGCCCCAGAGGATACGGTGGATTGAAAATCGCCGTTGTTCAACTGCGTCAGCCCTTGTACGTTTGCGAAGCCGGCCACCGCTACCTGCCCCAACGCAAGAGTTTGATCGTTGCTGAACTGGCCCTGTACCGTTCCGTCAGCCAGCACTGAGTAACCGGTGAGCGTGCCCACCCCGTAGCCATCCTGATTGGTGGCGGTGGTGGCGCTCGCGGAGTCCTGCTGCGTTAGGGTCGGATTTCCGGATGCGTCGGCCAGGTTCCAGGTCAGGTTCATCGGTCCGGCGCCATCCGATAAGCCAGTTATTTTGATGCCGGTCACCGACCCGGAGGGCGAGGTCAGAGCACCGGATGAGTTGAAGGTGAGAGAACCGGTGGCCAGCGAAGTTGGTGCTCCGGTGCCTCCTGTAGCTGATGCCGGCAAAGTGATGGTGTAGCCCCAGGTGTTTGTGCCCGTATTCGTGTAGTTGATGCTCAGTGTCTGCGAGACCCCAAGCGAGTCGGTCACGCTAAGCGGGGTGCTGAATGTGGCGCCTACCGCGGACCCGGCTTGAAGATTCGTCGTGGTCTCAAAGCTGGTGGTGGCTACTGCCGGAATTGTGGCTGCCTGATTTACGGTGATCGGGCCAGGAGCAGAGCTTGCGGAGACCACCCCATCTACCGCCGGGTATCCCATTACCAGATCGCCGCTGGGGTCTACGAGCTGCCCCGATGAATTCACTGTGAAATCGCCTGCCCGTGTATAGTCCAGCCCGCTGCCACTCTTTACCACGAAGAATCCATTGCCCTGAAGCGCCATATTTGACGCAATACCGGTTGTATTAACGTTTCCGTTGGTGAAATTGGAAGTCGTGCCATCGACCTGCACTCCGGAACCAATCTGAATCGGATCGCCATTTCCCGAAGCTCCCTGCATCTGAAAAAGAAGATTGCCGAAGCTGAGGGTCTCATTTTTGTACCCGTCGGTGTTGAGATTCGCCAGGTTATTCGCGATAACGCTCAGCGAAGTTGAGTTAGCTTCAAGGCCTGAAAGTGGAATTGCAAAGGACGCCATTTACCTACCCCCTGTTGGTGAAAGTTGTTGAGTTTGGGCGGGAGCCGCAAAGCTGCCATACAAATTCATGAGCGAATTTGCACTGGGAGTTGTGGCGTATGCCGGTTTCAGCATGCTCGGTATCGCTGTTGGAGACTGAGCCAGACTTGAGGATGTATTGGTCGCCCCGGCCGCTATGCTGGTTGCGCCAAACGGCTTCGCCGTTGAGCTTTGCGTGGTGCTTGAGGGGCTCGTTGCCGAGCTGGTCATGCTTGAAAGTGTCGAGTTAATTGAGATGAGTTGATCCAGCTGGTTCAATGACACGAGTTGGCCAACCATTTCCGTTGGATCGACAGGAGAGGTTGGATCCTGGTTTTGCAACTCAGTTGCCAGCAGGTTCAGAAATGTGCTCTCAAGGTTGGTTGCCGAGAGCCCTCCCGTACTGCTGCTCGAACTGGTCGCGGAAGTCCCGGAAGTGGTGCTCGTCTTCGTCGCGGCTGGCCGCGCACTTCCCGCCTGCAACGGCGCTGTAATCATTGGGCTGAATCCTTGAATGTTCACGTTTCTGACCTTTCTGCCTTTGTCTTATGCTCTGATGTCCAACCGGTTCTCCGTACCTGCCACTAGAATTGCTCCTGGGATCAAACCGATCTCTTCTTCCGCTGGAGCCGTAATGTCCTCCGTCGTCAATGAACCGGATGGAGTTCCGCCTCCTTGTTGTGAGGACTGTCCCTGTTCGCTCGAATGAGAGGATGCAACATTGTTGATTTCGATCAACGTCTGCAAGCCATACTCGTCGCCAAGCTTCGCCTGCACTGAAGAAGCGTGCGCTGAGATCACCTGGCTCAACTCGCTGTGATCAACCGAAATCTGTGCGAGCATCTGATGATTTGAAACAGAAGTGCGAATCGATATATCGCCGAAGTCGCTCGAGCTTATCCCGACACGCATCTCAGTCTCGCTCATCGTCTGCATCAACTTTGCAGTACTGATGGCGGAAGCTGCCATGGCTTCTACATTGTCCGCTTCTACGGAAGCAGAAGCTTCCTGCTGCACACCCGAGTGGAACCCTTCGCTGGTGTGGGCCGCCGAGCGAGGTGTCGCCGTAGCTTCAGGAGAGCCGGACTGGTTCACGGCTGTCTGCACTTGAAGAGGAGACAAATCGCCTGCCGAGACTCTCGGTGCATGCGCATCGCTTTGTGAAAGGTCGGCATTTGATCCCTGAACGCCATGAATGGGCGCGTCAAACGAGTTCGCTGCGCCCGCTTCAGCCTTGCTCGTTCCCGAGTTCGATGGGCTCGCCGAAGTTGAGTTCCTTGGATTCAACGGGTCAGTTCCCGCGTCTTGCGCTGCATTTTTCAGGACTCCGCCAGCTGTGTTCGAATGTGCGGAGGCGATTGGCAGATCAATAGGCTGAAGTGGCAGCGGCTCGGTGTTGATGCCAACAAGTCCGGCAAAAAGGTTGGGCATTCCGCTTGAATCGAAGAGCGCGGCCGAATCATCATTGGCGGCTGCATCTTGTGGCGGGGCCCCGGCAGTCGGATCTTGCGAAGTATCGCTTTGTTTCGCTGCCTGGGCATCTGCCTGCGGCTTCGAGGCAAGCAGTGAGGGCAACTCCGCCGCATCCTTGGAGTCCTGAGTATTTGCAACTCTCTCAGGTGTCCGCCCAGGTTGACCATCCGGCGAACTACCGTTCTCTAGTGCCGGCGATTTCTCCACTTCGGACGGATTCATTTGAACCGGCTGCGGAATGACTGCAGTACCGACTGCATCGTCGTTCCTGTCGAAAAGTCGAAGCTGCAGACTCGCTCGTTCAACTCCTTGTCGGTTCGCGGTGTGCTGATCGGCCTGCAATTGAACTTCCGAAGTCGTCGGATTGCTTCCAGTATTCGATGAACGAATTGGACTGGCCGTCGGCGTCTGAAGCGTGGCGCCTGAGGAAACCGTCTGCTCTTTCAACGGCATGCCTGCAACGCCGCCTGCCAATTCGTTCTCAGCTTGTGCCGTAGACTCACCTTCGATTATCTGACCTGAGGTCGCCGATCTCGTAGACGCTTCGCTGAATATGCCCGCAAAGCTTTTGTCGCCGGCAGGCACGTTCTGCGCCGAAGACTTCGGTGCCACGGTGGAGGGCGACGATGTTGATGAAATACGCACGCCTGTAATCTTGCACGTAGAGCGCCACGATTAGT
>CAYWMR010000464.1:0-4114 GCA_964458965.1 uncultured Occallatibacter sp. | reverse complement strand
TGATCGCTGAGCTTCAGCAGGATGCGGCCGCGGTGGCGCGCTATCAGGATGGCGCAACCGGACTTTGGTATCAGGTCATGGACAAAGCCGGAGCGGAAGGAAACTACCAAGAGGCATCGGCATCCTGCATGTTTGTCTATGCGCTGGCAAAGGGAGTTAGGCTAGGCTATCTTCCCGCGAGTTATCTGCGCCATGCGGAGCGTGGATACAAAGGCATTGTTAGTCACTTCATCGAAACAGGACCGGGAGACTCAGTGTCCCTAACCGGAACTGTGAAGGTCGGGGGCCTTGGCGGCGATCCTTACCGCGACGGGAGTTATGCCTATTACATTGGCGAGAAGACAGTTACAAACGACCCTAAGGGAGTGGGTGCATTTCTGCTGGCCAGCGTGGAAATGGAGAATGCGAGCAACGCCAGGCTGGGGCGGGACGACACGGTACTGGTCGACGCCTGGTTCAACAGCCAGCAGCGTCCCGATGCGTTCGGACAGATGGTTTCGTTTCATTACAAATGGAACGACCGGAGCAATGACGGCTACTCCCTTCTGGGTAACATCTTCAATCACTTCGGCGCACAGACGAAAACGATGTATACGGCGCCTACCGTTTCGGCGCTAAGTCAGGCACAGGTTTACATCATTGCTTCCCCTGACACGACGGCGAAGAATGCTAACCGGCATCTAGTGCAACCGGAAGACGCAGCGCAAATTGCGGATTGGGTCAAGGCCGGAGGCGTGCTGATGATGCTGGCGAACGATCCGGCGAATACTGACCTTGAGCACTTTAATTTAATCGCGGAACGGTTCGGCATTCATTTCAACAGCGTGCTCGCCAAGCATGTGCTGGGTAACTCGTACGAGATGGGAAGGATCGCCGTTCCCGCAGGCGGTTCCATCTTTCATAACTCCCACACACTGTTCATGAAGGATGTTTGCACGATCGCGGCGAGTTCGCCGGCCAAGCTTTTGCTGCGCGACGGCGACGACATTCTGATGGCTACCGCGAAGTACGGCAAAGGAACCGTTTTTGCCACCGTCGATCCGTGGTTATACAACGAATACACCGATGGCCGCAAGTTACCCGCGGAGTATGACAACTACGCCGCCGGCAAAGAACTTGTTCGCTGGATTCTCGCGCAGGTTCCACGCCGCAAGTAGGTGCGACGCGCTCTCAAGTGGGAATGAGTCGAGGCGCTTACTCCTGGACCAGCGGCGACGGGTTGCTGAGTTCTGTTTCGCGGCTGCCGCTGGGAAGAGCGACTGAGAAAGGGCTTGCCACACAGCCCTGATTCCGCTCAAAACCCTTCAAAAGGTCTAGTTTTCGCAAGGAAACGCTTGAATTCGAGGGTATTTGTTTGCCATCGGGATAACGTGTCCCGCTTCGAATATGGGCGATAAGTTAATGATTCCAGGCATCTTATTTGATATTTATCAGCAAACTTGCGATATGCAGAATGTGCGTTTTTGAGGGAGATAGGGGGGATATAAGCACAAATCGGTCGTTTTTCTCGCGTTTTTCAGGCGCGGGAGAGTGGTGAATCGGGTAGGGAAGGTCGCATTTGTGCATGCATTGCTATCACTTTCCTGGAACGATAATGCGCCAACGAAGGCAAATAATCTGCAAACTCTGGCTGGCGGCGGAGCCGGTTCAACTCGATCGCGAAGGGTGTTTTGTAGCACCAGAATCGAGACAATGATGGCGTTGACCCGAAACGTGCCGTCGAGAACCATTCTCCCTGTTCTGGCTCTAGTACCTCAGCCTCAGGCCAACCTGCAACTGCCGCTCCCTGTAAAAGTTGGTGGCATTTACGTTGAGCGGCTGTCCAAATGCAGTCGTGTTGGCTTTCAATCCGTTGAGAAAGTTCAGTGTCGGCAACCCGCCGGAAGAGGTGCCAGACTGGATGTAATAGCCAGTGGTTTCCAGCTCGGTCACATTCTGGTGGTTGAACAGGTTGAAGCTTTCCAGCATCAGCTCCAGCTTTCGGGACTGCGGCAGGTCAATGCTCTTTCCGAGTCTCATGTCGGCCTTCCACGTAAAAGGATAGCGGTAGGTATTGCGGCCCACTCCGTAGACGCGGTTGTCCCCGCCCGAGCCGTTCATTCCCGGCCCCAGAGCCTGGATGAGAGCAGTCCCATTTGTCGTCCGTTCAAACTCCTCGGCCAGCGAGCCGGAGGTGCGCATGGTATACGGGAGTCCGCTGCGAAACTGCGTTACCCACGACATCATCCAGCCATTTGCCAGACGCCCGGCCATTTGGTGCAGCTTCCAGGGAGCCTGATAGATAATCATCGCCGAGCCGGAGTGGCGCACGTCCAGATTGCTCGTTCCATACTCCTGGCTGAAGTCTGCCGGGTCCAGCACGTCGCTGCCGGCTACCGCAGTGGTCTCGTTGGGATTCCAATCCATGGCGTGGGCGAGAGTGTAGTGGGCCTGAAGGCTCAAACCGTGGTTTCCGTAGCGGGATATCTTCAACATCTCCGCCTCGTAGGTGGAGTTGGCCCGGCTCTCGATTTGTGAAACCTGCTGGTAATCCGGATTCAGACGCCCCGCGAATCCGGTAGCCGCGGTTGCCGAAGGCCAGGACGCATAAAAAGGAATGGTAATCTGTGGCGTCTTGACAGGTCCGGCGCCAGTTGAATCTACAACCGTGTAAGTAATCGTCTGTGGATTGAATGCGGGGTCGAAGTTGGTGTCGATGGAGATGGGCAGCCGCCGTCCCAGGCTCAACATTGTGCTTGCGGTTACCTGCACCCGGCCGGGCAAGGTTTCTTCCACGGCGGCTATGGCCTGGTGTACTTCGGGGTTGTGAAACCGCGATGCAAACTCCACCGCTCCCGGCTTCTCTACGCTGGGCGGTTCGCCACCAAGCACGTATGGAAACGGCGGAGCGCCTCCGCCATTTAGATTGTCGGTGGGCCGCATGAAGAAGTTCAGGTCGCCGTTGAGGGAACCGGTTTGTGTGAGCGCCAACTCCACTGTCGAGTTTTCCACCCGGCCAAAGTACATGCCATATCCCAGCCGCAGAACGGGCCATCGCAGCTTTTTGCCCTCGCCGTCTCCCACCGCAAGACTCACTCTGGGGCCCCAGTCGTTGCCCAGGTTGGGCAGCGTCTCTGTCAGCGGAAGATTGGGATTGATGAGCGAGGCGATCGGCGGCGGCAACTGCTCCCGCTCCCAGCGTAAACCGGCAGAGACCACAAACAGTTTTTTCGGTTGCCATTGAGCAGTCGAGTAACCGGCCCAGTCACTGGTGCTCAAATGCCAGTCGGTGGGCCCCATGGTCTGCGAGTAGTAGGAATAGCAGGGAAGGTATCCCAATCCGTGCAGCGTGCCCGTTAAGTCAGTCCAAATTTTGCCGGTCTGGTCGCAGTTGTGCTGATCGTCGGCCTGCAGCTCCCCCGCAACGCCGTATTTTGCGAAAACCAACGCGTCCGAGACAAAGTTTGCCACATTGGCGTAGGTATAGGTCCCCGTTTGGTTGCGCAGCAGGCTCGTTGAGTCGAAGTTATGGCTCAAGTCGAAGCCGGCCTTTACCAGCACAGAGCCTCTTGCCCAGTCGAGCATTTCATGGCCCTGATAGGCTCGTTCGTTCGGATAGCTGCCTTGTCCGAATCGCGAAGGGTTGCCGATGGTAAAGCCGTAGCGATTGTCCACGACAATCTGCGGCAACTGGCGCCAAACGTTCGGACCTAGAAGCGTCTGCTCGAAGGCCGATGGTGTCTGCGGCTTCGCGCTCTGGTCAGTGTGTCCAAAGGATCCCTGGGTTACAGCCAGCAGATTCGGCGTGAGAAACGCCTCCCAGCGCCCCAGCAGCATTTCCTCGCTGGCCTGGCTGGACCCAAAGCTGTGGTTGCCGTAAGTTTCCGAGACTCGCGTCAGCCCACCTCCAGGCGAGTCCCACGTCGCGCCGGTCCCTTCCAATGTGAACCGGTGACGCTCGGCCGCTTGCCAATCGATGCGGCTGAAACCGACCCACTGCGCGGCCGAACGCGGAGCTGGCCCGAGCAGACCGGCGAGCGTTTCCAGCATCGGCGAATAGGCCGCCAGCCCCTCGACCACGGGATTGACGCTGCTCAACCCCAGCCGCGCGCTCAGCACCTGCGCCTCGTCGTTG
>CAYWMR010000463.1:0-4130 GCA_964458965.1 uncultured Occallatibacter sp. | reverse complement strand
GCGATTTATCCAAGGCTGTGCGCGATCTGGTGACGCGGGGCAGAATCCTGCTTGCTGTGGAGAAGTACAAGAGCGGCGAAGCCTCCCTCGGCAAAGCTGCCGAAGTGGCCGGACTGCCCGTGGGACAGATGATGACGCTTCTTGGGGAGTTCGGAGTGCGGAGCAGGATCGACCGGGAAGACTACCTCCAAAGTCTGGCGAACCTGGCCAAAGTATGGTGATGCGTCCTCGACTCGGGCTCCTGATGCACGGCAACAGGGCATCCGTCCAAGGACGCTGGAAAGGCGCGGGATCGTGACAACAGGGATTCTTTTTGACGAACGCCGACCTCAATAAGCCGGTGGCAGGGTGGGATCGCGGAAGACGGAGTTGGAGCGGCGAATGTCGCCCACCGAGCCGAAGCTGGCCAGGGTAAAGCTGTAGAGGTACTGGGTTTCGTCGCGAACCGAGCCAAGCTGGAAGCGGCGGTAACCGAACGTCAGTCCGCAGCAGTTCCAGTTGTAGACGGCCTGCACCCCTGCGTATTGCAGCGCGTTCTGCACAAAGTCGTAACCCACGTTCGCTGCCAGATTGAAGCCGTTTCCGCTCTGTTTACCGAACGAGAAGAATGGCTGCAACTGCTGGCTTTGGATTGTGGAGGCGGAACTGCCGTTTTCGTCCACGGCGTTGAGCATGGCGTGACCCAAGCCAATGGTGGTGGAACCCCAACTGTAGCCGGCAAAGATGTTGTCCGAGGCCAGGCGTCCGGACTTGGGGTCATAGTCCAGGTCCCACTGGATGCGCAGATGATCGATGGCTTCGAAGCGCATGCGGGAGACAATGGGCGCGAAGTTGCGGGGTGCGGTGAGGAATGAGATTCCGGTCAGATCGAGCGTGGAGTCGAACACGTTGCGGCGGTTAGGAATGATGGCTCCGCCAAAGTTGGGATCGAAGAAGAACTCCTCTCCAACCTGCCAGCTTGCCCACTCGCGAGGCTTGGCTGCGCATCCGAGATCGGTCAAAGGGTGATCGGCATCGCAAGCCCGGTCGCCGGTGGGTTTCAAATAAAAACGCTGCGTCAGTGAGAAACCCACCTCATTGGTGTTGGTGGCGATGTCTGTGGTGTCGATTTGCAGCACGTTGCGGGCCTGCGCGCCGATGCCTCCGACGAAGCGGTAGGTGATCTCCGGCTCGATAATGTGGCGCAGTTCCCGGTTCCAATGAGTCAGTTGGAAGTCGCGCTCAATGGCCGGAGGGCGGATGTCCAGGGAAGCCTCGGCATCGGCTCGGTTGAGCGGCTCGTGGCTGATGCTGGGTGTGCCTTCCCTTGCGCCGGTCAGATCGGGATCCTGGCTGATGGTGTAGGCGGTATCGCGCAGCGCCGCCTCGGGCATAAAGCTCCAGCCGTCAAGGGAAAAGGGCAACGAGATATGTGGGTAGAAGTCCAACCGCCCCGCGTTGCGCGCGTGGAAGTGAGGTTCAGATCGAGCCAGGTAGCCAATTGACGATCCCAGCCCCCAATAGAGCGGAGATGTAAACAGAGGCCGGTCCAGGATGTCGTAGCGCAGGCTGGGCAGGTGCAGAATCCTTGCTTCGGCGCCATTTGTGGAATTGGCAAACGTCTGGAAGCGGTCCAGCGAGGCGGACGGAACCAAGCCGTCCTGCTGGTGAGTGAGCGAAATGTCGCTGGAAACCTCAGAACTGACGGCCTGTGAATAGCTGTCGTTGAAGACCAGTCGGTAGACGTAGCTCGACAGAAACTCGACGATGCCGTTGACGCGGGTGTTCGGGGTCAGGTCCTTGCGGCCCAGCGCCACAATGTCCACGCCGCCCTGGTTAACCAACTGGTAACTAAGCGGGCTGGGAACGAAGCCGGGCTGGAGGCTGGAAGAGGCAACGGCGCTCACCTGCTCTTCCACACCTCGGTCGATGAGGGCATTCCAGCGGACGACGAGGTGGTCCAGGCCTGGACCTTTATAGCGGAAGTCGCCGTTGGGGGCCCAGCCGCGCTTGGAGTAGTATTCCGTGCCGGCGATCATGTCCATGCTGCGGTTGATGACCCAGTAAATCTGTTCGCCGACAATGAAGCCTTTAATGGAAGAGTTGCTCAGCACGGGGATTAGCAACCCGCTTTCGCGGCCGTTTTCGTCCAACGGATGGCGCAGATAGGGAAGATAAAAAAGCGGAACGCCGAGGAATTTGAAGACCGAGCTGGAAGTGGAAGCTTTGCCGTCGGCCAGGTCGATGGAGCGGGAGAACAACTGCCAGTCGGGCTTGGGCAGCCGGCAGTTGGTCATGGTTCCGTCCACAATCCGGTAGACGCCTTCGCTGGTCTCGAGCAGCACTCTTCCCGAGAAAAGAAAGGGGTTGGGGGTGCTGTAAACGATGGTGTGGCCGCTGGTGCGGACACCCTGGGAACCTCTCACGTTGTAATAGCGGGCGGTGTGCACGTCCAGTCGCATGTCGCCATGGTCGGCGTTGATCAGAACGTCGTTGGGGCCGCCGGCAACCTGAACATTACCCTCCGCCTCCAGTTCAGAGGTGGACTGGTGATAGACCACCTTATCGGCGCGCAGAACGTAATGGCGGTAATGAGCAACCACGTTGCCGGTAAGGGTGAGCACATCGCCAGCCCAGTTCTGGTGCGACGCTTCCCAGTCGACAGGCACCCCGGTTGCGGACGCGGGCTCGGGTTGGGCTATGGGCAGCAACTGCTGGCTTGGGTCGTCGGGCAGCGTTTCGTAGTTGTTGACTGCGCCAGATTGCGGCTCAGGTTGGGGTGGGGGTACTGCATTGGTCAACGTCTGCCCGCGAAGTTGCGAGTGACAGAGCACCAGCAGCGTGATAAATACTAGATTACGAGGACGCATCCCAAGACCAAGAACGGTTCAAGGCTCAGCATAGCAAAACAGGCTACCTTGAATGGGACGCGCTCCACGATGCTCTGGCAGCAGGAAAAGATCGAAGCGATTCTTTTGCCCGGAACAAGGTCACTTTCCGGGCCTTGACTGTGTATTTCCCGCGAATCCTCTCTTATTTGATTGCGACAACGTTTGCGAGGCGCCGCGCTGGCTAAGGCGCCGGGCAGATGGGAACAGCGGCATTGCGGCAGCGATCGGGCCGAGATAGCCGCGTCAGAAGGGATATTGAAGCTTTGAGCACATTGCCAATTCAGGCCGACCTGGCGCCAGCGTGGAAAGAGGAAGTGAATCGCCGCCTGGCTCTGCACAAGAGTCGCATGGCTTCATCGCCGGGCGTCGGATTAGCGGCAGCCCAGCAGGCAGACCAGCGCGAATCAAGCGGCCGGGCCCGCCAGACTGGAGCGGCAGCGCGCGTGGCCGCCCGATATGCCAAAGCGCCCAGTTACAGCGAGATGCTGGCGGAAGAAGCGCGCGCGGCGGTTCGCGCCGCGGAGGCTGCCTCGCGGGCGGCTTTGCAGGCGCAGGCGGCGGCCGAGTCGGTTCTGGCTGGGTTAGAGGCGGGATTGGAAGATGGCCTCGAAGCTGACTTCGCCACTGACCGGGAGGCTGGTTCTGTATCAGGGCACGACTTCAGTGGTGCGGCAAGCTTAGAATCAGCGCGGGCTTTAGCCCCTGCCGCAACAAATCACCCCGCCGTGGACGCCTCGCCCCTTTCGCGCCAAATTGCTCAAAGCAAATCGTCTGGGATTAGCTGGGTGGCGGATGTGCCAGTCCTCACCAGGGAGCCCGCTGCCAGCCTTGCTGCGCATGGGGCAAATGCGGCCGGAAGGGCGCTGGAGGAGGGTTGGGAGCCGCAAGTTTGGCCTCCGGAGTTCGCGGGAAGCGATGACCGGGAAGCGCGGGAGGAAGCAAGGGAGATTCTTCAACCGCTTCCCCCTAACCTGATTCAGTTTCCCAGGGAGTTGATTGCGGCGCGGAGGATTCGTCCCCGGTTAGTGGAGGGCCCGCATGCGGAAAGGGACGAGCGGCAGTTGAGCATCTTCGAGGTCGACCCGGGTACGATTTCGACAGTGCCTGAAATGGCTTCGGATACGGCGGTTGAGGCGGCCGTGTGGCAGGGTGCTCGCTGGTCGGGCATGGAACTGGAAGAGGAACCGGCGAAATCCATCGGAAAATTAAGAGAAGAAACAGCGACCGCAGCGCCGGCATTGCATCTCGCCCCGTTTAGAT
>CAYWMR010000462.1:0-4143 GCA_964458965.1 uncultured Occallatibacter sp. | reverse complement strand
TTGATGCCGCCGGTCGCACTGGCAACTACCGGCGCCCAGCACGCCATGGCTTCCAGATTGATGATACCGAATGGCTCGTAGACGGACGGACAGCAGAAGACCCGGGCGTTGGAGTAGAGCTGGATGGCCTGCGGCTTGGTGACCATTTTCTCAATCCACACGATGCGCGGATGGTGATGGCGGGCTTGCTCGACTTTCTGGCGCAGCTCGGCGGCAATTTCCGGCGTGTCGGGCGCGCCGGCGCAGAGGACTACCTGGGTGTTGGCGGGCAGATAGCGGATGGCGTCGACGAGATGGGTGACACCCTTTTGGCGGGTTATTCGGCCTACGAACAACACATAAGGTTGGGTGGGGTCGACCCCGTACTCGGTCAGCGCCGCTGTGTCTGAGGTCTTCTGGTATTCGGCAAGATCGATGCCGTTGTAGATGACGTGAATGCGCTGTGGGTCGACCTCAGGATAGGCGCGCAGGATGTCTGCCCGGGTGCCCTGGGAGACGGCGATGATGGCGTCGGCATCGAGGATGGCGGTTCGCTCCATCCAGGAGCTCATGGCGTAGCCGCTTCCCAACTGCTCGGCTTTCCAGGCGCGCAGGGGTTCGAGCGAGTGGGTGGTCAAGACAAAGGGCACGCCGTAGAGCTTTTTGGCGAGAAACCCGGCCATGGAAACATACCAGGTATGGGTGTGCACGATGTCGATGTTCTGGAGCGCCTTGATCTGGGTCAGGTTCAGGCTAAAGGCTTCGAGAGCTCCCTTGAATTTGCCCTCGGTGCCCTCGGTGATTTCGCTCCACGGCTCAGCGCCGCGAACGTGCAGGTTGCCATGGTCGGAGTGCTGCTTTCCCCAGCAATGAACCTCGACCTCAATCTCTTTTGCGAGTTCACGGCTGAGGTAATCGACGTGGACTCCGGCTCCCCCGTAGACCTGGGGAGGATATTCGCGTGTAAACAAGCCGGCACGCATTGGTGGTTCCTCCAATTGACGTCAAGACGCGGACGGGGCGGATGGTTGAGGCGATGCGAAAACTGATTCAGGATACGGGAGTTGAAGGCATCGATCCGACGAGGGTCATCTTATAACGTGGGCTTGGGGTGGGTAAATGAAGCGGCGCGCATGTTCGAGTTTTCCTTAACGCTGCCCGCAATGCTATGCTCGGTCGCATGGCAGAATTCACCGTAAATCCTACGCGCCACGACCCCTACAAGAACTTCAACTTTCGCGTGAAATGGGACGGCGCATACATTGCCGGAATCTCGCGCGTCACCGGACTGATTCGGACCACCGGCGTGGTGGAGCATCGCGAGGGAGGCGATCCGTCGACCAGCCGGAAATCTACCGGGCTGACGCAGTTTGACGCCATCACCCTGGAACGTGGACTGACCGAAGACACGGCCTTTGAAGACTGGGCCAACCTGGTTTGGAAGCTGGGCGCCGGCCTGGGCTCTGAAATGGCGTTGAACGAATTCCGGAAAGATATCCTGATCGAACTTTATAACGAAGCCGGGCAACTGGTTCGCGCCTACCATGTGTACCGTTGCTGGCCGTCGGAGTATCAGGCTCTTCCGGATCTGGATGCCGGCGCGAACGCCGTTGCGATTGAGCGGATCAAGCTTGAAAACGAAGGGTGGGAGCGGGATGTGCTGGTGACGGAGCCGGTGCAGACTTAGAGAGATATTGAATGAGATCACGGGCTTCCCGCAGGGGTAAACAGGCTGCGGATTAAGGCATCGTTCGTGGCGAATAGCGTCCCGCAGGGGCTGAAGCCCACGTTGATTCTAGTGCCTTTGTGGCACGACTGAAGTCGTGCCCTGATACAAAGCCAGTCCGAAACGAGTTTATCCGCAGCCAGTGAAGCCCAGTTGATTTGATTGGCTTTATGCCGGGGATGAATCCCCGGCATACCGCCCGAATGAGGTTTGCCGCAGTTTGTGACGCCGTGTGCTTTCAAAGCGCGAAATGATTCAGCGACTCCTTAGCCCTGTGCGGCTGCTTCGAGCTCCGCCCACTCATCCCCGGGCAGTTTTAGATTTGCGGCGGCGATGTTCTCTTCGAGGTGGGCGACTTTTGAGGTTCCGGGGATGGGCAGCACTACCGGCGAGCGTTGCAGCAGCCAGGCCAGCGATAACTGCGCGGGCGTGGCGGAGTGTGCGGCGGCGATGCGGCCGAGGGCATGCGCGGACGGGTGCTCGGGCTTAAGCAGCTTGCCGCCGGCGATGGGATACCAGGGCAGGAATCCGATGCCGTGACTCTGGCAATAGGTGAGCGTTTGGTCGTGGCGGCGGTCGGCCAGACTGTATCGATTCTGGACAGTTACGATTTCGACGATCTTGCGCGCGTCTTCAATTTCGGCGGGGGTGACCTCGCTCAAGCCGATGTGGCGGATCTTGCCTTGCTCCTGCATCCGCTTGAGCGCGCCCAGACTCTCTTCAAGGGGAGTGCGGGGGTCGATGCGGTGGAGCTGGTAGAGGTCGATGCGCTCGAGTTTGAGTCGGCGCAGGCTCATTTCCACACATTGGATGAGATAGCCGGCGCGGCCCACATACTCGGTTTTGGCTGGGCCCTGACGGGTGATGCCGCCCTTGGTGGCGATGACCAGGCCTGCGGGATAGGGCGCCAGCGCCTCGCCGATGAGCCGCTCGGCGATTTCGGGGCCGTAGGCGTCGGCGGTGTCGATGAGGGTTACGCCTAACTCGACGGCGCGGCGGAGAACGCGGCGCGCCTCGACTGGGTCGGCAGGCTCGCCCCATGCGCCGTCGCCAACGAGGCGCATGGTTCCGTAGCCGAGGCGGTGAACGGGGAGATCGCCGCCGATGAGGAATGTGCCGCTGGTTGCGGCGGAAGGGGTATGCGCGTCCATCATGGATTTGATGCTACGCCATGGCGGGACTCATTGGGGTTTCCCACTCATTCGCCAGAAAAAAGCGAATGAATGGGGCACGGTGCTTTTGTGGATCGGGCGCGCGTTCATTGGAGACGTAACTCGCCGACGCGAGTCAAGATGCTGAGGATGACGGCAACGATGGGGAGGGGGCAGAGGGACAACGGAACCCTGGTGATCGCGGTTGCGTATTCTTAAGTCGAGAGGATTTAGCCATGGGCAGCCAACCGTATTTCAACCCGCAGGCAGTTTTTTACCAGCATTATGAGGCGGTTCGCCGCGACGAAGTTGTGGGGATTCTGCTGGCGCTGTTTCTGGGAGGCTTCGGCGTTCACCATTTTTATCTGCGCCGCACTGGGCTGGGGATTCTCTACTGCTGCTTCTTCTGGTCGCCGATCCCATGGGTTCTCGGCTTTGTGGAGTGCTTCTTCATGCCGGGGCGAGTGCGCGAGTTCAACGCAATTCAGGCGGCGGGAATTGCGGCCGCGCTGGGCATTCCCATGCCGGGCTGGGGCCCGCCGTTGAACGTGACGGTGAACATGCCGGGAGCGGGAAACTCTGCTGCTGCTCAGCCGACCACGATCGTCGCTTGTGGGAAATGCGGGCAGACCAACCCGTCGGGGGCGCGGTTCTGCTCAGCGTGCGGCGCAGGAATGTGAAGAACAGTGATTAGTGGTGGACGGGCATATGGTCCGGGCCCGAAAGTCTTGCCTATTTACCACTAATCGCCATTCACTAACCACTGATCACTGTTTTTTCAGCACTGCGGTGCCTTTTTCGTCGCCCAGGATGGCGCTGTACGACTTTGGCTGTATACATAACTATGACCTCCCTGTGCCGCATAGTAATGCTCTCTCGCAGCCGCAAGTTTGGCCGTCATTCAAAGACCAGGTGGGCTAGTCGCGTCGTTGGGATGATTCATTCGTCCATCGCCTTGCTAGCGCTGTTATCGCTGGTGCATCCATCGGCCTTCGCGGCGAATCCTGACCTTGAGACCGTGCTGACTGGCTCGCGCCGGCGTATTGAGAAATTGGACTACCGCGTGACGGGGCGACTCACACGCGTGGAAGGCGACGGCAAGCGCGCGAGCTACAAGTTTGTCGCCAAGGCGCACTGGTTTCCCGATGGACTGAGTGTGCTATGCGAGATCTCGGGACCGGGCTCAGAAAAGACGAGCCTTCTTCTCCATATGAGTGTGAGTGGGCACGTAACCATCCAGGCAGTGCTTCCTGGCCAGAAGGCGGCCAGCGAGTTGCCATTCGAACG
>CAYWMR010000461.1:0-4158 GCA_964458965.1 uncultured Occallatibacter sp. | reverse complement strand
GATGGCGAAAGGCGCGCACAATCTTCCGCTCCTTCAGAAAGAACACGCCCGGCATTTGCTCCGCATCTTCCTTGATCATGCCTATTCCATACTTGAACATGGCGCCCGTGAGCCAGCCTTTCAAGACCGTCGGATTCAAGAAGTGCGAATAGGGATTGGTGCGCGACAAGGCAAAGAAGGGAAGCTGATACAGCGTCGCCGCGGGATTGCTGATCCTTTCCACATTCGAAAGGCTGTAGTAGTCGAAGTAAGGTTTCGCGCGTTTCGGGGAGCCGAGATGCACAAAGACAGGCCGCACACCTTTTGCCTCAATCTGCGGGCGCAGCTGCGAAACGCGGTCCAGAGTCTGTGCACAAAAAGCGCAGGAAAAGTGGCGAAGGAAGATCAGCAATACCGGCGATTCATCCACCAGATCGAGCAGCGACCGGCCCGTCTCCGTTTGAAAGTCGCGCAGGGAGTCTGTGAGATTCGATCGCTCAATTGACTGGAGCCTCTCTGTAGCCATTCAATCCTCGACACACCCGTGTGAATGGTCGATTATAGACGGAATTCGATGGGTACCGGGTTCTTCAGCGGCAACGGACTGTCCTGCTTGCAGAGATCGCCGTCCCCAGCACTCTCTTCGCCGCCGCAGCCTACGTCGGTGCAATGCGACTTATCGAGAATGCCGTAGTTTCTCTCGCCTTTATTCTCGTGATGAGCTAGGATCAAGAATCGATGACACTCAACCCCCAAATCTTGACATGGGCGCGCGATACGGCGGGATTAGCTGTCGATGAGGCCGCACACGCGCTTGGGTTCAAAGATGCCAATGACCGACCAGCGGCAGAACGCCTGGAAGCAATGGAGGCGGGGAAGGAGGAGCCGTCGCGAAGCGTTCTGCTAAAGATGGCGAGGGTATATCATCGCTCTCTGCTCGTTTTCTATCTCAGTGAGCCGCCCCGTTTAGGAGACAGAGGCCAAGATTTTCGAAGGGCGCCCGGTGTAAATCCCCCGGAGTATGACCCTACGCTTGATGCCCTCATCCGCGATATTCGCGGACGGCAAGACATCGTCGAAGATCTGCTCGCACAGGCTGAGCCCAGGAGAATTGATTACGTCGCATCGGTGACGATGGAACTACCGGCCGTAGAACTGGCGCACCGAATATCAGACAGGGTCGGATTTTCGCTCGCTGAGTTCAGGCAACAAGCAACTGTACAAGCCGCGTTCAGTTACCTGCGCGAAAAGGTTGAGGCGTCGGGTGCGTTCGTGTTGCTGCTTGGGAATCTGGGCAGCCATCACACAAACATCCCTAGCGCCGTTTTCAGGGGATACGCCATTGCTGATCCCGTTGCACCGTTTATTGTCGTCAACGATCAAGACGCTCCTGTAGCGTGGGCCTTCACAACGCTTCACGAACTTGCGCATTTATGGCTCGGGGCTACCGGAGTGAGCGGCGGAAGCCCCGACACGCAACTCGAGACTTATTGCAACAGTGTCGCGGGAGAAATCCTATTTCCCGCGCACGAGATGAATCAGTTGTACTTTCTGCATCGCGCTTCGCTTCAGGAGACTATTGGAGCGGTAGCTCAATTCGCTAGCAAGCGCAAAATTAGCCGTGCGATGGTCGCTTACAAGCTGCTGCTCGTGAACATCATCACCCATGCCAGATGGCGAGAGCTGGACAAGCACTACGAAGATGAGTGGATTGCAGCGCGAGCACAGCCAGCGACCAAGGACAAGAACGAAGGTGGCCCAAGCTACTACGTCGTGAAGCGGCACAGGCTCGGGCATGCCCTTTTGGACCTCGTGAAGAATTCGCTCGCGGAAGGATTTCTCACACATACGAAAGCTGGACTGGTACTCGGAGTTAAGCCTCGCAATGTGGACCCTTTGGTCTACATGGCCGGAATGCGGGGTGGCCAATAAGTGCTCTACCTCCTTGATGCAAACGTGCTCATCACCGCTAACAGTACTTATTACCCGATCGATCAGATTCCTGAGTTTTGGAGTTGGGTCCATTACCAGGCCACTTCAAACCAGTTGAAGATTCCTCGCGAAATCATGGAAGAGATAAAGGCCGGGCGAAAGGACAAGGATCCGCTACTCGATTGGATTTGTACCGATGAGATAGAGGCCGCCTTACTGCTCGATGAAGCCGTCGATGTTGCCCTTTTGCAATTCGTCGTTTCCACGGGCTATGCGCCCGACCTTCACGACGACGAAGTTGAGAAGATCGGGCGCGATCCGTTCCTGATTGCATATGCGCTCGCTGAACCGGCAAACAGAACCGTCGTGACAACCGAGGTATCGAGGCCATCTGTGCAGCGGGCGAATCGGAAGGTTCCCGATGTTTGCCAAACCGTCGGTGCGCTAAGTTGCGGGCCGTTTGCGCTTAATAAGGCGCTCGGCTTTAGAACGGGATGGAGAACGTCCGGCTGATCAACGGTAAATTCCCATTGGGCAACTGCCATCCACGCTGAAGTCTGCAAACAATGCCGGAACTTCCTGACATCGCCGCTTACATCACTGCGCTCGAAGCTCGAATCCTTCAGCAGCCGCTGGAGCGTGTGCGCCTGGCTAGCGTGTTTCTGTTGCGGACCGTCGATCCGCCGCTCGCAGCCGTCGAAGGCCGCATCGTGCAAGGGATTCGGCGTGTCGGGAAACGCATTGCCATTGGCGTTGAGGGAGATCTGCCACCCCAACGACCAGGACCCGTCGTTGGGGACCCCGGGCTTATCTGGCTGGTGCTTCATCTGATGATTGCGGGGCGGCTGCACTGGAAGCCGCCGAGCGCAAAGCTGGCCGGCCGGAATGCACTTGCCGCCTTCGATTTCCCTTCCGGCTCGCTCACCCTGACTGAGGCCGGAAGCAAGCGCCGCGCATCGCTTTACGTTCTGCGCGGGGAGGATGGGCTGCGGTCGATCGACCCTTGCGGCGTGGAGATCTTCTCAACAGACATCGACGGCTTCCGCGCGGCACTCGCGGCCGAGAACCGCACACTGAAGCGTGCGCTCACCGACCCTAGATTGATAAGCGGCGTCGGCAATGCGTATTCGGACGAGATTTTGCACGCGGCGCAGCTCTCGCCCATAACGCTGACCCACAAGCTGAAGCCGGAAGAATGGGAGCGGTTGTTCGCGGCTACTCGCTCCACTCTTACTCTCTGGATCGACCGGCTTCGCGCTGAGGCCGGCAAGTCGTTCCCGGAAAAGGTGACCGCCTTTCGTCCCGAGTTTGCCGTACACGGCAAGTTCGATCAGCCCTGCCCGCGCTGCGGACAGAAGGTCCAGCGCATTCGCTACGCTGACAACGAGACCAACTACTGCGCGCATTGCCAGACCGGCGGGAAGGTTCTGGCCGACCGCAGCCTTTCGCGCCTGCTGGGGTCCGACTGGCCGCGCACGCTCGATGAGCTGGAAGCGCTGAAGCGGCGGTAGCCTCCGCGGAAGCGATTCTCTGCAATTTGGCTTGACATGGCGTTGCCGTCTGCCGCACAGTCAACTGCACATCTCCTTTCAGGCCGGCCTTCGATTCCAACTCCGTATCCCTGCCGCACCGGCCAAAAGTAGATGAAATCTCGTCGTTTCTGGAGGCTTCTCGATGCATCATCTGCACTTGAATCACTATGCCATTCTGGTTTCAGCCCTGATTCTCTGGTTCCTCGGAGCGATCTGGTACTCCCCAGTCCTGTTCTCCAAGCCCTGGGCGGCCGCGGTCAACCTGAAAATGGACGAGGCCAGCAAGAAGCGCATGCTCCCCGGCATGATTTCGTCCTTTATCGGAGACCTGCTTGCGGCGCTCGTGCTGGCGCATATTGTTCAATGGGCGGGTGCGACTACGTGGTGCTGGGGCATCTTTATCGGCTTCCTCTGCTGGCTCGGATTCCTCGCATCACCGGCCTTTCCCCAAGGCATCTACGAAGGTCGTCCGTTCAAGCTCTTCGCCATCAACTCTGGGTATTGGCTAATTGGCCTTGGCGGTATCGGCGCTCTGCTGGCCGTTTGGCATTGATCTTCGGCACTTTTGGTCTCAAGCAGGGCAATCGCATGAACGTGGTCAAGCGGGAAGGTAGAGGCTCGCCGCGGCCCTACGGGACGCGAAAACACGATCGGGACGCCTCCCCGGATTGCGCTACGCTCCATCCGGGGCTATTCTCGTTCCCTCCCTCCGGGA
>CAYWMR010000460.1:0-4160 GCA_964458965.1 uncultured Occallatibacter sp. | reverse complement strand
CGCTGACACCGAACCGCCCCCAAGCGCTCCAATGCCAAAGCTCGACCCGGGCACATACACCAACCGCACACCGGTGCCGCACACCGGTCCGCTCAACGTTGTGCTTATCGACTATCTCAATACGGAAATAGGTGATTATCTCTACCTATCGCAACAAGTGGTCAAGTTTCTGGCACACATGCGCCCCGGAACCCAGGTGGCCATCTTCGGCATTGGCGATCGTTTGCATCTATTGCAGGGATTCACTTCCGATGCGGCAAGGCTTCGCGCTGCAATCGCGGGCGAAGAGCAGGCGGCGCTTGTTCCCTCTCCGTCGGCAGATAACTCAGCAGCAAATGACGGAAAGCCTCCAGCCGCTTCGACTGAAGAAGTACTTCAAAAAGCGGCCCACAAAGTATCCACTTGGCAAATTGAAAGCCCCGCTCTCAAGCAGTTGGCAAGTGAAGCTTTGAGCGTGCCACCCTCTCAGCGCAAAGCCATTACTCTACGAGCGGTAATTGAGCTTGCGCACAATCTCGCCGCTCTGCCGGGCCGCAAAAATCTCATCTGGTTTTCTGAAAGTTTCCTCCCATCGGGGATCGTTTCGAGTATGCTCTCGATGAATCCCGCCCTTGCCGCCCGCAGCGAAGAAGCAGGGAATCTGCTCGGTTCCAACAGAGTCGCAGTCTATCCCATCGACGACGCCGGGCTTAGGACCGATCAATCTCTGGATGCGTCGGTCGACGACACGACCGATCCCATTCAGGTTTACAAAGACTCGATCAAGGCTGGTGCATCGCACAAACCGGGCAATGTATATAGGGTACTCAAGAAAAATCCGAATGATGATGTAATAGGAGGGGGCGACGGCTTTCTTGCTGCACTCGGCGGTCTTACAAGCAATATGCAGTCTATGGCGGACAGAACCGGGGGCAAGGCATTCTTCAACTCGAACGATCTTGCCGGAGCCGCGGAACAGGCTGTCGAAGCGGGCTCCAGCTACTACACGCTCACTTATGTGCCATCGAAGGTGCCGGAGGGGATACTCCCGGAACGCACCATAAAAGTCGAGGTTGCGCGCAAAGACGTATCGCTCTTTTACCGCAACAAATATCAAGTCGACAATCCGCACGCGCAACATAGAGCGAGTCTTCCACCATTGCCTGCCGCGCCGCCAAACACTCCGCCCGCCGCCGCGCCTGCGCTCTATACTGCAATGAAAGCCGCCATGATGCGCGGCGCTCCCGAGCCGGCACAGATCGCCTTTCAGGTCACGGCTCACCCAACCTCAGCGGAGACCGAACCCAGCCTCGCACCCGGCAACCAAATGAGCAGCAAGGCGAAGGGTCCATACCGGCGATACCTGGTTCGCTATTCGGCCTCTCCCAACAACATCGATTGCCCGGCCGCTGCCGATGGTGTGCATCGCTGTGCGTTGCAATTTGTGGCGTATATCTACGATTCCTACGGCACACTCGTTGGCGATCTCATCAACGGCGTCAAGTTTGCCATTCCCGCCGCGCGCTATAACGACGTCATGAGTCACGGCATCAGTTTCAACCAGCAGATCAGCATCCCAGCAAGCGGTGAGTACTCCCTCCGCATCGGAATCCTTGACTTGAACTCCGGCCGCATTGGCGCAGTTGAGTTTCCCCTTGCGGAAGTTGCCAAGTTGACGCCGGTATCCGCCACTCGCCCATGAACCGTGCCATCCCATGCATCGCGCGGGTGCCCCATCCATCGTGCAGTTTTATCGCGCGATGGGTGGGATAGCAAGCAATCCACCAAGAAGAACCGTGTCATCCCGAGCAACGCGAGGGATCTGCGGTTGCTCTTCAGAGGACTATGCACCCATCGCTCCGGTGCAAACCTGTGCTATCCTTTTGCCGCCTATAGGAGTGCGTTTATGCGTAGCATGAAATTCCTCCCGGGACTCTTCCTTCTTCTTTTCGCTTTTCATTCCTTTGCCGCTGGTCAGTCAGATGCATCGCTGGCCCAATTCTCAAGCGAACAATCTCCTGCGCTGACGCTCAAGGTTGCCGCGCGTGAAGTTGTGGTCGACGTGCAGGTGCTCGACAAGAAGGGGCAGCCGCTCACAGGCCTCACTGCCGACGATTTCAAGGTGATCGAGGAACACGAGCCGCAGTCGATTCGCAGCTTCGAAGAGCATCGCCCCAAACCCGCGCTTGAGACGGAAGGTACAGTGGTTGAAACCACTCTGCCTCTTAACACGTTTACAAATTACACGCCGCCGCGTTCCACCACTTCACCCATCGTGATCCTGCTCGATGCCATGAATACAGATATTGAACATCAGATGGAGAGGCGTGCTGCCCTCATCAAATATTTAAAGAACATGCAACCAGGGGGCCCGCCCATCGCCATCTTCCAATTCGACCGTACGCTGCGCTTGGTCCAGGGATTCACTTCGGATCCCAAAGTGCTGCTTGCCGGAGCGAACAGCCTGCGGGACATGCCGAATGATTCAGTGCCTCCTTCGGTAATGGCCGCAAGTGCGAACCCGGACGAATTGCTGCGCGCAAGGCAGAAGGCAATCAAGGAGGGGATGCGAACGTTGACCCGCTATCTTGCTGGATATCCGGGGCGCAAGCACATGGTCTGGTTTACCGCATCCATGCCGATGACGATAAACCCCGCTAGAGTAGCTCCGGTAACGGGAACCCAGAAAGGAGACGCGCAGGCGCTAACTGACGTTCTGACCATCAATCGCGTGACGGTCTCCGTGGTGGACTCTGCCGGTCTTGAGAATCCCGAGATCGTCCCAGGGCCGTTAGGCTCGTTCGCCAGAGCATTAGACTCCGGTCGGCGCTTACTGAACCTGGAGAACCACTCCAACATGGATCTAGTTGCCGAGCAAGCCGGCGGCAAGGCCTATTACGGAACCAACGACCTGACGCAGGCAATTACGGATGTGCTGAACACCGGTTCGAACTACTACACGCTCGTCTACTCCACCACCAACACTAACTGGAACGGCGAGTACCGAAGCATCAAAGTCCTTGTAGACAGGCCCGATGTGACATTGCGGCACAAGCAGGGCTACTACGCGCTCAACCTCGATCCTGTTGCGCAAGCCAAAGCCTCCTCCGATGAGAAGCGAAGGGAAGAAGCCGCAGCACAGGAATCGGCAAATGAAGCTCGCGCCGCCGCGCCGCAACTCGCCAAGGCAACGGACGCAAGGTCTAGCGCTGCTCCAAATGCGGCCCCGGCTGCTCCGATCCCGCCAAAGACCTCGTTCCAGACAGCCATGGAACTGGACGCGATTCCATGCACTGAACTGCTGCTTGTCGCTCACATCGAGCCAGACGCAGGTCAGGAGAAGCCTCGTAAAGATGCGCCGCTGCCTGCTGAGAACTTTATGAAGACCGATTGGCAGCACAAGCCATTCCGTACTTACACGGTCGTCCTCAATGCCGATGCGGGCAGCATCTTGCTCGATAAGACGCCAGACGGCGCGCGCCACGGCAAGATCGAGATTGCGGCAGTCCTGTATACGCAAGAGAACGAGCAGGTGAATTCGATCTTCCGCTCGGTCGCATTTGCCCTCAATCCAGATCAATACCGCAGGTTGCTCGCAACAGGCCTGCTGACGAAAATGCAATTCGCCATTCCCGTGAAGGGCAATTTCTTTCTGCGCCTCGGCATTCACGACGTGAACGGCGACAAGATCGGCGCATTCGAGATTCCAGTAGACCAAATCAAGCCAGAAGCCGCCGCATCCAACAAGCCCTGACCGGGCGCAATCCTCGATTCGCGCTTGTCGTAAAGTCGAATCAAGCGCAGCGCGGTACGCACACACCCATAAACACGAAGGCCCTCCCGTATGGGAGGGCCTTCGTGTTGCAATGTCTTGCGGAATCCGGGAACTTACCCGACGACTTCGATGCCCATCGAGCGCGCCGTTCCCTTGATGCTCTTCATCGCTGTCTCCACAGACGATGCGTTCAAATCCGGCATCTTCTGCGTGGCGATCTCGCGCACCTGCTTCTCGGTCACTTTGCCCTTCTTTTCCTTGTTGGGCGTGCCCGACCCCTTCTCGATCCCTGCCGCCTTCTTGAGCAGCACTGCCGCCGGCGGCGTCTTGGTCACAAAGCTGAACGTGCGGTCGCCGTAAACCGTGATGACGACCGGAATGATCAGCCCGGCCATCTCCTTGTTCT
>CAYWMR010000459.1:0-4170 GCA_964458965.1 uncultured Occallatibacter sp. | reverse complement strand
CGACGCTGTCATGTAATCAGCCTCCCGGCCGGCTGTAGCGTGGACCTCCCGGTCCACGCCGCACACTCTACATCAATGGGAAAAACGCATCAAGGCGCGGAGTATCTCCCAGCAGCAATGTCGTCCGCGGCCTGCTCAATGCTCTCCGGCCGCCCAAGATCGCGCCAATACGCATCACCGCCCTCGAACGCGAGAATCTTTTCGCCCCGCGCGGCAAGGCGCAGATAGGTGTCGATGATGGGAAATGCGCCTTCTTCCGTCAGCTTCTCGAAGATCCGCGTCGACACGACGTGAATGCCGCAGAAAGCTAGCTCGTGAGCGTCCGCGCCTTCGCAAACAAGTTGCGTCTCGCTTGCAGTTCGACGCCCGCAGAGCTGCCCGCCGCCGTCGAAGAGCAGTTGCCGCGAGCTTGCGCGGCGTTGCACGGCAACGGTAGCCAGAGCGCCGGTTGCAGCATGCCGGCGAAGCATCTGGCATACGTCGATCGTAGAGAGAATATCGACGTTGTGAAGCACGAAATCAGCGCCGCGGTCTCCCACGGAATCAAGAAAGAACGATGCGGCGTTTTTGAGGCCGCCGCCGGTCTCCAGCAGCACCGGCTCGTGCGAAAGAACAATCGACATGCCGAAGTTGCGGTGCGCATGGAGGTATTCGGCGATCATCTCTCCGTAGTGGTGCGTGTTCACAATCACCTCATCGACGCCGAAGCCACGCAGCCGGCTCAGCGTCAACTCCAGCATGGTGCGCCCCGCCACCTCAACCAGTGCTTTGGGCCGGTCGTCTGTCAGAGGGCGCAGGCGTGTGCCCAGGCCAGCGGCAAAGATCATAGCCTTCATTGGGCAGCCTGCTCCGCCGTACGCTTCTCGAGTTCAGCCGCGCGCTTTTCAAGCTCCACGTGCCGGAGCACGACTTCAACGCCCTGTGCTGCGCGCAGATGATTCACCAGTTGCTCGGCCAGGTAAACGGAGCGGTGCTGGCCGCCCGTGCAGCCAAAGCTCACCATCAAGTTCTCAAATCCGCGCTGCCGGTAAGCTGCCACGGTGGAGTCGACCAGCGTCAAAACAGCAGCGAAGAACTGGTGCACAGCTTCCTGTTGTCGTAGATAGTCGATCACAGCAGCATCCTTGCCGGTCAGCGCCTGGAACTGCTCCAGGCGCCCAGGGTTGGGCAGGCTGCGTGCATCGAACACAAATCCGCCGCCGTTGCCGGAGGGGTCCGTTGGCGCTTCCCGGTGGAACGAAAAGCTGAAGATGCGCACAGTGAGCGTCGGGGTGGGCGTGGCCATCGTTTGGAATCTAGGGGAATCGATCATGGCCTCGAAGGCGTGACCGAGCGCGGGAAGAGCAATGGGCAGGCGGACGTTCTCAGCCAGCCAGCGCAGGTTTTTCAGCGCGTATGGGACTGATTGCAGAAAGTGCGGCTTGCGCTCGAAGAACCCGCGGAAGCCGTATGCGCCCAGAGCCTGCATGATCCTCACGTAAACGTAGGCATAAAAGTGCTCCATGAATGTGGCACGGTCGAGCGCTATGTGCCCGGCCAGCGAGTCGAGATAGTGGTCCAGCAGTTGCTGTCGCAGCGCGGGCGGAAGGTCGGCTTTGCCGTCGTAGAGCAGCGAGGCAATGTCGTATTGCAGCGCGCCTTTGCGCCCGCCCTGGTAGTCCAGGAAGAAGGTCTCGCCGTCGCGGATCATGATGTTGCGGGACTGGAAGTCGCGATAGAGAAAGTAGTCGTGCGGCGCGGTCAGCAGGAAACGTGTGAGCCGGCCAAAGTCGTCTTCCAGTGCCTGTTCGTTGAAGGGGATTCCGGCCAGACGCAGAAAGTAGTACTTGAAGTAGTTCAGATCCCACGCAATGGATTGGCGGTCGAAGCTTGCCCGGGGATAGCAGACTTTGTAGTTCAAATCGCGCCCCGCATCCACCTGAAACCGCGGCAGGATGGCGACAGCGCGACGATAGGCGTCGACGACTTGCCCAGAGATGGATTCGCCCTTGCGGTTAGCGGAAAGGAACTCGTAAAGCGTGGTGTCGCCCAGGTCTTCTTCAAGGTACGCGCCATGGGTAAGGTCGTCGGCGTAGATTGCGGGCACAGGAAGTCCGTGGCGGCGAAAGTGGCGCGAGAACTCAAGGAAGGCGACGTTTTCTTCGTGGACGCTATGGAGGATGCCGATAGCGGTGTGCTCGCCTGCAGACAGACGGAGGATAGCGCGCCCCGATCCGCCGAGCTGCCCCTGCAGCGGCTGCACGGTATCGGGCGGCGAGTGGAAATGTTGCTCGAAGAGGTGTCTTAAGACTTCCATGAAGGGCTTTCGAAGAAGTGGCGACGCTCAACCCCAACGATAGCGATGGAAGGGTGTGAGGTGCAAGGCGAGTGCGGCGCCCCGTGTCGAATTCAGCAAGCTTGTGCCTCACTCCCGTCAGAAATGGCTAACGCCGCATCTGTCTTGGCGCGCAGGCTCCTGCAGATTGTCAATTCGCCTGAATATGCCAATTCGTAATCGAATCCGGCCAGGGCGCTAAAGAAGGCCTCGGCACAGTCAGGCCCGTGCAGTTCGATACAGATGTTGCGTACCTCAGGCAGCCATTTCTTTGCGGTCTCGCCAAACACCGCCAATTCGGCTCGTTCAATATCTACCTTCAGCAGGTCGACATTCGCGTTCCCTGCCATGTCAATCAAACTGCTCACATCCCACCCCTCCACATCGCCAGCGGAGCCATCGGGCGATTGCAACACCTGCGTGGCCCACTCGCGCCCGTCACCGTAAGTGCCTTTCGAAACGTCAAGGCGGGTGCATTCAGACCAGACTGCTCCGTGCACAACCAACGCCCGGTCCCCGTATGGCTTGAGATTGGCTCTGCATACTTCCACATTTCGGTCATCGGGCTCAACCGCCAGCACGCGCGAATCTGGAAAGCAGCTCAGTAAGTACGCCGAAGAGTATCCAACATTCGCTCCCAGATCGAGCACCAGCGAGATGTTCTTGAGGCCTCGCAGGCAGGAATACTCCAGTTCAACAAAAATCTGGGTAAACACGTCAAGGTCGCTGCTCCCACCCAACCTGACATCGAAAGGGTGGATGACTTGACGGGGATGCACCCGGCAACGTTCCGGCCAGGGGAGCCCGAGGCTCCGCTTCAGGCGAAGCAGAAACCACAACAAAAGGGCCGGCGCGCCAATCTCCCGCAGTCTCCTGAAGAAGATATAGGCTTCGCATCTGAGCCGTTGCAACCCGGTCATGGACTCATTATTGCTTAGTTGCGCTCCAATGGGCGGGCGTCGCGCCGGCAATTCTCCGGCGCATCGCGCGGTCACGATGGAACGCGGGTCGAAATCCTAACCAACCTTGCTCCCTACAGCCAGCAGCGTCTGAAACTGCGGCGTCTCCGGCTCTTTGTGCACTATCGAGGTTTGGACATTCGTGAATGCTGATTTTTCGAGCATGCCCTCGATTTCGGATTCGCTGAACCCCAGCCACTCATCCGCGTAGAGCTCGCGCGCTTCTTCAAACCGGTGTTTCACCAGGTCGAGGATGACGATGCGGCCCCCGGGCTTCAGAATGCGTGCAGCCTCCGTCACCGCGCGCTCCGGATGCAGCGTATGATGCAGCGACTGCGAGAAGAAAACGATGTCCACCGATTCAGAATCGATGGGCAGCTCTTCCATATCGCCCAGGCGGAATTCCACGTTTTCAATGCCGTGCCGGAAGGCCTGATCCCGGCCAACCTCGATCATCTTTGCTGAGGTGTCGACGGCGATGACTCGTTTTGCCCGCTGCGCAAGAAGCAGCGCGAAGGCTCCCTCCCCAGCGCCCAGATCGGCGATGACCATTGGCGGCATGAGGCGCAACAGCGCTTCGGCCATGCTCTTCCACGATTTGCCGGGAACGTAATCGCGGCCCAGGCGGCCTGCCACCGAGTCAAAGAAGCTGCGCATCTTATCTTGTCTTTTTCTCAAAACGCGCCTCATCGCCGCCTGGTCCACACCGGCTTCGGGAATCTCGTGGCGCGTCTGGGTCAGCAAATCGGCCAGAATTCCCTCGGCGGCGTCAGCATTAATGCGGTAGAGATTGCTCTTCCCGGTGCGGCGGTCCTCCACCAGCCCGGCCTGCTTCAGCAGCGACAGCTGGGTCGAGATGGTGCTCTGGCCCATGGTCAGAATTTCCTGCAATTCGGC
>CAYWMR010000458.1:0-4172 GCA_964458965.1 uncultured Occallatibacter sp. | reverse complement strand
ATATCGAGTACATTAGCTTCCGGGAAAATATCGACACCGGCGGCCCGCTGGGCCGGGCCATCGTGGTCATCATCGGCGCGGTTGCCGAACTGGAGCGCAACCTGATCGTCGAAAGGGTGCGCGCCGGCATGCGGCGCGCCCGCCTCGAAGGCAGGCACATCGGTCGCAATCCTCTGGAGCTGGACGATGCCGCTATCCAGCGTGAACGCTGCCAGGGACAGAGCCTGAGGCAGATCGCCAAGGGCCACCGCATCTCCACGGCTACCGTTCAACGTGTGCTGCGGAAGCATCCGGCGCAGGCAGCCTGAACCGGCCAAAATCGCCCTGTGACAAAAGGGGCCCGAAAACCCACCCGCTAACCTCAACAAAACAACCGGCCGGATCTGAGCGATCCGGCCGTCCCATAAGGTGTGGGTTATGGGGCACGTCTCTGTGCAAACGACGGAGTTAAAGTGAGCTACTGCCCAAGAAAAATCAGCCATCGTGTACCCATAATCGGTGTTTGCCTCCATTGACGGAGGAGATCCGGGATATTCTGGTCTGTCGAAGCGGTTGGCGAAGTTGACTGACCACCGGCAGCTTTCGATTGGCCTAAGAAGACCGAATGATCTGTGCAACCATCCTTGCGCAGGTATCGATGCCCAGAGTGCTGTTCATGGTGATGTGGTAGAGCCTGGGATCGGACGAGTCGCAGTCGTAATAGTACCGTGCATAGTGGAGGCGCTCGGAGTCTATGCGGCGCAGCAGAGCCGGCACGTCCTGCACCTGCGGATGGCGAAGCTTCACGCGCGCAATCTTCTCATTGAGCGGCGCATACACCAACATGCGAAGAACGTGGGGATGATGCCGTAAAACGCACTGTGCGCTGCGCCCGATGATGACGCAATTACCCACCTTGGCTGCTTCTTGAATGATGTTCGCGGTGAACATCTGCACTATATCGCGATCCACCGCGAGTTCAGCGCCCCCGGTATATGACTCTGGAACTCCCTGGCGGAAGCTCTTTATTACTCGTTCCCACCATGCGATGGCGTGTTCGTCGGCCTTTTCAGCCCAGGAGGGGTCTACCTTACTCATGGTTGCGACCCGCTCGATGATCTGCTTGTCCAGGTATTCCCAGCCCAGAAGTTCAGCCACCTTGCGTCCGATATCTGAACCGCCGCTGCCATACTCTCTCGCAATTGTTAGAACATTGAACATGGTCTTTCTTCTTTGCCACACTCCGATCCCATTCTACGATTGCGGCAAGTCGTTTTCCCGCCTCAGCACTGTATGGCCCGCGTGTTGTAATCAGCCACGGCTCGTGCAACTTCCGCAACTGGCGGCCTATCGATTGAACTCTGCTCCAACCAGCTGCAAAGAGACTCGAAAACGGCACCCACCAGGCAGCGGGCGGCGATCAGAGGATTGATTTCAGTGAAGGCGGCCGGATTCGACTCCAGCGTCTGGCGGACCTGGCCTACATGCTGACTGAGCAGTTCCCGGCGAACTTGCTCCAAGCGTGGGCTCAGACCGGAAGACTCGACAATCAGAATGCGGGCCTCCTGAGGATTCCGGGCCAGGTAGAGAAATACCGCTTTCACTGCGCAACGGATCCCCTCAATCGGATCCGACTGGGAGGTTCTGGCCTGGTGCATCACCTCCGTCACCTTCTCGCCGAGAGTCTTCAGAGTGGCTGCAAAAATGTCTTCTTTGTTACGAAAATGCGCGTAAAAGCTTCCAACTGAACTATTTGCTTCAGCCACAATCATGGGCACAGTGGTGGCGTGGTAGCCGTAGCTCCCAAACAGGCGCGTAGCGGCGTCGAGAATCAGCTTGCGCCGGGCGTCTTTACGGGCTTCCGTCGCTGACGTTTTGCGATAGGCCACTTTTTACACTCCCTTGCAAAGAATAGAATGACGTGTCATTCTATTCTTGTCAAGGGATAAACACACATGAGACAAGAAAAATGTGTTCCAGCGTCAGAGATTGCGGAAAATGGTTCTGCTTCGAGTCCAGTCCGCCAGAAAAAAGCCAAATATGCAACAACCTGCATTGATTCCGTGCAGTTAATAGGCGGGGTACGGTCCCCGGATTGCCGGCTCAGGTATAAGGTTTGCGCTGCCGTTGCCGTTTCCGTTATGTGCCTTGTCGTCCTTGCGTCCCTGACGGGCTGTGGGCGCAAAGCACCGATAACAGCCGATCAGCCGGTTCCGGTGCGGGTGCGCGTGCCCAATCGCGTCCATGAGCAAGTTTCCGTGGCGGCTGGTGGAACGGTTGAGGCCAACGTTACGGCCCAGGGCGCATTCCAGATCGCCGGACGGGTAGCAAAGGTTCTTGTTGAAGAAGGCCAGAAGGTGAGCAAGGGCCAGGTGTTGGCGGAGCTGGACGCAACCGATTACCGCAATGCCTACGACGCGGCGCAAGCGCAGGCGGATGCGGCGAGGGCGGTGGATCGCAAAGCGCAGCAAGGCCCGCGTTCGCAGGAACTGGAGCAGGCGCGCATCGACTTCGACCAGTGGCAGGACCAGTACAACCGCATGAAGTTCCTCTATGACCACAAGAGCCTGCCCGCCAACGACTTCAAGAAGATTGAGGCAGGGTATCAGGCGGCACAGCAGCGCTACGATATGGCGCGGCAGGGCACGCGTGTCGAGGACAAGGAGGCCGCAACCGGGCAATCTCGTGCGGCGGCTGCCGCGATGCACGAGGCCGAAAAGCGTCTGGGAGATACGCGGCTGCGGGCGCCGATCTCCGGCTTCGTCGGGATGCGGCGAATCGACGTGGGCGACACGGTTGGTACCGGTACTCCCGTACTCTCCGTGCTGGACCTGAATCCGATCAAGGTGCGGGTAGCGATTCCGGAGGCCGAGATCGGCAAGGTGCATGAAGGCGCACGCGCCACGGTGACCATCCCCTCACTCGATGCCAGGCAGTTTGAGGGCAAAGTGGAGACGGTAGGAGTGGCGGCGGACCCTGCCTCGCGCACCTACGCGGTGAAGATAGCGGTTCCCAATCCGGAGCGAGTGCTGCGGGCGGGGATGGTGAGCCAGGCCAGGATATTCTCCCCGGCGATGGTAAACGCGCTGACCGTTCCCGGCGACGCAATTGTGCACGATCCGCAGGGAGTGGCGCAGGTGTATGTGTATTCGCCCTCCCAAAAGCGCGTTTATGCACGGCGTGTTGAAGTGGGCGAAGTGATTGGAAATGAGGTGGAGATCCGCAGCGGCATCGCCGGCGACGAGCAAGTGGTAGTAGCGGGCCAGCAGAATGTGCGCGAAGGCTCAACGGTCCACATCATCGGAGGCGGCCTGTGAACCCTGTTCGAGCAGCTCTGCGCTATCCGCAGGTCACCCTGGTTCTCTCGGGGATTCTCTTTGTCGCGGGCTTCTATGCGCTGCTGACCATGCCGCGGCGCGAAGACCCCAAGATCACCATCCGCACCGGCATTGTGGCCGCCATCTTTCCTGGCGCTACCACCACTGAAGTTGAAGACCAGGTGACCCGCAAGATCGAGGAGCGCCTCTTCCGGTTCGAAGAGGTTCGCCGTGACAAAACCTTCTCCACAACTCGCAACGGCATGGTGATCGTCAATGTCGAGCTGAACAAGCAAGTCAAGGATGCGGACGAGTTCTGGTCAAAGCTGCGCCTGGATATGGCACAACTGAAGGCCACCGAACTGCCGGCGGGCGTGCGCGGGCCCATCGTCGATTCCGACTTCGGCGATACGGTCGCGGCGCTGATTGCCGTGCACGGCGGCCACTATGGTCCCAGAGAACTGAAGGACTACGCGCAGACCGTGGAAACCGGCCTGCGCACCATTCCCGCAGTATCCAAGATCAAGCGCATCGGCGACCAGAAGGAAGAAATCGATATCAGCAGTTCATCGGAGCGGCTCTCGCAGTATTCCGTGAACCCGCTGCGAATCATGCAGGCTCTGCAAGGACGCAACACCCCGCAGTATGCGGGCCGAGTGCCGGCCGGGCAAAGCAAGGTGCCGATCAATTCCGGCGGGAGGCTGCAGACCGAAGACCAGATTCGCCAGGTGATGGTAGATGTTTCACCCACCGGCCAGCCGGTTTACATCGGCGATCTGGCGACGGTGGAGCGGGTATACAAAGACCCCGCGGAGTATGCGCGCATCGGCGGCGAGCAGACCATCCTGCTGGCCGTGGAGATGCACGAGGGCAACA
>CAYWMR010000457.1:0-4191 GCA_964458965.1 uncultured Occallatibacter sp. | reverse complement strand
GTGCTTCCCGTCGAGGTGCCAACGTTCAGCGTCCCGGAGATCTGGGTCGACGTGCCGGCCCCCGCTGTATAGATGCTGCCGTCGCTCAGTGTGATGGCGCCTTGAGCGCTGCTCCCGTTGAGATAAGACGTGCCAACGGTCTGCATTACGCCGCCGCCGGACGTGGTCAGCGTGCCGCCCTGTATCTGGGTGTTGGTTACATTCACCGTGCTGCCGGCGCCGGCCGTGATGGAGCCGGCGCCATTGAGGATGGGGTTGTTGAGCCCACCGTCGAGGTTCAGGTTCAGTATGCCGCCGTTGGTAGCCTCAAGGACGCTGTTATTGGTGACCGCGCCGTCGGTCAGGATGTTGAGTGTCTGGCCGCTTGTGTTCGCGTCAATGGTGGCGTAGTTGTTCAGCGTCAGGTATGGGTCGGTGTAGACGTTATTGGAACCAATGGTGCCGCTTCCCTGGATGGTGACATAGTTGTTCAGGACCTGGAACGAACCGTTCGTGCCGATTGCACCGCCTGTCATGTTTACCATGCCGCCCGGCCCAGACAGGGTGGTCGCGCCGACCAGTTCCAATGTCCCGCTCAGAGCTAGTGTGCTCCCCGTGGTGGTCCCAAGGTTCAGCGTCCCGGAGATCTGGGTCCCCGAGCCGGCCCCCGCTGTATAGATGCTGCCGTCGCTCAGTGTGATGGCGCCTTGAGCGGAGCTCCCATTCAGATACGCAGTGCCAACGGTCTGCATTACGCCGCCATTCGAGGTGTTCAGTGTGCCGCCGGAAATCGTGTTGCTGACGTTCACCGTGCCGCCACTGGCCGTGATATTGCCGGCGGCGCCATTATTAATGCTGCTCCCAAGGCTCAGAATGCCGCCATTGGTGGCCTCGAGAATGTTGTTATTGACGACTGCGGCATCGGGTTGGATGGAGAGCGTTTGGCCGCTCGTGTTAGCATCGATGATTCCGTGGTTGGTCAAGTTCAGGTATGGGTCTGTAGGGCTGCTTGAACCAATCACACCATATCCTTGAATGGTGCTCTGGTTATTCAGCCCTTGGAATGAGCCGTTTGAGCCGATTTGTCCGCCGCTCAGGGTCAGCGTTCCAGCTCCTGTCAGGCTCATGGCGTTGTTCAACTGCAGGTAGCCCGACATATTGATTGAGCCTGCGTTGGAGATCGAACCGCCATCCACGTACAACCCGGAGTTGATATCCAGCGAAGCCCCGGTCCCAAGAGTCAGCGTGCCGACAGTTGCGCCCGAATTCAGCTGCACCGGGTTGCTCGTCGCATTCAGAATATTCACGACGGCGGAGCCACTGTTGGGGGAAGTATTCGGCGTCCAGTTCAACGTATTGAACCAGTTGCTGTCGGAACTGCCAGTCCACGACTGCGACCATGCGGGAGTGGAGGCAAAACACGCCAGGGCGAAGAGAATCGATGCGGCGTTTAACCAACCCACCCGGCGAGACTTTGCGTGAGAGCGATGCGCGATCATGTGGCCTCCATGCCTTTTCCCGGCTTTCGAGCGTTGTCCTTTCCGCTTCGTGCCCGTTCAGGGCCGCGCAAAAAGGCAACTCGACGTCCCTCCCCAACAGGGACCTTCGGCTTACGTGCAAACTGGGGCGATCAACTTACGAACGAACAGGGAATGATCGGATGGGTGAACCCGATCTACTTTCCAGCTTGCTTGATCAACTGTGCAACTCTCGAGTCGGCGCCAACCGGCTCGACAAATACAATGGATTTCTCATTCAGGATCATGCGGTCGGGGCCATGTAACTCGTGGCCGCGTTTGACCAGCACCATCCCGGTCTGCTGTTTCGTGTTGGGGTCGACCGGACCGGCTTGAACATAAAACACATCGTGCAGCACCGGCCAGGGAGATCCGAAGCCTTCGAGCTTGCCAAAATACACGGAACCGTTGGTCAGCAGGACGGCGTAGTACGACTGGCTGTCAATGGCGGCACTGGCCGGAACCTGCGTGGTCGAGTGAGAACCGCCGCAACCGGAAGCCAGCAGCGCGGCAAATACCACCAGAAGCAGCGGTACGCGTACTCGCACTGGGATCGTCCTGACAGAAAATGGCAATTCTCACTCCTTGCTGATTGGGGCTTGCGGGCATTCGATTTTCGTTTGAGGAGTTGGGAAAGCGCTCTGCAGCTAAATGGGGCCCGGAAAATCGTCTCGACGACATCCTATCAGTACGGTTTCGAGGAATGTCAAGACTGAAAATCTTTGCAACAAGTTGCAAGGATTTGCAACCCTCACCTTCAGGCAGCAGATATGCCAATGCGCCCCACTTCCGGCTCGCGCGGCTTGCGGCTCTCCGGGACCGATAGGCTGATTCGGCACCGTTCAGAATCGTTAATTCCATACGATTGACAACACTGTCTCTTGGCTGTGAGGAGCTGTTAAAAGCGATCGAGCGCGGCAATCCGAAGCTGCAAAACTGCATCTCCAATTTGCCAATAGCCCCGGATTTCGGCCCCGGCAGGTCCTGTCCAGCCAGGCTCGAAGTGTTTTGAGCGTGGGCCTGGCCCGACCCACAGCTCCATGCACTGCACTCAGCATCCCGCCCAAGCCGGTAAGAGTTTGTGACATTCCTGTAGCTCGGTTTCACCCGAAAGTCATCCAGAATGTTACGAAAGAGCTATTTAAATTCCCAGCTCTTCGTCGATTCTATTTAGGGGAGACGAAAGGACGCAGAACACCAGGAATAGGACTGAATCAACCTGAAGGCAGAGCGGAGTAACACAAACGTAACGCCTGGTGCATTACGTTAGGTATAGCTAAAGTGACATAGATCACCTCTTTTGTAACATCTAATTCGATCCACCCGTTGCGCGTAAAGAAGACATCAAAAATGCATAGGATCAAACGTTTTTTACTGCCGCATTCAAAGAAACTCTTTTTTAGGATTCATCCGATTTTAATTGACTCCCTCTGACTGCGGCTGTACTACTTTGTTAGAGCTTCAGTCACATTTCTGAAGGAATCGGCAGGACTTTCCGAATAAGAGTTATGTGTTTGTCGTCCTTTGGCGTCTTCTCGGTCACGATTTTTCACCCTAACTCATAGTTTTGGGTTTAAGCTTGTGTCATTCAATTGGGATATACGATTCGCGGCTAAGCTGCGCATGTTTTATAAGTGGTAAACACCGGGACCGGTTTCCGCAGCTAAGCTCCAGGGACTCCGTTACGTCAGCGTGGCCAAGCTTTGTGCTTGTGTTCTGCCTGCTGGATACGGCTTTCGAAACCTCATATCAACATCCACGGGCCCCACTGCTGCAAGGCGCCTGACCACGCCTCAGCCCAAGAGAAGAGAATCAATGGACATTCTCCGATCGAAGACTTTCAGCCGCTCGTTCGCACTTGCCACGCATCCGCGGGGCGAATCCAGAATCCTGGACGCCGGGAGCAATTGGTGCGCGCTGGACACCGTGCATCCGGATGGGCGTTCACTGGCGGAGCACCCTGAGATCTGTCGGATCCAGTCGCTTTGCCCGCCTTGAGAGGGACGCACAGGACGGACACACACGATTAACTACAAAACAACACCTTTTCATACTTCATGCTGCGAACGCCGCTCGATCGAGAGGGAAGAACGAGATGCAAACATCAACGACTATCGACACGGATAAATGCGAAGATTCGGCATGGTGGGCGCTCTACACCCGCCACCAGCACGAGAAGGCTGTGGCAGAGATGCTGGCCGCGAAGGGCTTTGATGTGTTTCTGCCGCTCTATGAGTCACAACGGCGCTGGAAAGACAGAAAAATGATGCTCTCGCTACCGTTGTTTCCTTGCTATCTATTCGTCCGGGGAGGACTCAACCGCCGATCGCAGGTTGTGACGACTCCCGGGGTGCATATGATTCTGAGCAAAGGCGATCATGACGCGGTCATTCCTGAAACCGAGATTCAGGCGATTCGAAGGACCGTTGACGGGCCGTTTCGCATCGAACCGCACCCCTTCTTGAAGTGCGGTCAGCGCGTACGAGTCAAGCGCGGAACCCTTGAAGGCGTGGAAGGGGTCCTGATCCGCAAAAAGAACCAGTGCCGGCTGGTTCTTTCCGTGAGCATGCTGGCGCAGTCGGTGGGAGTGGAAATCGACGCTTCGGATGTGGAACCCGTGGCTGCCTGATGTTCGGTACCAACACCCTTGGAACCGCGATAGAGTCGCGTCATACAGGCCGGTCTTGATACGGAA
>CAYWMR010000456.1:0-4210 GCA_964458965.1 uncultured Occallatibacter sp. | reverse complement strand
TGGCGCGGTGCCAGTGAGACAGATACTGCACACCAACCCATACGAGGTGGTGAAGACGGGATCGACCGGCATCGTGGCGGGAAATACAGGACGCCGAATCACGCTTCGAGACGTGCTGCTGGTGGCGCAGATAGCCATCTGCGCGGTGCTGGTGACCTCTTCGCTGGTTGCGGTTCGCGGGCTGGTGCGCTCGATGCACACCAACTTCGGCTTTGATCCGCAGAACGCAATGCTGGTGGATACCGCTCTTCGCATGTCCGGTTACACCGGCGACAGGGCGCTGGCGATGCAAAGACGCATGATTGATTCGCTGGAAGCGATTGCCGGAGTAAAGTCCGTAGGACTCGTCAGTCAAATCCCGCTGGGAGGAGGCGGGGCGACCGAGCATGTATTTACCGACCAGGCGGCGGATCTAAAAACAGCGAATGCCGCCGATAACGTCCAGGTGTTCAAAATCTCTCCCGAATACTTTCATGCGGCGGGCACATCGCTGGTGGCCGGCCGCACCTTTTCATGGCAAGACGACGCGAACTCACCACGGGTGGCGGTGGTAAACGCATTGTTCGCGCGCAAGATCTTCGGCTCCGAGTCAAAGGCGCTGGGCAGTTACTACAAGAGGGAAGATGGAACGCGGGTGCAAGTGGTGGGTATCGCGGAAGACGGAAAGTACTATCAGTTCACGGAAGATCCAAAGGCGGCGATGTTTCTGCCATTCCTGCAGTCGCCCAGCACCATGATGTGCCTGGTGGTCCGCTCCGAGCGCGATCCGCAGCAATTGGCCGGCGCAATACGGAGCACACTGCGGAACCTGGACTCCAGCCTGCCTTTGAACATTCAGACGTGGACGCAGGGAATGAATATCGCCCTGTTTGCTCCAAATGTGGCCACGGTGGCGCTGGGAGTGCTGGGCTTGATGGGGGCCATGCTGTCGATCACGGGCATCTTTGGACTGGCTTCGTATTCGGTAAGCAAGCGAATGCGCGAGTTGGGCATTCGCATCGCGCTGGGCGCGCAGCGCAGGGAAGTGCTATGGGCTGCGCTGGGAAGGCCGCTGAAATTGCTGGCGATTGGTTCGGCGGCGGGATTGTTTCTCGGCATTCTAGCGGCGCGTGTGCTGGCTCATATCGTGTATACGGCCACACCGCGTGACCCGCTGGTATTGGCTGGCGTGGTTTTCGCCATGTCGTTGCTGGGCCTGCTGGCCACGTGGATACCGGCGCAACGGGCGCTGTCAGTCAATCCTTTGACGCTGCTGCGCGAGGAGTAAATGGGCATTTGAAGTTGTCATCGCGGTGTTTCATCAACCGGAGGAGTTATGAAGCTTTTCGATTCGCTCTTATTCCGTTTCGCGACTCTCTTTCAGCGATCGACGCTGAACACGGAGATGAACGAGGAACTGCGCAGTCACATCGAGCATCGCGCCGACGATCTGGAGCGTTCGGGGCTGATCCGCTCTGAGGCTGAACGGCGCGCGCGGGTTGAGTTCGGCGGGCGCGAGAAATACAAAGAGGAAATCCATGAGGCGCTCGGTGGCAATTTCATCGAGACCGTTGTACAGGATATGCGGGTAAGTGTTCGAACTCTGCGCAAGTCGCCGGGATTCACGTTCGCTGCCATTGTGACACTGGCTTTGGCCATCGGGGCCAATGCCGTGGTTTTCAGTGTCATGAATGCGTTCGTCCTGCGGACGCTGAATGTTCCTCATGCTGAGAGCCTTTACGCGCTCCAGCATGGAAACGAGGTCTCCGGGTATGAGTCGTATGCCGACTATGTGGATCTGCGCGACCGCAACCACAGCTTCGAGTCGCTGATCGCCTATAACGCCATACAGGCAGGGCTCGATGCCGGCCAGGAGCCAAGCAGCGTCTGGGGTCTGGAGATGAGCGGAAACTACTTCGACGCGCTGGGGCTTCGGCCGTACCTGGGGCAATTCTTCCACGCGTCGGATGAGCATGGCCCCAACAGTGCTCCGTATATTGTGCTGAGCTACGATTTTTGGCACACGCATTTTCACGACGACGCTGGTGTGGTGGGGCGCGCTGTCCGGCTCAACAAGCATCCTTTCACCATTCTTGGTGTGGCGCCGCGGGACTTCAATGGCACGCTGTTGTTTTTCAACCCCGAGATATTCATTCCGATCGTGGAGCATCCGCTTTTGGGAGGCGGTGCGGATGACCTCAATGCGCGGGATTCCCACTGGGTGTTTGAACTGATGGGGCATTTGAAACCGGGCGTGAGTACTGTGCAAGCCGTCGGCGATCTGAACTCGATTGGGGCGCAGCTGGAAAAGGCCTATCCGGCGGTTGAGCGCAAAATGACCTTCGCGCTGGTTCGGCCAAATCTCTATGGAGACTACCTTGGCCGCCCGGTGCGGGCGTTCATGGCCGGGCTCATGCTGCTGGCGGGGTTGATTCTGCTGGCCGCTTGCGCCAACCTGGGCAGCCTGTTTGCGGCACGCGCGGCTGACCGCTCACGCGAGGTTGCCTTGCGCCTGGCGCTGGGATCGAGCCGCAAGCGCATTCTGCGCGGGCTGTTTTCGGAGGCTCTGCTGATTTCGCTTGTTGGAGGCGCTGCGGGACTAGTCGCCAGCGTGGTGCTGCTGCGGGCAATGAGCGCATGGCGGCCCTTTCCCAGGTGGCCCATCCATATCGGCGTGAATCCCGATGCAACGGTATACGTGGTCGCGCTGCTGCTGGCCCTTGTGAGCGGGCTGCTGTTTGGCGCGGTTCCCGTGCGGCAGGTGCTCGCCACCAATCCATACGAGGTGGTCAAAGCGGGATCGAACTCGAGAGCGGGACGGCGCATGCTCCTCCGCGACGTTTTGCTTGTGGTGCAGATTGCCATCTGCGCGGTATTGGTTACTTCTTCCATGGTCGCCGTGCGCGGGCTGATGCGCTCGTTGCATGCCAACTTCGGATTTGAAGTACGAAATACCTTGCTGGCGGAACTTGACCTGGGCATGGCCGACTACAGTCCGGATCGAGTTCCCGCGATGCAAAAGCAGATGATCCAGGCTCTGCAATCGCTTCCGGGCGTCGAGTCGGTGGGCCTGGCCGACGGCCTGCCAATGGGAGACGGCGGAGGCAACTCCAATGTGTTCACCGACAAAACAACGGATCTGAAGCCTTCCAATGCGGTATTCAACGCTCCGGTATTCAACATATCTCCTGAATACTTTCGGGCTGCCGGCACCGCGCTGCTTTCCGGGAGAACCTTCACGTGGCAGGACGATAAAAACTCACCGCGCGTTGGCGTTGTGAATGGGGAGTTCGCGCGCAGGCTCTTTGGATCGACAGGCGCGGCGATGGGGCGCTTCTACAAGCTGAAGGACGGAACGCGTATCCAAATCGTGGGCATTGCCGAGGACGGCAAGTACGAGAGCCTGACCGAAGATCCGCAGGCGGTGATGTTCCTGCCGATCCTGCAATCGCCATCGCGGTCGACGCAGCTTGTCGTGCGTTCATCCCGCGATCCCCAGCTTCTTGGGGCGGCGATCCGCGGCGCTTTGCGGAAGCTCGACGCAGGGCTGCCTGTTCTGATCGAACCGAGGGACGGGCCGATGGCCACCCTGCTGTTTGGCCCGCGTATGGCCACGATTGCGCTGGGCGTGCTGGGGATTCTGGGCGGCATGCTGTCGATTACCGGCATCTTTGGAATGGCTGCGTACACGGTGAGCAAGCGGCTGCGCGAATTGGGCATCCGCATTGCCCTGGGCGCGCAGCGGAGAGAGGTGTTGCGGGCAGCGTTGGGCCGGCCGTTGAAGCTGCTTGCGCTTGGCTCGGGCGTGGGATTGCTGCTGGGGCTTTTGGCTTCGCGTGTGCTGGCATTCATTGTGTATCAGGCCACGCCGCGCGACCCGCTGGTGTTGGGCGGGGTGGTTATTGCGATGGTGCTGCTGGGGCTGCTGGCTACATGGATTCCGGCTCAGCGGGCGCTGTCAGTCAATCCTTTGACGCTGCTGCGCGAGGAGTGAGTCGGGATGCGCTGGAAAAGGACCGTCCGGCGCGGATGCGGCTTGATGAACTGGCCCAGACTTAGCCTGACTGCGTGGCGAAGTACTCGGCTACCTGAGGCCAGTTATCTACGCGGACGAACCCTGTTGCGGTTAGGTTGTGGGGCGCGGTGTAGAGGATGCCCTGACCTTCAAAGCGGAGCAGGTTGCGGGGCAGGTCGTCGATGAGGAAATCGGCGCGGAGGATGGACTTGTTCC
>CAYWMR010000455.1:0-4214 GCA_964458965.1 uncultured Occallatibacter sp. | reverse complement strand
CGGAGGGTCTCCAGACCCTCCGGCGAGGCCGCCAAGCCACGATTTCTATGTTTTCCCCCTGCTGTGAGAAATGCGGGCTAGGGCTTTACCATCTTCTCCGCGAGTTTCTTGTCGATGTATTTATCCAGCATCGCGGGGATCTCGGTATTCATGCGGTTCACCATGTGGTCTTCGGCGGCCTGCATCTTTGTATCCATGCTGTCCATGCGCCTTTCGAACACACCCATTCTTGCGTCCAGCTGGGGCGTCAAATCTTTCATCGCGTCCTGGGCCTGCCCGTGCATCTCTCGCACCTCGTCACGAGTCTGGCCAAGTACGTGGTTTATCTGATAGAGCCAACCGAACAGTCCCAACAAAAGTACAATGTTGACGGCCAGGATCACCTGCACAACTCTCAATTTGCTTTCCATTTCGCGTGTAGTCACGTTGTCCGCTCCCGTTCCGGTTCCAGAATTAGTTCCCGCTCCAAGTCCCGCTCCAAGCCCTGCTACCGGCCCTCGCGACGGCCCAGGCGCAATCGGACTCGACATGATCGTTGTGGCCGGCCCGCGTTCAGGTCCGGGCATGATGGAAGTTTCCGGGCCGCGTCCGGATCCTAGTCCTGTGGAGACACTACTCGAACCTGTCCCAAAATCCGCCCATCTTGGTCCCGGCGTTGGATTGGAAGCTCCAGGGCGAATCGACGGTGGTGGAATCGGAGTCGATTCCGCTCCATATCCATGCTTCCTCGGAGAACCCATCGAGGGAAACGGCGCCGGACTTACTGTTGTGGCTCCCGGCCCAGCGAAATCACGAGGTTCCTGATTGATTACCCGCGTGGGCTCGTAACCCGATGACTGCTCGGCCTCTGGTTCAAGCAGCCGAATATTCAATTCCGGCCCACCCACGCCCAAACGGACCACGTCGCCAGACCGGACTACGGTCCCAGGGCTAGCCAGCCGGTCGTTCAGATAGGTCTCGCTGCCGGAATCGCTGAGGCTCGACACCCTGACCATGCCAAGCGCAATATCGAGCACCAGATGTTCGCCGGACACGGTGGGAAACTGCTTTCCGGGCAGGTTGACTTCGCACTTCGGGTCCCGTCCAATACGTATGCGGGACTGATTCAAGACCCACTTCTTTGGCTTGCCGACAATTCCGATCTCAATGTCCATGGCTCAACCCATATCTCACAATTTCTGCGGCGACCACAAATGCGGGGTAGCGCTAAAGCTCAGCGGAGCGGTAGACACACCATATCAGGAATACCCGGGATCGCGGCCCCGAAAGGCGGGGTCCCCGATCGGCTCCCTCAAGTACACTCACGCCTACCCCACCCCGTCAGGATAAAGCGCAAGGGTCTTCCCCACCAGCAGAGTATCACCGCTGGATTCGCAAGTGGTAATGGTTTCTTCGAGTTTCTTCCGATTCGGTGCGGGAATATTGGAACGAACCTAAAATGCCAATATCAAGGCTTCTTCGACGACGAACATGCGTCGTCGATCGCCGGTGCGCCGCACGCCTATTTGCCTATTTCGAGATGGTGAGAGACCCAGGATCGAGGGCAACTTCATAATAGCCGCCATCGTTCCATTTCAGATGAGAAAGAACCGCGTCTTTGCGACGTTGTCGAATCCCCTGTCGCCATAGGGCGAGGCGGTGGTCCACACGTTGCTCACCCCGTATGTTTGGACGATGTGATCGGTGCAGAGATCGTATTCGGCCTCAAGGCTGCCTGCATACGGTCCCCCCCCACCCGGCGCCGTTGGCATGACAATGATGTTCTGTGTGATTGCCTAGCTCGTGCCCGTCTTTGGCAGCCTGGGCCCACACGGGCGAGTTGCCGTCACTTGCGCCGACGAGGAAGAAGGTCATGTGGACGCCGGTGGCCTGGAGCTTCGGGTAGTTGTCGATTTGCGATTGGATTGAGTCGTCGAAGGTGTAGGTGAGGGAGGCGCGGAAGCCTGCCCAGTTGAGGACTTTGAGATTGCCTGCGGGGCCGGTTGGCTTGGGAACCTTGCTGGCCGGAGGTGTGGGCAGGGGCGGCAAACTCTGGCTGTGCTATTGGTGCCCGATACTGCAAAGAAATACGCGGCGATACTCAATACTGCTGCCGGCAATAGACGCATAGGAGCTTTCCGCCTATTCTGGATCGCTAGCCATTTTAACAATGCTGGAGGCTGAATTTATTGAGCCAACGAAGTGATTTAGAAATGAAGTACTTGCGAGAGGAGCGGTGACGGAAAACCGTGATTCGGTGGGGCGACTTTGCTCGGATCCCACTCATCGCGCGATGAAACTGCGCGATGAATGGGGCACAGAGCTTTCTGCTACTTGTCTGTGAGCGCTTCGACGCCGGGGAGCTTTTTGCCTTCTAAGAACTCGAGACTGGCGCCGCCGCCGGTGCTGATGTGGGTGATCTGGTCGGCTACGCCGGCCTGGTTGATGGCGCTTACTGAGTCGCCGCCACCAATGATGCTGATGGCTCCCCGGTTGGCGGCCACGGCGTGGGCTATGGCGTTGGTTCCTACGGCGAATTTGGGGAATTCGAAGACGCCGGCGGGGCCGTTCCAGACGATGGTCTTGGCAGTGGCAACCACGGCTTCAATGGCCAGGATGGATTTGGGTCCGATGTCGAGGCCTTGCCAGTCTGGGGGGAAGTTGACGGATGTGTCCCAGGGCTGGGTTTTGGCGTCGGGCGAGAAGGCGTCCGCGAGGATGTTGTCAACGGGCAGGAGGAGATTGACGCCCTTGGCTTTGGCCTTGTCGAGCGCCGCCTTGGCCATGTCGATTTTGTCCTCTTCGACGAGCGACTTGCCGGTGGTGACGCCAAGCGCGCGCTGGAAGGTGTAGGCCATGCCGCCTACGATGACGAGCGTGTCGACCTTGTCGAGCAGGTTATCGATGACGTCGATCTTGCCGGAGATTTTGGAGCCGCCGATGATGGCGACAAAAGGCTTTTCAGGGGCTTCGAGGGCCTTGCCGAGATAGGTGATTTCCTTTTCCATGAGAAGGCCGGCAACGGCTGGCTTGAGGAAGTGGGTGATGCCTTCAGTGGAGGCGTGGGCGCGATGGGCGGAGCCGAATGCGTCGTTGACGTAGACGTCGGCGAGCGCGGCGAGGGCTTTGGAGAACGCCGGATCGTTGGCTTCTTCTTCGGCGTGGAAGCGGAGGTTTTCAAGCAGGAGGACCTGGCAGCATTCCAGCTTGGTCGCCATTTCGTAGGCGATTTCGCCGACGCAGTCCGGAGAGAAGGCCACGTTTTCGAACGAGCCGATTTCCTTGTCGAGCAGCTCGCGGAGACGGTCGACAACCGGGCGGAGGGAGTACTTTGGGTTCGGCTTTCCCTTGGGACGGCCGAGATGCGATGCCAGAATGACCTTGGCATTGTGCTTGATGGCGTAGACGATGGTGGGCAGCGTGGCCACGATGCGGGTGTCGTCGGTGATTTCCTTGCCGTCTTCGGTGAGGGGGACGTTGAAGTCGACGCGGATGAAGACGCGCTTGTTGTTCAGATCGATGTCGCGAATGGAGAGCTTGGGCATGGTGTCTTCCTTCAAAAGTCAGTTCACAGTTCTTAGTTCTTAGTTCACAGTTGGCGGTGCCGAACACGTTACTTGGTTTCGGGAATTACGGCGTCCATTTCGATTTCGATGCGCCAGGCTGGGTTGAGGAGCGCGGCTACCACCACCATGGTTGCTGCTGGGCGGATGTTCGAAAAGAAGTCGCCGTGAACGCGGCCTACGGCTTCCCAGTCTTCGGTGTGGGTTAGATACATGCGGGTGCGCACGACGTCTGCAAAGGTCGCGCCGGCTTCGGCCAGGGCCTTCTCGGCGATGGCGAAGATTTGGCGGGTTTGGCCTGCGGCGTCTTCTTGCTCCGCGCCGACCGGTCCGGTGCCAGCCAAGTGAACGTTTTGCCCGACACGCACGGCGCGGGAGAAGCCGATGATTGGCTCGTAGGGAGAACCGCCGCTGATGTTTTGGCGCATAACGGAGAACAGTGAAAGAGTGAAAAAGTGAACGAGTGAAACAGTGCACAGTAGACAGTGAATAGTGAGCAGTAGACGATGCGGAGTTAGAGGTCAGTGGTCAGCACCAAGTAACTGACCACTGACCACTAGCCACTAATTACTGTCTTTACAGGCCCTTGCTTTCCAGGAAGCCGATGAGGTCGACTACGCGGTTGGAATAGCCCCACTCGTTGTCGTACCAGCTGAGGACCTTGACGCTGTT
>CAYWMR010000454.1:0-4215 GCA_964458965.1 uncultured Occallatibacter sp. | reverse complement strand
CCGCTACGTGGAAGCGCTGGTGATCGCGCTAATCGGCACCATTATCGCGATGTTCGGCGTGCAGATGTTTCTCTCCAAGCCGGAATACTGGCCCGCGTTGCGGAATCTTGTCATTCCTTCACCCTCGATCATCACCAATCCCGACATGCTCTACATCGCCATCGGCATGCTGGGCGCGACGGTGATGCCGCACAATCTCTATCTGCACTCGTCGATTGTGCAGAGCCGCAACTACAAGCGCACGCCCAAGGGCAAGCGCGAAGCCATCTTCATGGCCAATGTGGACTCGGCGCTGGCGCTGACGGTGGCGCTGTTTGTAAACGCGGCCATTCTGATTATGGCGGCGGCGGTGTTCAATCGCAGCGGACACTTTGAGGTTGCGGCCATCCAGGACGCATACAAGCTGCTCAGCCCGCTGGTGGGCGCGGCCGGGGCAAGCACAGTGTTTGCAATTGCGCTGCTTGCAAGCGGACAGAACTCGTCGATCACGGGCACACTGGCCGGGCAGGTGGTGATGGAGGGGTTCGTACACATCCGGGTGGCCCCGTGGTTGCGGCGAATGATTACGCGATCCATTGCCATCATTCCAACCATCATTGTGGTTGCCATTACCGGCGAGCGCGGGACGGAGAAACTGCTGCTGCTGAGCCAGGTGATTCTCTCGCTGCAATTGAGCTTTGCCGTGATTCCGCTGGTGATATTTACCGGAAGCCGCAAGAAGATGGGCGAGTTTGTGAACGGACGCTGGCTGCAAGCGTTGGCGTGGTTTACGGCCGCGCTTATCGCGGGGCTGAATGCGTGGTTCCTGGTGCTGATGTTTCGCGGGTAACTCGCCGCTCGTTTCCCCACGGAGGTTAGTTATGATACCCAACCGCACGACAAGATGTTTTTCTGCCTGGTTTCTAATATTAACCATAGTTAATATTGAGTTATGCGCGGCGCAAAGCGGGACATCGAGCGCTATTTCCGGCACGGTGCTCGACTCGACAGGCGCCGCCCTGCCTGGCGCAGTCATCACGGCCACGGAAGTCGACACCAGGGCCGTCCGCACCGTCGAGACCAACCAGGATGGCCGTTTTCTCTTCTCGCAGGTCAATCCGGGTACCTATACCGTCTCCGTGCGCGCCACGGGATTTGCGGAACAGAAGTCGCAGCCCATTGCCGTCGAAGTTGGCCGCACTGCCACGCTGACCTTCAATCTCTCTGTATCCGCAACTTCGCAGACCGTCGAGGTAACCGCACAGCAAACGCTGCTCAGTCTTGAGAATCCCAACACCACAACCACAATCGAATCGAAGGCCATCGTCAACCTGCCCAACGCCGGCTCGGACCTTACATTCGTCGCCCAGTTTGCACCTGGCGCGCTGATGAATACCGCCGGATCGTCGAACGACAACAAGAGCCCCGGCGGCTACGGCAACGTCGAGTACAACGGCCTTCCCGCTACCTCGAACGGGTATATTCTCGATGGTTTCGATTCGAACGATCCATGGCTGGGCCTCAACATCGGCCTCTCCACCAACCTTGTCATCGGTCTCGATGCTGTCGAGCAAGCGACGGTCAACACCAACTCCTACTCTGTCGATCAAGGGCGCTACGGCGCGTCGCAGGTAAACTACTTCACCAAGTCCGGAACCAACAGATTTCACGGCGACGCCTACGAGCTGTGGGACGGCTCCCTCTTCAGCGCGGAAGATTACTTTCTCCATGCCAACGACACGCCGGGCAACATCACACCCAAGCCGCGCTCCAATGTGAACCACTTTGGCGGCGCCGTCGGTGGACCCATCCGGAAAGATAAGCTCTTCTTCTTTACAGCGTATGAGGGCGTCCGCATTGCGCTTCCGATCGTGAGCCAGGCCGTGGTGCCGTCGCTAGCCTACCAGCAGTACGTGCTCAGCCAACTCCCCATCGGCGGCGTGGATCCCATCACCGGAACCGCGCTGCCCCCCGAGCCTGACGAGGTGCCTTTCTACCAGCGGATGTTCGCCCTCTATACCAACACAGCGGGAACTCCCATCTCGGTCAATACTTGCCCCCTTGCCAACGGCCTGGGCTGCGCCAACCGGCGCGAAGAGTCGCTCGAAAACAGCGACCACGAAAACCTGTTGGTGGTCAAAATCGACAACACCCTCAATGCCAACAACTCGGCCTGGTATCGCTTTCAATCGGACACTGGACTGCAGGCCGCGTATACCGATCCCATCAATTCCATTTTCAATTCATACTCTCCACAGCCGCAGCGCACCCTGGTCGCGGGATTCACACACATCTTCGGCCCCAATCTCGTCAACCAGTTCAATCCCGGCGCAAGCTGGTACAGCAGCATCTTTGAGCCCAACAACTTCGCGCAGGTGCAGCAGGCTTTCCCTATCGTGCTCGCCGCGGGCAGCAATCAAGCTCCTTTTACCACCATCGGCGGCGTTGACAACACCGCCCCCCAGGGCCGCAAAGTCACGCAATGGCAGATCAACGACAACCTGGACTGGATTCGCGGCAAGCAGGAATACCGCTTTGGCATCAACACGCGCCGCGTCGACGTGAGCGATTACGATCTGGGCGATGGCAGCGTGCCCACCGCCCTCTACAACGATCTTGCCGAGTTCACCTACGGCTGGGCTTACTCAGAAAGCCGGACCTTCCCCATCTCGTTCAAAGAGAGGATAACCCTCGGCAATATCGACCTCTACGCGATGGACACCTACAAGCCCACGCCCAAAACCACGCTCATCGCAGGCGTGAGGACGACCTGGAATACTGATCCCATAAATCAGCAACACCTCTTCGCGCGTCCCGCCGGATCGTTCCTCGATCTTTCGCACGGCATCGAGCAGCCGCTTAACCAGGCCATTCTCGCCGGGGTGAGCACTCTGTTTCCCTCCACGCCTCTGCTAGTTTGGCAACCTCGCGCCTCCCTTGCCTACCAGATCAGGGAGGGAACCGTGGTCCATCTCGGCTTCGGTGTCTTCAACGACGTCATTCCCGCCCAGATTGCCGATCTCGGAGCCACCAACGCGCCATACGCGCCGACCTTCGTCGGGGGAATCGGCGGGCAGGTAGGCGGCTATGCCATCGCGCCCGGCGTTCCCAATAGCGCGGCCGACGCAACCGTCGCTGCCAACCGCCAGTTTCAGTCGCTCTTCAAAGCCGGGGCGTCGTCCTGCGCGGGATTCGTCTCTGGCTCGCCGACCTGCCCCCTCGCCGTCAGCCTCAATACCTTTCCCACCGGCACGGTGAAAACGCCGTATTACTACCAGTACAACGTCGGCATTGAGCAAAAAATGGGTGCGCATGGGGCCGTTCGCGTAAGTTACGTCGGCACCCGCGGGTTTCACGAGCCGTTTCAGGTCGGCCTCAACGGCTACCAGACCGTCTGCGCCGGATGCTTTGCGCCTTACCCCTACGCGCAACCCCTCGACCAGCGTTTTGGCAGCGTCAACGAATTCCGAACCGACGCCGGCAGCAATTACAACGGCCTGCAGACCAGCCTCACCCAGCAGCTCCACTCCTTCACCCTCAACGCAAACTACACATTCAGTCACTGCCTGGACGAAATTTCCAACGGCGGCTTGCTCCCATTTTCAACGCAGGGTGTTCTCACGCCGTTGCCCGGCGAGCTGAGCCGCCAATACAGCAACTGCGACTACGATGTGCGACACAACTTTGCAGCCTATGGCATCTACCAGATTCCATTTGCATCGAAGAATCTTGTGCTGCGCTCTCTCTTCCGCGACTGGTCGATTTCCGAAACAGCCTTTCTGCATTCCGGGCTTCCTTTCTCAGTCCTCAGCCAGCCCTACTCGGCCAACGGCAAAGGCGTCTTTCAGGCCGATGGCCCGCAGTTTGCCAGCCGCGTTCCGGGCCAGGCGCTCTATCAAAAATTCCCGGTCGCAGGAGTCACCGTCGCCGGAACCAGGCAATGGCTTAATCCAAATGCGTTTGTCTCGGCCGTCGACCCCACCTCCGGCGACTGCACTGGCGCCACTTCTGACACGCCGGCCCAGTGCCAGTTCGGCGACGCCGGCCGCAACTCGGTGCGCGGCCCGCATTTCACCTGGTCCGACATCTACATCACACGCCGTATTCACATCTGGGAACAAGCGTCGCTGCGCTTCGACGTGCAGATGTTCAACGCCTTCAACCATCCCAACTTCGCCTTGCCCAGCAGTGTAGAGGCCGGCGTGCCGGGAGAATATATTCCGCCGAAGTTCGGAA
>CAYWMR010000453.1:0-4216 GCA_964458965.1 uncultured Occallatibacter sp. | reverse complement strand
GGCCCACGCTGGACTGGCCGCAGATTCTGGGTGGAGAAGGAGGCCCCGTAGCGATCGATCCAGCTGACAACGCAAATTGGTTCGTCAACGCCGAGTCAGGAGTCTCCATCTACCTGTGCGCGCAGGCTGTCGGCTGTTCCCCAGCCGCGTTCGGAGCCAGCCCAGTCGTCACCGATTCGGATACCGGCGACGATGGCTACGCGATGTCTACTCCGGCGCCGTTGCTGGTTGATCCGCTGGACACGACGCAGTTGCTGATCGGCACCTGCCGTCTGTGGCGTGGGCCGGCCAATGGCCTCGCCTGGGGCGGAGCCAATGCGATCAGCCCAATTCTCGACAGTGAAGCGGCTCCAGGTCCATGCAACGGCGACGCGCTGATTCGCTCCATAGCTGCGCTCCCTCTAACCGCGGCCACCGAGGTTGTGTACGTGGGCACGTTCGGCGACGCCAACGGGGGAAATCAGCTCCCCGGGCATATCTTGAGCGCGACCGTGAATCCGGCCGGAAATTCAATGCCGGTGTGGCAAGACCTCACCCTGAATCCAGTGACCAACGACAGCATCGGGATGAACGCATACGGCTTTGACATTTCAAGCATTTTCGTCGATCCCCATGATGCAACGGGTCAAACGCTTTATGTCACCGTGGAGGGTGAGGAGAACCCACTGCAGGAAGTCCGAGTTGTGTACGGCTCAACCGACGGAGGTGCGCACTGGCAATCGCTGAATTCCAATCTCCCCTGGACTCCCGCCAGCAGCGTGGTGGTCGACCCGCAGGACGCCAATACGGTCTACGTTGGGACCGACGATGGCGTGTATTTTACTCGCGAAATTGCGGACTGCGCGAGCTCGCCGTCTACCTGCTGGTCGGCATTCGGAACCGGATTGCCACTGGCGGCGGTGGTTGCTGTCATTGCCTCATCGCCGGCGCAGGTGCTTCTGGCGGCCACCTACGGGCGGGGCGTGTGGCAAACGCCATTGGCGACGGCCACCTCGGTTTTGACTACCGCTTCCGTCACCCCCATGACCCTCACCTTTGGCGGTCAGGTCTTCGGAACCAACAGCACTGCGCTGCCGGTGATCCTGACCAATACGGGCAGCCTGGCGTTGGTCCCTGGCGCAATCGTCGTAACCGGGGATTTCAGCGAGACCGACAATTGCCAGAACACAAGCATAGCCGCCAGCGCGAGTTGCACCATTCAAGTCACGTTTACTCCCACCGCCACCGGTAGCCGCAGCGGACAAATGACCATCCCCGCCAATATTAGTGGCGGCCAATTGACGGTGGATTTGAGCGGGACCGGGCAGGCCGCGGGAACAGTGACCCTGACCCCGGCATCGGTGAGTTTTGGGCAGGTTGAAGTGGGGACAACCTCGGCTCCGCTGCAGGTGGAGGCAGGCAACAGCAGCGGCGCGGCCATCCCTATAACGGCGTTGACCATCACCGCTCCCTTCTCGATATCCAGCAACTCCTGCGGCTCCAACAGCCTGGCGGCGGATACCGATTGCCAGATGATGTTGGAGTTTTCACCCACCGCATCGGGACCAGCGGCTGGCACGCTGACACTTACCGACGGCGTCGCAACCGAGACCGTGGCGTTGTCCGGAACCGGGGCTGCTCCGCCAACGGATATTCTTGGGAGCAGTTCGCTCGCATTTCCCGGAGCCATTACCGGCCAGCTCTCAGCGCCGCTTACCGTAAGTCTGACCAACAACGGAGATTTGATTCTCACCTCGATTGCGATCTCGGCGAGCGGGGCTTTTCAGACATCGAACACCTGCGGCACGCAGCTCATTGGGCACGCAAGCTGCACCATTTCCGCAGTCTTTGCCCCCACCCTGGTAGGCCCCGCAACAGGCACACTCACGGTCTACGACCTGATTCGGACGCAAACGGTCGCACTTTCCGGAACCGGCCTCCAGCCGCCCGCGCTGTCTGTCAACCCGTCGAGTTTGAACTTTGCCAGTCAGCAGGTGGGCGTGGCCAGCGCGCCATCCACGCTCACCGTCAGCAACACCGGCGGCGCTCCCATGGCCAATGTAGGCTTCCAGGTGACTGGCCCGGCCGACGGCAGCTTTACCACCGGAACGACGACCTGTGGAGCGGTGCTGGCCAACGGGAGCAGTTGCACGGTGCAGGTCATCTTTACGCCGGCAGTAGGTGGTGGCAGCGCGGCCACATTGGTCGTCTCGTCTTCTACTCTCGGAGTCGCAGTGGTCCCCGTGCCGCTGAACGGCACGGGGCAGGTTGCGTCCGGTCTGCAAGTAAATCCAGCCCAGTTGACCTTTCCGGCTGTCGCGCCCGGCCAGTCCAGCGCGTCACAAACGGTTACTGTCAGCAATACCGCGAGCGTGGCCGCCGCTTCGCTCCTTCTGACCGTGAGTTCCCAGTTCAGCATGGTGCAGAATACCTGCCCCCAGAGCCTGGCCTCCGGAGCCAGTTGCTCGGTGGGCATCGTCTTCCAACCAACTGCCAGCGGAACGGTTGCCGGGGCGCTGACGGTGACCTCCGCCACAATCACAACCCCGGCCAGCGTGGCGCTCAGCGGCGCCGGCGGGGGGCTGGGAGCAATTCAGGCGACGCCGGCCACCTTGAATTTTGACGAGGTGGGAGTGGGAACCAGCAGCAGCGCGATCGTTGTTACCGTAACCAACCCCACAGCGTTTGGCCTCAGCAACTTGGCGTTCGCCACAACCACTGGGTTCAGCCTGGCAAACAACACCTGTGGGCCGACTCTGGGGGCGGGAGCGAGTTGCACGGTGGGGGTGATATTTGCGCCTGCCAACTCAGGTGCGCAAACCGGAAGCCTCAGCATTACCAGCAGCACGGCGTCAGCCAGCGCGGTCGTATCGCTCACGGGAGCTGGCCTTGACTTCACGCTAGGTTCGGTCGGGTCAGCCTCGGTAGCCGTTTCGAGTGGCCAAACCGCCGACTTTATGCTTTCGATTGCTCCACTGAACGGATCACAAGGAACGTTAACCTTCCAGTGCGGGACTCTTCCGGCGAATGCTGTGTGCGCATTCAACCCAACCACCGAAACGCTCAATGCGGGAGTCACCGGAAACGTGACTGTCCAGATCGCGACCGGGCAATCCGTGGCGGCCGCTCGTTCGAGCGGGCCAATGCGATGGGGAGCAATTCCGCTGGTGTGCGGCCTTCTATTGTTGCCGTTGGGGTGGTGCAAGCGCCGCAGGGCTCTCATGATCGGCGCGGTTCTGGCAATTCTAGTTGGCAGCGTTTCCAGTTGCGCAAGTTCAGGAGGAGGTTCGGGAGGAGGACCGGGCGGCGGTGCTGGCGGAGAATCGACCGCAAACGCAACCCCTGCGGGAACGTACACGATTCCTGTGACCGTGACGTCAAGCGGAGTGCAACACAGCGTAAATGTCACGTTGACGGTCGACTGATGGGTGGATGGGTGACCCGGATTCGAACCCCAGGACGGGCTATACTCTAATCTTCGGACCAACCCCTTGGAATGAGCAAGGCCAGGGGTGTAAAACGAGCTGCCAGGTGCCGAAACTGGAGAAGAGCAGGGAATGACTGCCAAAGTAACCGTGGAAGTGGTGAAACGCGTTGCCGAACTGGCGCATCTTGAGCTGAAGCCGGAGGAGACTCCGGGGATGCTGCGCGACCTGAACGCAATTCTGGAGTACGTTGCCGAACTGAACGAGTTGGATACAGCCGGAGTGGCGCCGCTGGCCCAGGTGAGCGGGCTGTTCAATGCCACAGGCGCCGATGCGCTTCGGGCTGACGCGCCGTTGCCGTCTCTGAATCGGGCCACCGTCCTTGAGCAGGCGCCGGAAACTGACCAGGTGTTCTTCAAAGTTCCCAAGGTGATTGAGCGGTAGGGAGTCTCTGAACGTGGCGGCGCTTTGAAAGGGCACGACTTCAGTCGTGCCGTAAGTGCCGCAAAATCAACGCGGGCTTTAGCCCCTGAGGGATGGTTTTCGGCATCTTCGATTTTCACCACAGGCTGTTAGGCGGCGGTTGCGGCATATCCATTGAAACACACACAGCCGGCCTGCGATCCGGTTCCAACAAGGCAGCATATTCACCACATCAGAGGAATTCTCGATTGCCAAACGAAGAAAAAATGACGGAAACCTACGTCGAGAAGCCAAAGACGCTATCGCTCTTGCGCAGCGAGATTCAGGCCGGAATCACCAAAGCCACCGATCTGGCCGAAGCCTACTATCGCCGGATTGCGCAATTGAAT
>CAYWMR010000452.1:0-4226 GCA_964458965.1 uncultured Occallatibacter sp. | reverse complement strand
GAACCCGACCCGGCCCTGCTTACGAAATTGGCTTGGGTTAGGCGCGCCTTTTTGTCCGTGGTCGCGCTGATCGCTGTGGTAACTATTGCAGGGTGGCTCATTCCGGCCGTGGGGGGGATTCTTCCCGATGGCTGGAGGCTGATGACGTCACAATCCGGTTTTGCAGCTCTTTGCGGCGCACTGAGCCTGTGGTTCACCGAACAGCGAAGTTCCACGCGAATGAATCGGCTGAGTCTGCTCTTCGCCGGGCTGCTTGTGCTGCTGGCCGCAGCCATTCTGGCAGAGTATGTGTTCCGCATCTCCCTGGGCTTCGATGCGTTACTCATCTACGAGAGAAGGCCCCCGCCTGGGATGCTGGGAAGGATGTCCCCGCAGTCGGCTACCGGGTATTTGCTGCTGGGAATCGAATTGCTTCTCATGCGTGCGCGAAGACAATTTGCTTCGCGCGTAGCCGATGTTGTCGCCTTCTGCCTGTGCCTGTTGATCCTAATTCTGGTTTCCGGGTACCTGTTTGGGGCGATGCGTCTTTTCAGCATATCGCCGACTGTAAAGGTAGCGCCGCAAACGCTGACCTGCATGGCATTTCTGACCATTCTGACCGTCTTTTGCCGTGCCGACAAGGGGGTATTCGCCATCTTTCTGGGGCGCGGAATTGGCGGCAGACTCGCCCGGGGACTTTCTCCAATTTTGCTGGTGTTGCCGTTTGTTCGCGAAGTGGCCAGAGCCCACATGGTGCAGGGGCAACGGATTCCCGAACACTATGCCACGGCAATTCTCGCCTCGGTTGCAGCGATCCTGTCGTTTGTTCTGCTGATGATTCTTTGCTGGTATGTCAACCGCATGGAGATGGAGATTCGCGTTCTCACCCTGCGCGACGAGTTGACCGGCCTCTACAATCTCCGCGGATTTACCATCCTGGGTGAACATGCGGTGCGCGTAGCGCGGCGTACTCAACACCCGCTGTCGGTACTGTACATCGATCTGGACAACCTCAAACACATAAATGACACACTGGGGCACGCGATCGGTTCGGCATTTCTGCATGAGACAGCGGAATTGCTGAAAGAGACTTTCCGGGAGACGGATGTGATCGGGCGAATCGGGGGGGATGAATTCGCGGTAATTTGCCAATGCAGCCACGTTGCCATCTCGATTGCAGCCCACCGGCTGGATGAAGCATGCATTGCGAGGAACGCTGTGAGTACGCAGTTATTCCCGCTTACGTTCAGCGTTGGCTACGCCACCGCGAAAGAACATGGGCAACAGACTCTGGATGAACTGATGACCGAAGCGGACCGGGCGATGTATGAGCAAAAGCGGGAAAAGAAAGTTACGCGGGGCTGAGGGGCGCTGCCGAGCATCCGACCAGATTGTAGTGAGCCCGCATGAAGAGATTCTCCCTCAAGGGCTAAAGCCCAACGATGCTGTTGCTGGACTCAATGTACGGGCTGAAGCCCGTACCCTTCTGAATCACCCACAGCCGGCCGGGGAGCTTACTCGTATCTGAGCGCTTCGATGGGATCGAGGTTTGCGGCGCGAACGGCGGGGATCATTCCGCTTACGAGGCCAACGACAGCGAGGATTCCGGTTGCGATGAGGACGGAGGTAGGGGAGATGAGGAGTTGGATGTCCGCATTCTCTGCGTTTTTGGCAATGGCGGAGTAAAAGGTGATGCGACCCGCGCAGATAGCGACGGTGTAGGCGAGGGCAATACCAGCGATGCCTCCGACGCCGGTAATTGCGAGAGCTTCGGCGAGGAATTGGATGAGGATGTGGTGCCTGCGGGCGCCGAGAGCTTTTTCGATTCCGATTTCGCGGGTGCGCTGCTGCACGGCCACGAGCATGATGTTCATGAGGCCGATGCCAGCGATGCCGAGGGTGAGTGCGCCGACCATTGATAGCAGGGCCTGAAGCGCGATGGAGACGATTGCAAACTGGTGCAGTTGGGTCTGAAGGTTGGCGACGAAGATGGCGCGATGGTCTGAGGGGACAAAGTGATGCGCGGCGCCGAGGGTGTTGCGCAGATTCTTCTCGACCAGTTCGTTGTCGCCCCGGTAATTGAACCAGATACCATCAATCCAGGTTGTGTCCTTGAGGTCGCTCATGGTGGAGAATGGAATCCAGATGGCGGTGTTGATGTTGTTTTCGCCTTCGACCATCTTTGGGTGCAGCACGCCCACGATGGTGAAAAGGACACCGTTGAGGCGGATGGATTCGCCTACGGCATAACCGCCGGAAAAGAGCTTCGACTTTGCGTCTGGACCGATGACGCAAACATGGGCGCGCTGCTGTTCTTCCTGCCCGTTGAAGGCCCGGCCATCGTCCACTACCATGGCGAGCATGTCGAGGCCCTGGGGGCGCATGGCATTGACAGACCAAGTGTAGGTGTGGAGATCGTTTTTGACCACGACGTCCTGAAACATGACTGGTGTTATCTCAGAGATGTCGGGGACCGAACTCCAGATTCGGTCCACATCGTCGAGGTCAAAACGTACCTTGGTGCCCGCCTTGTCTCCACCGGCCTGCTGCGAGGTGCGGCCGGGGTAGACCTCGATGTGGTTGATGCCCCACTGAGCAAAGATGTTTTGAATGGCGCGGGAGAAGCCTGCTCCGTAGGCGAGCAGGAGCACCACGGTGGCGATGCCCCAAGCCATGCCAACCATGGTGATGGCGGTGCGGCGCCGGTTGTAGACCATTGCTTCCCAGGCCTGTCCGAGAATGTCTTTTAGCATGAGCCTCTCTTTGGTCGGCAGTTCTTAGTTCACAGTTCACAGTTCTTATTTCTCAGTTACGAATCGCCAACCTCATCACTCGGGCTAAGAAACTCGCCGCAATCCCATCACGTTGTCCACGTTTCCCGGCAATCACCCGCACAACCAAAACGGAGAACAAAGAACTGTGTACTGTCTTTCTCATTGAGAACTGTGAACTACGAACTGTGAACTACGAACTATGAACTGTCTTCCTCACTCTCTTCTCAGGGCTTCAATGGGATCGAGCGCTGCGGCTTTGCTGGCTGGATAGAGGCCCGCCGCAATGCCGCAAAGAACGAGTGAAACGATCGCGAGTGCTGCGGACCAGGGAACGAGGCGCGGCGGATCGAACCCGGGAACGACTCCCGTGAAGAAGTGGTCGAGTAGAGCCATCAGGCCGGCAGAGAGAGCAATGCCGAGCAGTCCGCTGATGCCTGTGAGCAGCAGGCCTTCCCAGAAGAACTGTGCGAGGATGGCGCGTTTGGTAGCTCCGATGGCTTTGAGCACGCCAATTTCGCGAGTGCGCTCAGAGACGGAGACGAGCATGATGTTGATGATGCCGACGGCGCCGAGGCCGAGGGTTACGACGCCAACGCCGCCGAGAAAGATATCCATAGCGTCAAAGATGGCGCCGACGAGCTTGTCCTGCTGAATGGTGTCCCACTCGTCGAATGCATCTTTGAGGTTGGGATCGAAGTTGTGCCGCAGGCCGATAACCTTGTGGACGGCGGGGACGGACTGGGAGCTGTCCCCCTTGGTGGTGGGGTGGTAGATGACTCCAGTGAGCGCGTCGCGTGCAACGTTGTCGCCCTTATAGGCGAAGAGTTCCTGCATGACGGAGATTGGGATGTAGAGTTTTTGATTGTCGCTGTCGTTATTGCCGTGGCTGATGGGGTCGACGCGGCCGACGACAGCAAACGATACGTCGTTGATGATAATGTTTTCGCCGATGGCCGGGTGGCCGAGAAACAGCAGGGTTGCGCTCTTGGAACCGAGAACAACGACCCGGCGGCGGTCAGCCACATCCTGGGCGTCGATGAACCGCCCCTCGCCGAGGGGAACGAAGCGCATTTGAGCGAAGTTTGGCTCCACGCCAACGACCTGGCCGCCGGTGTTGGAGTATGCGCTAACCTCGTACATGTCTCCGCGGCTAAGAAAGCCGGTTACGTCTTTTATCTGTGGGAGGGCGCGAATGGCGTCTTCGTCGCCGAGCGTGAATTGATAGGGTCTCATGCCGGTGTGCTGATTGGCGACTGCCGGTATGGTGGAGTCCCACATCATCACGATGTCGTTGCCGAAGCTGGCGAGGTTGCGATGCTGTCCGGAGCGGAAACCCTCTCCGAGGCCGACCAGGACGAGCAGCGAGCCGACGCCCCAGGCGATCCCGAACATGGTCAGGAAGCTGCGCAGTTTGTTGGCCAGGATGGCGCGAAAGACCTGGCCGAGAGTGTCGGAGAATGACTGCATGACGGT
>CAYWMR010000451.1:0-4244 GCA_964458965.1 uncultured Occallatibacter sp. | reverse complement strand
CCAAGCAAGCGGGACCTGATAGCAGCTAACAAGTCCGTTGAAGAAATCCGCCGCTTCATCGAAGCCGACTCGCTGGCCTACTTATCCCTGGAGGGGCTGTTGAAGAGTTGTGATGGCGTGGAGCATAACAGTTACTGCACGGCCTGTTACACCGGCAACTACCCCACCCAATGGGTTGACGTTGACGAGATATTGCCCGCAACGGTCAGTATCTAACTGAGCGATCCCATGCCCCATCTGCGAGCCCTCTTTGCCGCCGCCGTTTTTCTAGCTGCGTTCCTTCTCTTCCTAGCCGAGCCCATCGCTGCCAAGCAACTTTTGCCGGCGCTTGGCGGTTCTGCCGCCGTTTGGATCACCTGTCTCGTCTTCTTTCAGACTGCCCTCCTTGTCGCCTATCTGTATGCGCATTGGCTGGCGCATCGTGCGCATTGGATTCTGCATTTCATCCTGCTATTTCTTGCCGCGGTGTCCGCGGTCGTATGGTCCGGCCGGACCGCGAGTCTAAGCTCAGCTCATCCCATCGCCTCAATCTTTCTGGCGCTCGGAATCTCAATCGGACTGCCCTTTTTGATGCTCGGCGCAACCAGCCCCTTGATGCAGGTATGGCTTGCGCGCATTGAGACTCGCCGTATCCCTTATCGCCTCTTCGCCCTGTCTAACCTTGGATCGCTGCTGGCACTTGCGATTTACCCAACCCTAATCGAACCCCACTTCACTTTGAGAGCGCAGCGACTCGTGTGGTGTTGTGGCTTCGCCGCGTTCGCGCTGATATCGGCAATCCTGGCCTGGCGAACCCGTTCGGCTGCAAATACCCGCGCACAGACGATACCAGAAGACGAGTCCGCCATAACTCCAGCGCCGCTTGGTTATAAGATTTTGTGGGTCTTGCTGCCCATGGGCGCAGCCATGCAGCTCAGTGCGGTTACAAGTTACCTTACCCAGAACGTTGCAGCTATTCCAATGTTATGGATACTTCCGCTGGCCGTCTATCTCGTTACTTTGATTCTCGCCTTTCAGTTTCCCAGGCTCCTGCCCAGGGGCATTCTTGTGCGCTTTCTCGTTGTGATGCTTGCCGGGCTGGGTTACATGCTTTCGCAGGTCGACGTGTCGGTTCCGTTGCGCATTGGCCTCATCTTCTTTCTCGTTGAGGTCTTTTTCTCCTGCCTCTTTCTTCACACCGAGGCTTATTCACTGCGCCCAAAACGAAACTCCGAGTCTACACTTTTCTATCTCCTCTTTGCCGGTGGTGGGGCTCTCGGCTCGTTCCTCATCGGCATTGCATCGCCGCTTGTTTTTTCCTTCAATTACGACCTGGCAATTACGTTCTTTGTTACCGCCCTACTTGCGCTTGCAGTAACTTGGCACAGCGGTTGGGGGCAGCGCATGCTGTGGATCACCGCCAGCATCCTTCTGCTGGTATTGGTGATCATGCTGCGGGTGGCCTACCATCGGGACACGCTCTTTGCAGTTCGCAACTTCTATGGCAGCCTTCGCGTAAGACAAACTTTTTCCGCTTATCCCGGCGTTGCCATGCGCACTCTCTCCAACGGTTCCATTCAGCATGGCACTCAGATATTCTCGCCGGAGTTACAAAGAACACCAACCACTTATTACGCTGAAGATTCCGGCGTTGGCCTTGCCTTGCGCTTCTGCTGCAAGGGACACAGTCGGAACATAGGCGTTGTAGGCCTGGGCGTTGGCACCATTGCCGCGTACGGCCGGCCGAACGATCTCATCCGTTTTTATGAGATCAATCCGGCCGTATACCCCATCGCCCAAAACCTTTTCACTTACATGCGCGATTCGGCGGCTCAGGTGGATAGCGTGGAAGGTGACGCAAGGGCCACTCTTGCCGGCGAGCCTCCGATGGGATTCGATGTCCTTGTCATCGATGCGTTCTCAGGCGACGCAATTCCGCTTCATCTTCTGACCACCCAGGTCTTTGACCTCTACAAGCGTCATCTCGCCCCTGGCGGCATTCTTGCTTTTCACATTTCCAATCAACATGTGAATCTTGAGCCCGAGATTGCGCTGCAAGCCAAGGCGGCCGGCATGGACGCCCGGCGCGTATCGAGCTTGGCCAACGAGCAAACCGGCGAGTTCACGGCGACGTGGATGCTGCTTACTTCGAATTCCGACTTCTTTGCTCAGCCTGAAGTTGCCGCGCGCGTGAAACAACCAGACAAGAATTCGAAGGTCAAGCTATGGACCGACGACTACTCCAGCTTGTTACCTATGATTCGCTGGTAGCCGTTCGAGGCAACTCGAAACGGCTGCCCTACCTTGTCTCGCAACCAGTTGTCTCTGCCTATCGCGCTTCGATAATCCTGAAGTTGCCGCTTGCGTGCATCATGCTCATCAGGTAGAGCAGGCCGTCGTAGTAGCGCTGCTCGCCGACAGGGAGCGGTGTGTTCCAAAGCTCATTCACAAACGCTTTTGCAATTGGTCCATCCGTCGCCGCAAGGCTGCCCACCGTGGTTGTCGCCTCCATGCCAACTGTGTGTTTGGCCGAGAGCGGCTTGCCATCCAGCGTGTAATGCTCTGCGAATTTGTCGATGCCCTGCCCGTAAAGAAACTTCTGAATCCGGTCGCTCAACACCTGTTCCTGCTGGTCCTTTTTCCACCAGGAGTAATCGACCGACCAGTTGCTGACGCTGCGCCAGGAGTCGGCAGCGAATGGCGTCGGTTTTCCGTCCCAGCCCATAACCGTCGTTCCGTCAAAATGGCTCCGGTCCGGAGTAAGTCCCGTCTCCGGCCCTGTAACTTTGTGCAATAAGTCCCGGCTGACATCTGCTGCTTTGGCCCAGAAGGCACGGTCCTCTACTGGTCCCCATCGCGCCCAAAGCTCATAGAACGCCGGCAAATGATAACTCGCATCGGTTGTTCCGCCGTCTACGTTGGGCACAAACTTGACCATGAAGTGTGCTTCATCCACCATTGGCCCGATGGACTCGGGACGCGGCGCGCCACGGTTGAATCGGAAGACAGGGGGCCAAGGCGTGCCCTTTGCGGCTGCCTCTCTCTCAGCGTTCGAGTTATTGGGGCTCGGCCATGGATGGTCGGGCGGGGTAAATGGAGCATCGTCCGGGTGAATGCGGAACGGACCCGTTCCCGTCAATACCGGGTGGTGCCGCATGCCGCGGAGAATCTTGTCCGCCTCAGCCTGGTAGTTATAAATGCCCTTGCCATTTCCCCAGCGATGCGCCGCAAAGTAGAGCGCCATGGTGAAGTACTCTTCCCCATCCGGCGCCGCACCCGTCGAGCGCGGAGTCCCGTCCGTGGCCATCGACCACGCGAAGTAACCTACGGATGGATTCTGCGGGTCAGTTATGAGCATGTAAGTCTTCGCCCAGTTCCAAAGCGCGTCGAACTCCCGCTTTTTGTCTAATTGGACGGCTATCATCATTCCATAACTCATACCTTCTGTGCGGGCATCGTTGTTTGCCCAGTCGGTTACATAGGCCAGCGTGCCGTTCTCATTGCTTCCCGTTTCAAAGTAGACCCGCTCTTCCTGCCCGTCTCCATGAAAAAGCTTCTGAAAGGCCTTCTCGATCTTCGCCTTGCTTTCTGCCGCTGGATGTCCCTGCTCAGCAAAAAGGTCGCGATACTTGTGCGTCTTGAAAGCCCCATCGCCATCGCCAGTCATGCGCGGAATTTCACCCAGCGGCGCATCCGTGTGTGGCGGAGGCATGACAAAAGCAGGCCTGGCCGGGCTGGCAGTAGATGCCGGAGCCTGGGCAGGAGCAGGTGTTGTTTGCGCACAGCAAGGGGAGACCGCGGCCGACAATACAGCCGCGATGATTCTGGCCCACTTCGTCATGATTGTTCCTTTTCAGATTGCGGCAAGGAGATTACTCTGCAGGATCGTCTGAAGTAAACGACGAGCAGCAAGGCTTTTCGGTTGCATGGAAGTTCATCAATTCCGCCCGGATGCCATCGGGATCGTAAAGGTTGAATTGCCCCTTGCCGTCTTTGCCGATCTTTGGCTGATCGTCATGCACGCCGGTCAGACGGTTGCCATCCTGAAGCACCTTGTAAGCCTCGAAAACCGAGACTTCGCCAATGGAGAAGTGGTCGAGGACGCCAAGATTGTGCTGCGAGATTGTAGGGGGGATGCCGGTGCCCGATGGACCGCTGGTGAGCATATATTCGAGCCAATCGTGGCTGTCGGGAGCCTGCTGACTGACCCAGTCGACCTTGCCCTCGACCATGCCGCCAAACCAGTAGGGGCGGAAGCCGAGCAG
>CAYWMR010000450.1:0-4268 GCA_964458965.1 uncultured Occallatibacter sp. | reverse complement strand
TTACCGTGTACGCAGCCATCCCGAAGATGCCGGTGATCGACAGCATGGCGCCCATCCCGCCCATCACTCCCAGCGCAATGGTTGCCATCCGTGAAGGAAACAGAACCGTCTCCAGCAGGCGTGTCCACGTTTGGGTATCGACGGGCAGCCCGGCATCGAGCTCACGTATTTTGCTTCTCATGGCGGCTGCAATCTGCTGCGGGTCGCGTTTCGAGCGAACAACAATATAGGAAGAATTCAGCGGCGATAGCAGAAATGGAAGAAACATCGCCGGCTGCTGATTCTCCGTGAGGAATTGATACTTTCCGTTCTCAACTACTCCCACCACCTGGACGCGCGTGCCATCCTGCAGCCTGTAGATCTTGCCGACGGCGTTGACGACCGAGCCAAAAATCTTCTCGGCAAAATCCCGATTGATCACTGCAACGGGCGGCGCGTTTTTGTCGTCGCTCCAGGTGAGGCTCCTGCCTGCAAGTAGACTTGTGCCGGCCGCTTCGAAGTATCCCGGAGAGACGTCGTAGCGGAACGGCGTGATGGCCGCATTGGCCGGCTTCAGGTCGGTAGCCTCCTGCTTGAACACACTAACCCTGTCGCCTGCGGTATACACAAGAGGCGGGTAGCCATTCACCATTCCCACTGCCTCTACGCCGTGAATGGTTTGGATAGCTTCGATCATGCGCCTTTGCATGGCGGGGATTTTATCGCCGGTGTAACCGCCAGTTGCCAGATTCACGCTTGCCAGCATGGTGTTGCGCGGCTCAAAACCGAAGCTGCTATGCAGCGAGCGTATGAGTCCACGGACGGCCACCATGGACGACGTGACAAGCACAGCACAGATGGAGATCTGAACCACAAGCAGGACATCGCGCACGGTCACTCGCCGCCCGATCCTGGCGCTGGAACCGGCTTTCACGATCTCATAAGGATTGGCCCGCAACACCTGGCGTACGGGAACAATGCCGAAAAGGAATCCGCTGATCAGGGCCAGAGCCAGCGCGAACCAATAGAGCATGGCGCCGGGAGCAACGGGCAGGTGAAGCGGAGCCCCGGCAATGGGCTCCCACACGCTCAAGCGGCGCAACAACGCGATGCTGCCCAACAACCCAACAGAGCCCCCGGCAAGTGAAATCAGCACGGCTTCAGTCAGTAGTTGCCGCAAGATGCGCTTGCGGCTCGAGCCGAGCGCGAGGCGCAATGCAACTTCGCGGGACCGATCGGCGGCGCGCGCGGAGAACAGGCTGCCAAGGTTGGCGCATGCAGCCAGCAGAATTAACCCGGACAGAAGCATTAACCCTGAGACGAATGCGCGGACTCCTGGACCGAAAGACGTCAGACCTTCCCTGCCAAGAACGGTGCTGTGGTGCACAATTTCTCTTGGATAGGTCTTTTCCAGATACGCGCTCACCGAGTCCACATCGGCCACAGCCTGGGTGGGAGTCACTCCCGGCTTCAGATGCCCGAAGGCCTCGAAAACATCGCCGGTGTTGCTGCGCCCGCTTGGATACCCCTCGCTAAGCTGGCCCTCATTGACGATGGGCATAAAGAAATCGGGACCAAGAAACAACAGCGTCCCCTGGAACCCGGGCGGCGCTACTCCGATGATGGTGTAAGGATGCTTGTTGAGTTGAACGGTGCGGCCCACAATGCTGCGGTCGTCCTGAAAACGGCTGTGCCAATACGAGTAAGCAAGCACAATATACGGAGCGCTGTTGAAGCCGTGCTCGTCGGAGGCATGAAAGAATCGGCCAAGATAGGGTTGAACGCGCAGCACGTCGAAGTAGTTTCCCGTTGCCGCAAAACCGTTGGCAACAATTGCGTCCTTGCCCGTGTCCAGACCCACTCCCAGGACCATGCCAAAAGCCGCCAGTTCATCGAAGCTTCGGTTGCGATCGCGCAGATCGAGATAGTTTTGATACGACTGCCATGTGGGATTGTCGCCGTAATGTGTTCCGTAAAGGCTCTCCGCCTGAGGCACATTCAGTGGACGCAGGAGGCCATCCATCAACCCGAAGACCACAGCGTTTGCGCCAATGGCCAATGCCAGCGTCAGAACAGCGGTCAAAGTGAACCCGGGAGACTTACGCAACACGCGCAGACTGAACCGCAGATCCTGCCCCAAAGTTTCGATCGAACTGCCCGGTGCGCCCTGGCGAATTTCTTCCTTGTACTTTTCGCGACCGCCAAACTCAACGCGGGCGCGGCGCTCCGCCTCGGCGCGGCTCATCCCGGCGCACACCAGATCGTCGACGCGATGCTCAATGTGCGAGCGAAGTTCCTCTTCCAGTTCGTTCCCGCTCTGGGAACGGTGAAAAAGGGCCGCGAAAAGGGAACGAAGATAAGCCAGAACTTTCATTGTCATCTCCTCGCTGTGGTGGCCTGTTCGCTCCACCGTTGAACGTTCACGCCCATTACGATCAGCCAAAGCATCAACGACGCTTCCGCAAGAATGCCCAGGCCCTCAATGAAAGGAGCAAGATGTTGTGCGACCGCAGGCGACAAAAAGGCCAGCCAACCCAATCCGGCGATTGCCATGACCACGCCCAGAATGTGAGGCAGAAATGTGGACCTGAAAACCAGGTAGCCGATCAAAAGACAATAAGGTCCAAAAAACCACAGAGGGCTTATCGACGGTGCAGCGGGATAAACAAAGCCCAGCCCCATCACCACGCATCCCCCGATGCCAAACAGCCCCGCAAGCAGTGACACGCTTCTGGTAACCGGCTTGAACAGGTAGTAGAAAAGCAGCGTCAACAAGAGATAAAGGCCGACACCAAACTTGTTTGTGGTGTTGCCAAGCGCAGCCAGCTTGTGACCAATCATCAACTGGGCGCTTATTGCCGTCAGAAAATAGAGCAGATAAACGACACCGGTCATTCTGGCCCTGGGCCGCGGCGACCCTTCAGGAATTTGTTCCATCGCTAATGTTGCGCTCATGCTTCCTCCGGTTGCTGCGATAGCGCTGCGGCAATGGCGGTCGCGAGCCGGTTCCAACTATCGGTTTCTTCCCGCAGGCGCTTGCGGCCCGCAGCGGTAAGTGCGTAGAACTTGGCGCGGCGATTGTTTTCCGACGTGCCCCAGCTCGCCTTCAGCAGTCCCTGGCGCACCAGGCGAAAGAGACCTGGATAAAGCGCGCCCTGCTCGATAAACAGCGCATTGCCCGAGATTTGCCCAATGCGCAGAAGCACGCCGTACCCGTGCAGCGGTCCCAGCGAGACAGCCCGCAGAATCAGTAAATCGAGAGTTCCTGGAAGAAGTTGAGCCTGATCATTCACAGATGCACCCCTAAGGTAATTAGGAGACTAGCCCAACTCTCCTAAGCTGTCAAGGGGAATACGATCAGCTTGTCGAAAAAGTTCCGTTGCCGGTGAAGAGCAGCTCTTAGCTTCCAGCTTCCAGCGCCCTGTCTCTAAGGTCCATATCAAAATAGAGGCTGTCATTCTCAGCGAACGGGGCCCCAAACGTCCTTCAGTTTTTTGGGGGGTGAGTCGAAGAATCTGCTTGCGTCCTTCGTGAGTTTTACAAAGGACTTTAGAGACGGGACACTGGAATGAGCCGCGACAGGCGTCGCGGCCAGCGGTCGGCTTGGCTGTGAGGAATGAAATTGCTAACTCGCTAACTCCGCGAACGGCGCTAACTCAGCTAACCCAGCTATCCGTCCAATCCGACTTGCCTGGCGCCCGGCCCAGTCAACGGCCGCGCCGCCCCCGCGCCCACCGCACGCAATGGCGTTTGCACAGCAGTCGGCGCCTGGTGCATGGTCACAATAATCACGCCCGTCGGCTTCTTTCCCGCGCAATGGTAAGAGTGCGGCGTGCTGGCGTCAAAATACACCGCGTCACCCATCTCCAGGCTGCACTCCTGCTCCCCATGGCGAATTGAAAGCTCCCCATCCAGCACATACAAAAACTCGCTCCCCGGGTGCATGTGCGCCTTCGGTTCGGTCTCCTTGCTCAATGGCTGAAACTCAGCAAAGTAAGGGTCCATGTGCCGGTCGGGAACCAGGTAACCCAGGCTCTCGAAGAAGTATGCCGGCGTCTCCACCCCGGTTTGCGGAAGCCTGACTCGATCCTTTCGCCGGTGAACCCGGAACAACGCATTCGGTTCGCTCTCAAAAAAGTAGGAAAGATCTTTGGAAAACACCATGGCAATCCGCGCCAGGTTCCGCAGCGTCGGCACCACCCGCCCGGTCTCGAGTTGCGATAGAAAACTCGCCGAAAGCCCCGTGTGCTTGCCCAGTTCCACCAGGCCCATGCTCTTCTTCAGACGCA
>CAYWMR010000449.1:3738-4291 GCA_964458965.1 uncultured Occallatibacter sp. | reverse complement strand
CGCAGATCCTTCGGCTGCGCTCAGGATGACAGATATTTACGCTCAGGATGACAGGCATTTATATGAAGCTGGATATTTGTCAAAAGCTAGATAGTTCTAATGAGCTCTAGTCGGTGGTTGCGGTTGGTGACGATTTGCGATAGATTCTCGCAATGGACGACAAGGTCTATTGCGCCTACATCGTGGCCAGTCGGAGCCACACGCTTTACATCGGTATGACCGGCGACCTTCTGAAGCGAGTTTTTGAACATAAGCAGAAGACTCATGACGGATTCTCGGCAACCTACAATTGCAACAGACTTGTATGGTTCGAGCGATTCGCGAGTCCGGAAGGTGCAATCGCAAGGGAGAAGCAGCTGAAGGGATGGACTCGCGCGAAGAAAATTGCTTTGATCGAGAGAGCGAATCCTACGTGGGCTGACCTGAGCGATGGTTGGTATGTGGTTGATCCGACTGTCGGCAAACTGAGTTGACCTGGCTATATTTATAAAGAGCTATAGGAACGCAGGTCCTTCGACTGCGCTCAGGATGACAGATATTTTTAAAGAGCTGT
>CAYWMR010000449.1:0-3638 GCA_964458965.1 uncultured Occallatibacter sp. | reverse complement strand
AAAAAGCTAAAGAGCTATAGGAACGCAGGTCCTTCGACTTCGCTCAGGATGACAGATATTTTTAAAGAGCTGTAAAAAGCTAAAGAGCTATAGGAACGCAGGTCCTTCGACTTCGCTCAGGATGACAGGTGTTTATTTGGGATGGCAGATATTTTTAAAGAGCTGTAAAAAGCTAAAGAGCTATAGTGATGCAGATCCTTCGGCTTCGCTCAGGATGACAGGTGTTTATTTGGGATGGCAGATATTTTTGAAGAGCTTTAAAAAGCTAAAGAGCTATAGTGATGCAGATCCTTCGGCTTCGCTCAGGATGACAGGTGTGTATTTGGGATGGCAGGTATTTGCAATGAGCGAACTGGATGACGGTCCATTTTTTGTTGTGAATATTCGGCTCAAGATACTCTAGCCAATCTGGCTTGGTTGTGTTAATGTACTGGTTTGCCACCTCTGCCGGGGTGCTACGTAAGAGTAACGTCTTCAAATACTTGGCAGAGAGAAGGCAGTGACAATTGCGGCTTCCTGACGCCTGTGGGGCGGAAATTCGGGCCTTGAGCCAAGTTTTCTTCTAGAAGAATGCAGCCAGGTCCGAGTCCGGCAACGTCAACAGGAATGGAAAAGCCGTTGTTGAGACCTTGGGAGCAGCGAACGCGATGCCGGACTATATCTATCTCCTGGAAAAGCGGCTTTCGGCCGATCAGCAGAACGCGCTGCACCACTTGCGCGAGGCGGCCCGCGAAGCCGGAATGATCCTGTTTCTGACCGGGGACGCGGTTCGCGACCTGACCAGTGGACACGCCGTGCGCGAACTTGAAGTTTCGGTTCATGGAAATGCGCTTAACCTGAAGAAAATAGTAGAAAAACTGGGCGCACATGTGTGGGGCGAGGACCAGGTGCAGGGCAGCCTGTATCTGTGCTTTCCGGGAACGGTTCGCGTGGATGTGGTGAGCACGCAGAGGGTGGAGTACCCGAAGCCGGGGAAGCCGGTATACCACGCTGCTTCGATTCACGAAGAACTGCGGAGGCGGGATTTTACCGCGAACGCGATGGCGCTGTCGCTGAACGAGGGATCGTTTGGATTGCTGATGGATCCGCTGAACGGGGCGGCGGATATTGAGGCGAGAACGCTGCGGCTGGTGTCGAATTACGGATTTATCGAGGATCCTTCGCTGCTGATTCGGGCGACGCGGTACCAGACGCGGCTGGGCTGGGAGCTGGATCCGAAGACCAGGACGCGGTATGAGAATGCCAAGCTGGAGGACGTGACCGAGTACCTTGGGCCCGAGGCGCGACGGCGGGAGCTGGAGCAGATTGGGCACGAGGAAGAAGGGCTGAAGGTGCTGCGGGCGCTGGAGGCCGAGGGCTGGATGAAAGTCCTGTTCCCGGCGTGGACGGCGGCTAAGGCGGATGAGGAGAAGCTGGGGGCGCTGCACGGGCTGGCGCTGGAGTTGCTGGGGCAGGGCGTTCATGCGGATATGTCGGCGGCTCAGATGCAGTTGCTGACGGCCAAGATGGGGGCGAAGGACCTGGCGGCGGTGAAGAAGGGGTTGCTGCGGCCGGGGTTTGTGGAGGAGTGGAACAGCCTGGATGCGATGGCTGCGGGGTTTGCGAAGGTGCTGCTGGCGAAGGAGAATGCTACTCCGTCGGCGAGCTACAAGCTGTTTACGAGCTATGATCCGGAAGCTGTTCTTTGGCTTGGGTTTACGAGCACGGATGCGGCGGTTCGGGAGCGGTTTGAACAGTTTTTGAAGGTGTGGCCTGAGGCGCGGACGCGGATTCCGCATGCGCTGCTGCAGGAGATGCGGATTACGGCCGAGTTGCCGATTTACCGGGACGTTGTGCAATCGGTATTTCTGGAGCTGATTGACGGGCGGCTGACGGCTCCGGAGGAGATGCGGGCGTTCCTGGAGCCTCATTCGCCGCCGGCTCCGCCTCCGCGGGAGGTGGTGAAGAAAACTCGCGCCAAACGTGGCGAGGCGAAGGTGAAGGACCACTTCGACGACGATGAGGATGCGGAGGACGGCGAGGACGATGACGAGGATCTGGATGATCTTGGGGGGGATGACGATGAGATCGATCTGGGGTTGAATTTGCCGAAGGTGGATCTGGACTCGGAGATTGGGGAGGAGCCGGATATATCGATCGAGGTGGGACACCCGGAGAATGACCCGGATGGCGATCTGGATGGCGATGCTGACGGGGACGTGGATGGGGATGAGCCCGAACCGGTTGCTGCGCCGGTGAAACGGGGGGCGAAGGGGGCTAAGGTGGCTGGGAAGACTGCGGCTCCATCCGTGGCAGCGGAGATTGTTCCGGTAGCGGCGGAGAAGGGTAAGGCGGAATCCAAAGCCAAGTCGGCGCCTGCGGCGGAGGCGAAGACTAGCGCGGCGGTAAAGACTTCGGGAACAACGGCAAAGGCTGTGACTGCGCCGGCAGCGGCGAAGTTGAAACCTCGACCGGAGCCCGCGAAGGTTAAGGCAGCGCCTGTGACTCGAAAAGCTGCATCAGCTCCTGTTCCGGCAAAGAAGAGCCCGGGCAAAGGTGGCGCGTCCTCTTTGGGGAGCGGGAAGTTAGTAGCCAAGGCTCCGGTGAAGGCTGCGGGCAAGGCTCCGGTTAAGGCTTTGGCGAAGGCTGCGCCGGGGAAGGCGGCGGTGAAGACGGGCAAGGCTGCGGTTGGGGCAAATTCGCGGGGCAGCAAGGCTGCTGCGCCGAAGAAGGCTGGCAAGCCGGTGTTGAAGAAAGCCGATCCTAAGGCAGGGAAGAAGCGCTAGGGCGGATTGTTACACACTGAGAGCACCCGTTTACATACCACGGCAGGGAGGCACGCATGACTACTCCACTGGACCCTGATCAGGCAGCTTTCTATGGGCAGTTCGTTGCTGCGGCCTACGACATGTACGCGGCCGACGAGAGCAATCTGCGCCCCGCTCCGCAGAAGATTCCATCCGGCTGGGAGCTCTCAGCGTGGATCATCATGTCGGACTTCCTTTTTCAGATTGAGGATCCGAAGTTCTACGGCATCGTGGTACACGAGATTGCCAAGCCCGACAACCGGATCATCGCCATTCGGGGCACCGAGGGCATGATTGAGTGGATTGACGACGCGGCGTCGATCGTGATGGTGCCGTTCAAGCAGGTGCCCTCGGCTGGGCGGGTGGCGTTTGGGTTCGACAAAATCTACTCCACCATGAAGGTGGCGCCGGTGCCGCACGCTGCGCCGGGACAGGCGGCTGAGGGTGCCGCAGAGCCGGAGCTGACCGGCTCCTTCGGCGACCAGCTTGAGCAACTGGCGCTGCGGCGGGAGGCCGAACGCGGGGTGGTGAGCGAATTCGCCGCGGGGCGCGCGCGCCGTGAGCGTCCTACGATTGTGACCGGGCACAGCCTGGGCTCAGCGCTGGCGACGCTGTTTGTGCTGGAGAACAGCGTCAAGCACAAATTCGACATCTCGCTGATCAGTACGCTGGCCTCGCCCAAAGTGGGAAATCTCGAGTTCAAGCACGTCTTCGCCGGACTGCCGCTGACCTCGTGGCGCATCGTCAATATTCGCGACTTTGTGCCCAAGGTCCCGCCGACCATCGACTTTATTCTGGACTATGAGCATGTCGACGTGGCCTACCCTTTCGACTCATGGCTGTTTGCGAAGA
>CAYWMR010000448.1:0-4294 GCA_964458965.1 uncultured Occallatibacter sp. | reverse complement strand
CGGCGCATAGGGAAGAAACACGCCCAGCCACGGTATGCCCGGAGCAATTGCCGGGGCAAGACCATTCTGCGGCCGCGCCTGCGCCAGCACAATCGGCCGCGCGGACGTTGTCAACAACGATTCCTCTTCCGGCGTCAACATGCAGAGTGCTCCTGCAGCCTGTACATCCCTGACCATTACGGCCAGCGGTTTGCCGTACCGGTGCTTGCGCTCCCTGAGCCGAACCACCGCAGCCTCATTGGTAGCGTCGACGCACAGGTGAAATCCGCCAATGCCCTTGATAGCCATGATTTCGCCGGCAAGCAGTCGATCGACGCACGCGGTCACTGGATCGTCAACTTCAATCGAAGCCCCATCCGCATTCTCCAGCCAGACACTCGGCCCGCAATCCCAGCACGCATTGGGCTGCGCATGGAAGCGGCGATTCAGCGGGTCGTCGTACTCCGCCTGGCACGCCGGGCACATTTTGAACTTCGCCATCGAGGTCTGCGGCCGGTCATAGGGAATCCGCCGCGTGATGGTGAACCGGGGCCCGCAGTTGGTGCAGTTCAGAAACGGATACCGGTACCGCCTGTCCGCAGGGTCCAGCAACTCGCGCAGGCAATCGGCGCATGTGGCTGCATCCGCGGGAATCCCTGTGCTGACCCTGCCAAGCACCTCGCTGGGAACAATCCGGAAGCCAGCCTCGCCGGACGCGGGCAGCTCTCGCACTGTAACGGAGTCGATCCTCGCAAGCGGCGGCGCCTCGGCGCGAAGCCGGCTGAGAAACGCCTGAACCCGCTGCTTCGGCCCCTCGATCTCGATGGTAACTCCATCGGTATCGTTGCCGATGAAGCCGGCAAGGCCCTCTTCCATCGCCAGCCGGTATACGAACGGCCTGAATCCCACGCCCTGCACCACCCCGCACACCAGCAGACCGCGCCGCATATGCTGCATCTCTTCGAATGGTTGCCTGGGTTGTGTCACTTTCATCTCAATCAATTCTCACACCGCACACAAGCATAGCGCATGGTGCAACATTACTTCGCTTCTACCGACGCTATTCCAATATGAGAGCAACCAATTGGTTCAACTCCTCATTCCAAGTTGAAGCGGTAAGGCGGCGAAACGCGCCATGGAGGTCTCGAAGAACCAAATCCTGGATCCTTCGCGGCAGCTGCCTCAATTTAAACTTGAGCGCCAAATCGGCATGTCTCAGAGACTAAGGAAAAGGTGAAATCAATGAAAAAGATGATACTTTCGATTGCTTTATTGGGCTTGTCAACCATCGCCTGGGCTGACTCCCCGTCGGAAGCAGCTGCGGATCGCCTCGAGCATGCTGGAGCCGTGCTGCACGAAGTCATGGCCGCGCCAGACAAGGGCATTCCAGAAGAGGTGCTCGATCACGCCAAATGCATCGCCGTCGTGCCCCACCTGATTAAGGGCGGATTTGTGTTCGGCGCGGAGGGCGGCAAAGGCGTTGCCACCTGCCGCACTGCAGAAGGGTGGAGCGCGCCTGCATTCTTCACCATCGGCGGAGGAAGCTGGGGCCTTCAGATTGGTGTGGAAGGCATCGATCTGGTAATGATCATCCAGAGCGACCGCGGAATGGAGCACTTGCTTTCCAGCAAGTTCCAAATCGGTGGCGACGCCTCTGCCGCAGCTGGGCCGGTGGGACGGCACGCTTCCGCCGATACCGACTGGAAGCTCAACACCGAGATCCTGACCTACTCCCGTGCCAAGGGGATCTTTGCAGGACTCACACTGAACGGTCAGGTCATCTCAAAGGATGAGGACGCCATGACCGCCATGTACGGCGCCGATGTCAGCACCAAGGCAGTGCTGCACGGTGAAGTTCCTCCACCCCCCGCAGCCAGGCCGTTCCTGCATGCCGTTCACGAAGCAAAAGAACAGGCCATGGCAGCGCAGTAACCGACACCACGCTTCAGTTGAATGCTGAACGACCGGAATGACGAGCGTCCTTCCGGGTGTTCGGTATTGAGAGGAAATCGACAATGCTCTGGGCAATCTTTGTAATCCTGCTCGTACTCTGGCTCCTGGGATTCAGCTTGCATGTCGCAGGAAGCCTCATCCACCTCTTGCTTGTTGTTGCTGTGGTGGTTCTCATCATCAACCTGATCTCTGGCCGCCGCGTCGCTTGAGGCCGAAGCCTGGTTGAATCCAACCATTCCGCCGCCTGCCTATCGATTCTTGCTAAGCTCTTCTTTGGGAGAACTGTCAGCATGAAATGGGGTGGGCGGCGAAGTATCGCTTTGAGTCTCCTCACCGTTTCCCTTTCGAATTCCCTCTGTGCCGCCGTCGTTTCGGGGCAGCAGGCAGACAACTCATCTGTTGTTCAGCACATTGACGCGGCAGTTCAGGCCAGGTTCGAAAACACCCTCGGATACACCGTGACCGAACACTACGCCGTCTTTAGAAACAACGATTTAGTCCACCCCGCGGCCCAGATGACGGTAAAGACCACTTACCGGAAGGAGACGGGCAAGAGTTACGAAATCCTCTCGCAGAGCGGCTCTGAGTTGATTCGAAGGCTGGTTCTGAGCGTGATCCTGGACAATGAGAAGCGGATTAATTTGCCCGGCAACCGGGAAGCTTCGTGGATCACTTCGGCAAATTACCAGATGAAGCTCAAACCCGGCGGAACCCAGCAGATGGATGGACGGGACTGCTTTGTTTTGGACATTTCACCGCGCCGGAAGGCGCCGAATCTTCTCGTGGGAACGCTGTGGGTGGATGCAAAGGACGGCTCGATCGTTGAGATTCAAGGGACAGCGTCCGCGAGCGCATCTGTATTCACGGGCCCGACGGCGATGATGCGGCAATATTCGAACTTGAACGGATATGCCATGGCCACCCATGCCAGGGGTGTCTCCAACAGCTTTCTGCTTGGACAGACGATTGTTACCATCGACTACAGGGATTACCAGATCCAGCTCCGTCCCATAAGGTGAGCGATCGCCGGGGGTACCCTTCTCGCGGTTTGGAATCTCCCACCGGCTGTCCCTGGCTGGATAACAAGAGTGACCCGCTGGAACCCACAATTGAATGGAATTGAGCGCCGCTGTGCCATAAGGTGAGATGCTTTCCCGCGCACCGTGACCGGTGTCACGGTTGGACCTTGACCCCGGCAAGTACAACTTAAGACAGGCAGCGAGCAAAGCCCAATCGCCTGTATCCTGCTTGTAAGCATTCGGGAGGCAACCGTGCCAGCATTCACACCTCCGCCGCTACCCAGCGACGACAAACGTTGGAAGATCGTGAACGGCACCATGCGCAAGAATGGATTTGCCCGCCACGCACTGATTGAAACGCTGCATACGGTGCAGTCTTCGTTTGGGTACCTTGACGACGACTCGATCCGCTTTGTGGCGCGCTCTCTTCGCGTGCCCCTCAGCCAGGCCTACGGCGTGGTCACGTTCTACCACCACTTTAGCCTGAAGCCGCCGGGCAAGCACACCATGACCATCTGCACCGGCACGGCGTGCTACATCAAGGGCACCGACAAGCTGGTAGCCGCTGCCGAAAAGCGGCTTGGAGTTCCGCAGGGCGAGACCACCAAGGACGGGAACATCAGCCTCATGACCGCCCGCTGCGTGGGCGCATGCGGTCGCGCCCCGGTTGTCCTCGTCGATGGCGAATTGCATGGGCAGATGACCGGCGAGCAGATGCTCGATCAGTTGGAAAGGTGGGCCGTCGAATGACCATCGAAGAACTGGAACAAATAGCCGAATCGGTGCGCCTGGAAAATGCCAAGTTCGACCACGAGATCAACGTCTGCATGGGAACCGGTTGCCTGAGCCAGCACTCTGACAAGCTGCGGGACGAGTTGACTACCGCAGTGGCCGCATCCGGGAAAAAGGCCTTCGTGCGCCGCACCGGCTGCATGGGATTGTGCGCTGCCGGTCCGCTGGTGCTCGTAGATCCCGAAGAGACGCTCTATCAGCACGTGAATGCCTCGCACGCCGAGGCCGTTATTGCCAGTCTGGGGGGCGAACCTATTGCGGATTTGCAGTGCAACCTGCGCGAACACTTCGGCCAGCAGGTGCACGTGGTGCTGGAAAACTCCGGCCACATCGATCCGGAAAAAATCGACGACTACATTGCCCGCGACGGCTACCAGGCGCTGGTGAAGGCGCTCACCGAGATGTCGCCCAACGAGGTGATCCAGCAGATTACCGAAAGCGGTCTTCGAGGGCGCGGCGGCGGCGGGTACCCCACCGGACTCAAGTGGGGAACGGTGGCCAAGGCCGGCGGCGAACTGAAATATGTCATCTGCAATGGGGATGAAGGCGAC
>CAYWMR010000447.1:0-4303 GCA_964458965.1 uncultured Occallatibacter sp. | reverse complement strand
TCGCACATCCACGGGGCCTTCGCCAATGCCATGTTTCGACAGCATCTCCGAGGTAGCCGACGGCAGCGTCCTGCGCAGCGGGTTCAATGCCGATGGAGCTCCCGCCGCCCTCAGTTCCTTGAGTTCCAGTTCGGCTGCAGCCAGCTTCTCGCCCAGCTCCGTCTCCCGCCGGCTCTGCTCCACGGTCGCCGAAATCCTCTCCACTTCGCCGGTCAATCTCACTTGCCGTTCCTCCAGCCAGTTCAGCGTTCTCTCCAACAGCGTGGTTGCGGTTTCCAGCCGCTCACCAATCTCTCTCTCTTCGTTTTCCATGTCATCCCTTTCTCGTTTTCGTAAATGAAATGCAACCCCCAGCTGCCTCTCCAACAAAAAAGCCCCGCATCCGCGGAGCTCTTTATTCACTTCTTCACTCATTCACTTCTTCGTCTTCTAACTCGCCATGCGAAAACTTGTCCCCCGATATGCGGCCTTCTCCTTCAGCAGGATCGCTGCTCCTGTGAATGTCACACGGGTCAGCTTCCACACTTCGGCCCGCATATCCTCAACTCGCGCATCCGCCAGTTCGTAGCTCATTCCCATCTTTTCGGGTGATTGCGCCTCTATCGCACCTGCCACCTCTGGAAAGTCCCTCGCATACAAGTAGCCCTTCACCACCAATCGCTGCCCAATCAGGTCCGCCTCGGTCAGTACCCCAATCTTGCGTCGAGCATCGTGGCCGTCCCAACCCGGCCTGTAGTCCACCGCCATGCCCAGCAGAGAGGGCAGCGCTTTCTCCGCCGCCTCGCATGTCAAGATCACCCGGTGCCCGCGGGCCCCGGCCGGCGCCTTATCACTGGCTGCATTCACCATCGTCAATACCCCTTCGAACGCCACCCGGTTGGGGTGCCCGTCCACGTGGGGAAACTTTACTGCCATCGCTTCCAATCGCATGCGCTCTCCACTTCATAAGGGAATAGGGATTAGGGAACAGGGAATAGGGAATAGCGAAATGGGTCCAGGAACGGAGACGTCCTGCTCAGCCGGACTCGATGACCAAGCTTTCAGTGCCGAGCCGGGTCTTTCTATTCCCTATTCCCAGTTCCCTATTCCGTCTCCACTATTCCCTGTTCCCTGATTTTCCCGCTTCGCCAGCCAACTGAACCGTCCCATCCCGCCCCAGCGGTCCCAACCCCCGCATCGCCCGCACCTCGTTCACAGTCAGCACCCCCGCCTGCAGCAGTTGCACCTGAATCGCAAGCTCGGTCTCTTCGTCCCTCGCATTCAAATCGTTAAAGACAAATTCAAACTCCCGCCATCCGATGCACTTGCCGAAAACATCGCGGGTAATGTGTCCGGCCAGCAACATAGCCAAAGGCGAAATCGCCCCGCGGAATGCTTCGTCCGTCATCTCCGATGCGGTTGACTGGTTTACATCCGCCTCCAGACCCAGCATCAACGGCGGCAGCCCAAATGCATTCGCCACCATCCGGATCAGGAACTCCTGCCAGGCCAACCGCATGTCCGCGTCCGTCCCTTGAGCGAAACGAAGCACCTCCGGCTTCTGTTCGGTCGAGATCAGCGGCACTCGCCCCGTCCCCTCAATCTCGTCTTGCCACCAGCGGATCAGCCGGTCATGCTGTGCCGGCGTTGCCTCGTTCAGCCAAAGCGCATACTGTGCCACCGTGTTGGCGGCAAGCTTGCCCGCATAACGGTTCGCACTCAAAAACTGGTTCACCGTTTCGAAGGCCACCTCCAGCGGGCCCAGCCCGAAAGGTGTAAAGCTGCGCGGATTCATTCGCACATACATCAGCTGGTCGTCTCGCAAGTCCACCGCGGACGACTCCAACTGCCCAGGAAGCGCCTGTGCATACCGGGGCGTCTCAGCCTGCCCGTCCCAGCGCGCGTTGATTCGAATTGAAGCCCCGTCGACCACCCACAACATCGCTGGCCGGTCCCCGTCGCCGGTTGGTTCCATTTCGATCGCCCCGAACCCGCCCGTCAATGCGTCCTCGATTACCTGCTCAATCAAGGTCCGAAAGCTGTCTACCTCATTCGGCTCTTCCAGCGTCAGACGCAGTGCCCGCAGCTTTCTTCCCGCAAAGGCCACTTCTTCCGGCCGCACTCCGCGCCGTACCCGCACCTGCCAGTCCATCGCCGCAATCCGGTCCTTGATCACGTTGATGGCCCGCCGCACCACCGGTGTCTCCGCAAACCGCCGAAGGTTTACCGGCGTCGGCTTGGGCAACAGCCGTCCCGGAAACTGGATCGGGCTCAGAATCGACGGAAGCGCCAATGTCTTCCGCTCCGCTTCCGCGCCCGCTGCCAGATCCGCCTGCCGCGTGCTTCCGGTCGCCTGCCGCCAGATCTCCCGCAACTGTTCTCCTACCCTCACGCGCACCTTCCTTTTTCCGCTCCCCAAAAATGAAAAGGCATAACCCCGGAAAGGGCCATGCCTCGCTCTACATCAGTTTTCCGCGGCCGCAGTGTCAGCGATCCGTCTGGAGATCGCAGCACACCACGGCTCACTCTCAGCCGCTCTTACTGCTCAACAAAATCAATCCTACAACAAAGGCAGGAAACTATATGCAAATCTCAGAGAATAAAGTTGAAAAACAAGTAAGTTAACTCACTACAGGAGTTAGTAGCAACAAACTCCCCACTTACAACTTAGAACTTACAACTTACTACTTGCTTTTCACACCCTCAGCTCCCGCCGCGCCGTTTCCGCCACCCGGCTCATATCCAATGTCGTCAACACCCGAATCTGGTGCTCTTCCATCGTCTCCACTCCAAAACGGTACATCTCCAGCCGTTCCGGCTCTTCCGCGCTCGCGCCCAGCTTCGCCGCCGGTTCTATCACCGCGGTCAGCTCCAGGCTCGCCTTCTCCACGCGCTCCACTCCGGCGCGCAATCCCGGTGCCGAGAACGCCAGTACCTTGGCCATCTCCACGCCCTGGTCCAGGCTCACCGCGTGAAACATCTTGATTACGCCGTTCGGCCGGTATCCTGCGTCAATGCGCAGTGGATCCCCCGGCCGCGTGTACTCTGACGCCGCAATGCGCTTGCGCAGCAGGTCCCACACTCCGGCCCGCTCAAACTCAACCCTCATCCTGGCATGAACGCCCGCCCGTCCACTCAATCGCGTCACCCGCTCCCGCGCTGGAGGCTCAACATACAACCGCATCAGCTCTTCCATTCCCGCCGGAAGGCTCTCCGCAAGATAGGCCTTGGCTTCGGTCATCTGAACTCTCAGCGAGAGCGATTCTCTCAGAAGCTGCATCAGGCTTCCATCCGGCTCGGCCTGGAAGCGTCTCCGCAACTCGGTCTCCATTCCTTCCAACAGCGCCGTGTCGGCGTCCGGATCGAGGCAGCGAACCCTGCGCCAGTCGCGCGTAAATTCCAGTCGCGGCGCCTCCCGGCTGCCCTGCTCACGCAGGATCACCCCGATATGCACGTACTCGTTCCGCACCGCATCCGGAACATACCGGAGCAGTCGAAACTCGCACGCCCGCCGCTCGTTCCCGCTATTCATCGATGCAAGCCTTCAACCCTCAACTGTCAGCCCTCAGCTATCAGCCCTCAGCTCTTACCTCATGTGTGCCAGCCGGCAGATGCCAGGCGCCAAACCAACAAACTGAAAGCTGATAGCTGATAGCTGAAACCTGCCCTTTCAATTCACTCTTCCCGCAATCTTAGTATCCCACCGTCCATCCTTCCAGCCCTCTTCTCCCTTTTTTTCCATCCCTCCCCATTTTGGAAAAGGCTTTCTATCCGACTTCCCGAACTCTTCAATCAATTCCCGGATCCGGCTCCGCCGCTTGAGCAGTTTCTCCACCAGCGCCTCCATCTCTCCCAGATCGCCGCCATACCACTCCGGCGGAATCTCGTTGGCTGCCGCCCAAATCGTCTCCGCCGCCATCGTTTCCATTCTGCTGAGCCAGGGCTCAAACGACTCCCACCCTGTTATCTCCCGATACACATCGTTGCGATAGTACACCCCCCGCAGTGGAGAATCTTCGAACCGCCACTCTCCCGCGTGAAAGCAATACCCGTAATCAATGAAGACCGCCTTGTACCGCTTCTCCCGCTGCTTGCGCGCGAACACCGCCTGCCGCCCGTTGCCGTTCGCAGTCCATTTGTCCAGCGCCAGAATCCCGGCAAACTCAGCCAGGTTTTTCAGCTCGATCAGTTGTTCCTCCGGCAGGTAGTCCACCACCTGGCCGGGCATCAGGCCGCCCACAAATCGCGATCCGAACTGCAGTCCAGCCCGGCATTTCTCCCGCGCTGTCCCCAGGTCGATCTCCAGTTCCGGAGTATTTTCCAC
>CAYWMR010000446.1:0-4304 GCA_964458965.1 uncultured Occallatibacter sp. | reverse complement strand
GTAGACGCCATTGCCACCGACCACGCGCCACATGCCGTACACGAGAAGGAAGTCGAGTTTGAAAATGCGCCGAACGGCATTACCGGTTTGGAGACCGCGCTGGGCCTATCCCTGCGCTGGCTGCATAAGGAGTGGAAGATGCCGCTGGGGCGCGTGTTGAGCCTGCTGAGCGCGCAGCCGGCGGCACTGCTGAACTTGAAAGGGCGGGGCACTCTAACCGTGGGCAGCTTTGCCGACGTGGTTGTCTTCGACCCCAAAGCCGAGTGGACCTATCGTGCAAGGGAGACAAAATCAAAGTCCCGCAATACACCGTTCGACGGCTGGGCGATGCAAGGGAAGGTGCGATGGACCATCAGCGAAGGAAAGGTCGCGTATAGCGGGAAGGTCTCTTAAAACCTGCCCAGGAGCTCTGTAGGGATGCCGAACTTGCGACAGGGGAATGTGCCTCAGGGGCGAGAAAGCCCGGCGTAGCTTTCCGCCCGCTTCAAGACAAAAGCCGCGCGAATTGCGCACCGCCGCGAGTGCGGTTAATTGCGTACGCTGCGAACGTCCCGCCACGGCGCGGCTGATGCCGTGCCGCATCAAAACAGATCTGAAGGTTGCAGTTTCTGGACGGGCGCTTTAACTTCAAGCCTCTGGCCGGCGGGAACCCACCAGCAAACGCGAACATATTGCTCCGCCGGCTACTGCAAAGACAATAAGCGCGGCAAGAAGAAAAACCATGCCGCCCAGCATGGAGCCGGCGCGACCTTCCGGCGAAAGCATCCATGTCCTTACCAGCAGGATGGACTGCGCATCGACTCCCGCAGCAGCCGATTCCTGGGCCATGATCTGGTTCACCATTGTCAGCCAGGTATCGTCGATCGTCTTGCCCTGGTGAAACAAGAAGCGCATTGCAAACAAGCTGGCGCCGGTTGCTCCAGCCGCAGTCCAGCCGCCAAGCAATCCCGTCACCAGGCCAATCCGGGCCCCTGCCCCAACCGTGATCCACGCGGGCCGCTGGCTACGCATATAAAGCACCACCGCCCATGCCGCGGCTGCGGCCATCAAAAACAACCCGAAGATGTTCGACGGCGAAAGCCCATTCGACAGCAGCCCGGCCGGAATCGCCAGCATCGCGGCCGCCTTCAAGGCCGGTTTCCAGTCAACGCTGCCCGCATCGCGCACTGCCTCGTTCCACCGCTCCGGCTGGGACTGTCCCGCAGGGCCTTCCGCGTTGTACAACAGTTGCGGCAGACCGCAGGTGGGGCAGTAGCACGTGTCGGTCTGGACAGTCTGATGGCAGCGATTGCACGACATTTCCATATATCTAAGAGCCTATAGCATTCCGCCGGACAATGGCCGCCCGCGTTTCAGTTTCGCGCTTGTGGAGCCACGAGATGTGGGATGAACCGAGGGAGTGGTGGGGTCGCGATAACGCGACAATCCTAACAGGATGTCGCCCGCTACGCCGGATCAGGAGTCGATGTCGACTGGATTCAGCTTTGCGGTTACGATCCCTTCTGCCGCCGTTACAGCCTCTTCCAGCGTCATCTTGGTTGAGTCCAGAAGAATCGCGTCCGGTGCAGGTTTCAGCGGCGAATCGGAGCGATTGCGGTCCCGTTCGTCGCGGAGGCGCAACTCCCTGATTACCTCATCCGGCTGCGTTGCGGGCACTGACCCAAGCCGGCCAATCTGATCGAAGCGGCGCAGCCCTCGCACCTCGGGAGCCGCATCCAGAAAAATCTTCACCTTGGCATCGGGAAAGACCACTGTGCCGATATCGCGGCCCTCCATCACCACTCCTCCATTGGCCCCAAGTTGCTGTTGCAGCTTGACCATCCAGGAACGAATGGCGGGAAATACGCTCACACGGGAGGCCGCGTCTGTAACCGTCTGATTGCGGATCAGGCCGGTGACGTCCTCGGTGTCGAGCAGGACTCGATTCTCGCCGTCGCCGGATTCGGGGTTTCCGGGCTCCAAACGAATGGCAGTTTCGCCGGCAAGCGCTTCCAGGCCCGCACCATCGTCCAGAGAAATATCCGCGCGCAGCGCCTTCAATGCGAACGCACGGTACATTGCCCCGGTTTCCAGGTTGAGGAGGCCAAAATGCCGGGCCAGATGCCGCGCAATCGTACTCTTTCCCGCACCAGCTGGGCCGTCGATGGCAACAATGATCTTCCGGGCAGGCTCAATGGAGCGCAAGGGGGCTTCTTCCGCACTCATCCGCGCTTTTTCGTCCCCTGCTTGGGCGGAGCGGTAAAGCCAAATCGCTTGGAATTCCCTGCCTTGGCGCCAGCCGTTAAAGCCGGTTTCCGGTTGCTGCGTGCCGGCCGCGCATCGGGTCGCGCATCTTTTCTGGCGGCGCTACCGTTGCGAGTTGCACTGCCGTTCCTGGGCTGGCTGCTGCTGCGCGAAGTTGTGCCGGCCTTGCCAGCGGCGCTGGCGCCGTTGGAATGACCATTACGCTGGCCCCACGCAGGAGCGGACGGCTTTTTGGCTCGCGCACCGGCGCTACCGTTGGCTGGACGAGACTGGCTACCGTTGGTACGAGCGCCGTTGGTCGAACCGTTTCCCGCATGAGCTCCGTTGCGCGTGCCGTTGGTACTCGCTGGAGCCTTCTGGCTCCAGCGCGTACTCGAGGCCGGCCTCGCCGAAGACGGACGGGCTTCAGATCCTGTTCGACGCGCAGGACGGCTGCTGGTGGACGATTGGGCTGGCTTCCGGTCGCGGCTGTGCGCTGCCGGGCGGCTGAAGTGAGGCCGCGCCGTTGCGTTCTTACCGCTGGCTGCGGGCTTCCGCGCCGCTGGGGTCCGCGGAGCGTGGGTTTCGGCGCTCTTGCGCGGCTCCGCCGGGGCTGGCTCCGCAAGCGGAGCAGGACTGGGCGCTTCGATCTCGAATGCTTCCTCTTCATGATCCCGCGACCTGAGAAAGTATGCCGAGGCCGGCATGGAAGAGCTTGCGTAAAGCGTTGGCGGCGCGGCGAACTCCGGCAGCGTGCCGGCTACATAGAAGTGCGGCGCATGCCCCATTGAGATGGTGTGAACCTGGCGTGTCGCAAGCAGCCCGCGGAGCACTTCGCGCACTTTGCTGCGGGCGGTCAGGGGCGCAAGAAATAGCTCGACTTCTTCCATGCTGGCCGCAATCACTGCCTGCAGATAGATGGAAGCAAGCACCGAGATAGCGGTCACCTGCGAGGTCGAAGCGCCCTCGGCAATTGCCTTCTGAAATCGGGTGCGAAGCAGTTGCCACTGGGCGGGCTGGCCTGGAGCCGAGACAACAGGAATGATGCGAAGCTGCTGCCAGAGCTCTGTAATCGCACGCAATACCGCGCCTTCCGTAACTTCCCGGCCCAGCGCCTGCGTGAGCTTTGAGATGGTCGTATCGCCGAGTTCCAACTGCTTGTAGGCCTGAACAGCCAGTTGTGAAACCTGCCGCGAACCGGTCAGCTGTGGGCTGCGACGCCAGTCGCGATCACCCCTCAGGGCGTAAACGTATGGCAGAACCCAGGCTGCAACCACAAAATCAGGGTGCTCGCCGGGGTGGCCCAACAGATTCAGCCTAACTGCCACGCCGTCAATCTCAAGGCGCACCAGCAATTCTTCGGCCAAGGCTATCATTTCAGGGTCGTTGCTCGAGTCCCGATTCCCGGCGACGGCCTCAACAAACGAAGGCGCGATCGATGTGGAATACTGCCGCCTGGGCTGGAAAAGACACAATCCCGTCTCCTCAATCCACGTCCGGGCGTCCTCCAGTGTGAGTGCCCCGTTTCCGTTCTGGCGCATCCTTTCGGCGCGCGATGCTTCCAATTGCTCTGCTGTCAAAGAAAAACCTCACTTCCAGGCTGGCGTCTCCGCCTTGCTACCCCCTCTCCTGAGAGGAGGGTGGCCACCTTCCAGACTACTACTAAATTCGATGGAAGGCCCGCTGGATCTCCTTCCAAGAATACAACAAAGCGATTGGACGTCCATGCGGGCAACTAGTTGGGTGCCTAGTTTTTGCCAATTCCAACAGTAACCATTCCATACGTGCCGGGTCAAGAGCCGTATTGATCTTGATGGCGGAATGGCACGCGATGGAAGCGGCAATTCGTGTGCGCAGCGACGTAATATCCTCATTCTGCTCGTGTTCGTCTGAATTCGCGCTCGATTGCTCGATTACCTCGCCCAACATCCGCTCCAGGGCCGCTCCCTCCAGGCCAACCGGCGCTGCCTTTACCGCAAGTGTTTGAGGGCCAAAGGGTTCCACCTCAAAGCCATTGCGTTCAAGCTCCTCGGCAATGCGCGCAAACACCACCATCTGCGCAGGCTTCAGTTCCACCAGAA
>CAYWMR010000445.1:0-4306 GCA_964458965.1 uncultured Occallatibacter sp. | reverse complement strand
CAAAATCCGCCGATCGCAAGGTCGTGGGGGTTCGACCCCCCCTCCCGGCACCATAAAATCAACAACTTACGAATCGTAATAAAACAGGGTAGGGTACCCAAATTGACCCTGGTGATACTTATGGGGATACTTTGTTCCAGATGATCCTTGGAGGCCAAAATGCCCCGAAAGAGCTGGTGCGCGTTCCCCGTGTTTGGGAAAAAGTTCCCGGCAGCGGCGTGTGGTGGATAACGTGCCAATTCGAGATGCGCGTCAGAACGAGTACCTGAGGGCCGATTGCGCCAATTGCCAATCTGCCGATCCCCTTCTCCCCAAGAATGGGCCGTTTAGGCTCCCGCTATTCACTTCGATTGAGTGGTTGCAATGAGCGTGGACACATTGGAAGGGGCCAGCAATTGGATATCCACGGAACCGAAATGCTGACTCCGCGCAGATTTTAAATTGGATGGAAAGTTAAGCTGCTGCGGTCTTCTTCGCCGGCTTGGATTGCGAATATGCTGCTGAATTCGGTGTGGCCTGTTTCGTGGTCTTTGCTTTTTCCTTCCCAAGAAGTTCTGCTTAAACTGCGTGGAGATGGCATCGATGACCGTCAGCTTCCCAAGCTGACTGTAGCACCCGCGGTCCCGTTTTCGGCGCCAATGCCCCCTGTGACAGCTGACCGTATTTGACCATTGATGGAGCAAGCCGGTGCCGCTGATGAGGCAAAGTCCTCCCCCGCGTTCTGAAAAGGGTTCTATAAGCTGTTGGAGTGCACCAGGTCCACAACTTGCACAGGGTGCCAGAGAGATCAAGTTTTATAAGGGTTTGAACGGGATGTCATTGATGAGCGGAAGTCAATGCCCGAGTGGAGCGACTTGATGATCCATGCCGAAACTCCAATCGCGCAAGCGTTGCGGCGGAGATTTGAGAGAAAGGGATTTTCCCAGGTTGGCACGAACGGGAAGTGTTGGTGGGCCAGGGAGAACGGCATAACGGTCGCCAACCTGCCACAACCATGGGGTACACCGGGGACATTGCGGAGCATATCCGAGTGAGAATTATCCACTTTGCTCGTGTTTACCTATATATTCCCCGGTATACCCCGTTACGGTTGCCAAACATCCGTTGACTCCCACCGGTTCGGCCACGGTGAATTCCTGATCAGTAACACGCTGCCAGAAGCCGAAACAATCTGAGAGCCCTCCCGGACTGTGTTCAACTATTGCCAGGACGGAAGAAACGGCGGTACTTCGGCGCCGAGTTGGAATCGGAATTCGTTCTGGCCATCGAATTCCTACTTGATCACATCCTGTGCTTTGAAAATCAAATCGCAGTGATCGAACACTGCCCGCCTCATCAATACCTCCTTTCAAATCCCCATAGAGCCTCGTCTCCAATGCACTATCGGCGACGGTGCTGTGCTTGGTCTACTTCACAAGCTGACAAATGTCTTGTTGGGGCTCGGCCCAACACCAATGCCCCAATATAAAGCATGCGGTTGGAAGAAGAAATAGGGTACATGTCGCCAAGTGAGAGTGGCTGTCGAAGTTCGCACCATACACCGGCTTCGGGTGCCGGCGCAATCAATTCTTCGCGTTCTGCTTATGATCATTTGTCGTGTTCTTCATGCGCCCTTCATGGCGCCTATCCAATACTCAATCATGGAGGGGCCGTTCATGATCAAGAAAGGTTTCTGTGCAGCAGCAATCCTGTCTTTCGCTCTCGTCGGTGTGGTAAGCGCACAAGGTGCGATCTCCTCTGCGGAGAATGGCGATCACTACACAAAGTCCCAACTGAAACAGTTGGAACGCGATGCACATACGCCAGGGCAATACACCGCTCTTGCTCAATACTACGGAAAGCAGCAAAAGGATTACGCACAGCAAGCAGCGGAGGAGAAGCAGGAATGGGCCCGCCGCAGCCAGATCACCACGAGCCTGTATGCCAAGTACCCAAAGCCTGCGGACTCGGCACGCAACCTCTACGAGTACTATGCCGTGAAGGCGTCGGAAGCAGCCGCGCTCTCAGCAAAGTACAGTCAGTTAGCGGACTCGTCCGCTCCCTCAACACAACAGCACATGTAGAGCATCGCTTTGAATGGGAAGAGGGGAGCCGGTTCGCCGCCTCCCTTTTCCTCTATCTGCAATCTATACATATTCCTTACGGGTTCCTTATGACGGTCTGGATAGGCTTTGGTTCATGAGCCTCGGGACTCTGCCCACGCAACATGCAGACCAGATGGCAAATCCAATTGCCTTGGGCGGACCGAATCCCCTGCGAGGGCTGCGTGTCTTGGGACAGTATTTTGCAGCCGGCGCGAGTCTCGCGCTTCTGACATGGGCTGGGTTTATTCTGCGGCTCGATTTGACGACAATCAGCTTTGTCTATCTGCTGCTGGTGATCTCAACAGCATTGCTCTTCGGCTTCTGGCAGGCTTCTCTTATTTCGCTTCTTGCGGCAGCCTGTCTGGACTATTTCTTTTCGCCGCCTCTATTTCGATTTGTCATTTCAGACCCCCATAATTGGGTTGCACTTGGAGCGTTTCAGGCAACGGCTCTTGTGATAAGCAGGTTGTCGGCAAAAGAACTTCGAAGCGCGAGAGATGCAGCCTTCCACCGCACGGGGATGAAGCAGTTGTACGAACTGAGCAGGAACTCCCTCCTTCTGGATTTGCATCGGCCGCCCGGACCGCAACTGGTGGTTCTGATCCAAAGGATCTTCGATGCAAAGGCAGTCGCTATGTTCGATGCGAATCTGGGACACCAGGATCGGATAGGTGACTGGGAGGCGGGCGAAGAGGACGCGGCCAAGGAATGCTATGTTCGCCATACCGCACACGATGACGAAATCACCGAGACGGCGCAGCGGATTCTGCAAGCGGGGTCTGGATCGGTAGGCGCGCTGGTTGTGCGCGGCAAGATAAGTCCTTTGGTGGTAGATGCTCTTGCCTCGCTTGCAGCCATTGCGATCGACCGGCACCAGTCTTTTGAGAAGGAGGAAAGAGCCGAGACGGCAAGCAAAGGCGAGCAGTTACGCGCCGCGGTGATGGACGCGCTGGCACATGAGTTCAAGACGCCTTTGACAGCCGTCCAGACAGCCAGCTCCGGATTGCTCGAGTTAGGAGGCTTGTCTGAGACGCAAAGCACTTTGGCAACGCTTATCGATGACGAGACGGCACGCTTGAACAGGCTATGCACTCGATTGCTGTTGACAGCGAAACTTGAAGCGGAAGACGTTGGTCTGCAAGTTGACGAGGTAAATGTTCGGCACTTGATCGCCGAGGTGTTGGCGAGCCGTTCTGCTGAAGAGGTCATAGATCGGATCGAGGTCAATGTGGAAGAACCTGCATTAACCGTTCGCGTGGATCGCGCGCTGTTGGCAATGATCTTGACGCAGTACATCGACAATGCACGCAAGTATTCAACGCCGGGTACGCCGATAGTAATTGCAGCGCGAATGAGCCATGCCGAGGTGCTCATCTCAGTGCATAATGTTGGATCGACGATTCAGATTGAAGACAGGGAGAGGATATTCGACCGCTTCTACCGGGCTCAGGGCTCTAAGGACTCCGTTCCCGGCACAGGAATAGGATTGTCTGTTGTGAGGAAGGCTGCGCAGGCCCATCACGGGCATGTGTGGGTAATCAGCGATCAGCAGGAAGGGACGACATTCTTTCTGTCCATTCCCATCGCCGCAAGGAGAAAGCATTGACTACGGAATCACCGGTTGCAGAAGGCACCATTCTGGTGGTAGACGACGACACTTCGATGCGGCGGGCATTGCGTGTCACGCTCGCCGGGATGGGATTTACGGTTGTCGAAGCGGCCCGTGGCGAGGAAGCACTTTCGCTGGTCCGCGTGTCGTGGTTCGATGCGGTATTGCTGGACGTGGATATGCCAGGTATGGGCGGTGTTGAAACCTGCCGTTGCATCCGGCGCGCGATTCCACGCTTGCCCATTCTGATGCTGACGGTGATGGATGGCGAGGACGACAAAGAGCTCGCGCTCGACGCCGGCGCCGACGACTACATTACCAAGCCATTTCAATTGCGCGATTTGGCAGCGCGATTGCGCTCGGCGGTGCGCAGAAGAAATGCGCAGGACACCAACCGGGACGCCCCGCTTCGACAAGGCCATCTTGAACTGGATCCGGTGAAGTATCGTGTCATGAAGCGGGGAAAATCGATTCATCTCACGCCCAAGGAGTTCGAGGTGCTGCATTACCTGATGATGCACGCGGGCGAGCCCATTCCACACGCGCGCCTGCTGAAATCGGTGTGGGGGCCTGAGTATGGCAATGAGCTCGAGTACCTTCGAACCTTTGTTCG
>CAYWMR010000444.1:0-4333 GCA_964458965.1 uncultured Occallatibacter sp. | reverse complement strand
AGGTGGCGGAGTTCGCGGATGCCGCGGTGATCGGCAGCGCGATTGTGGAGTTGATTGAAAAATCGACTCCCGAGACAGCGCCCGGCGCAGTGGCTCGATTTATCAAGGGCCTGCACCTGCGTGAGGCGGCGCTGGCCCGATAAATGCCGAAAACAGCTTTCAGCCTTCAGCTCTCAGCTTTCAGTCTTTGCTGCGTCGGGTTAACCCACTGCCGCCTGGATCATAGAGATGAGACTGATAGCTGAAAGCTGATAGCTTGCTAGCTGATACGAGGATGGAATGACGCTGGAAGAATTGCGGAATCAGATTGATGCTCTGGACCGGCAGCTTGTGGAGTTGCTGAGCGAGCGTGCGCGAGCGGCGCAGCGGATCGGCCACTTGAAGGCTGCCACGCAGTTGCCGGTGTATGAACCGGCGCGCGAAAAGACGATCTACGCCAATGTGCGGGCGGCGAACAAGGGTCCCTTGCCAGACATCGAACTGACGCATATCTACGAGCGCATCATCGACGTGATGCGTGCCTTGCAAAGGGACGAGCTGGCATCGGAGAGGAACGCCCAGGCACACGCTTCGGGCCACGGCATTGGCGCTGCAGACGCCGAGACAGGGAACAAGCAATGATTGTAGCCATGCAGGAGAAGGCCACCGAAGAACAGATCGATGCAGTCATCGATGCGATGGTGGACGCCGGGGTCAATGTCCATCGAACCACGGGCGCATCCCAAACCATACTTGCCGGTGTCGGTCCCACCGCCGGCGTAGACCTGAGAAAGTTCGAACTGCTTTCAGGGGTGTTGTATGTTCACAGAATCACCGCGCCTTACAAACTGGCCGGGCGCGCATTTCGTCCGCAGGGCACGGTGGTCGAGTTTTCCAACGGCTCTTCCATCGGCGGCGAAAAGGTGGCAGTTGTTGCCGGGCCCTGCGCCATTGAGAACCGCGACCAGATCTTCACTATTGCCGCGTGCGTAAAGGCCGCGGGCGGTGGCTTTTTGCGCGGCGGCGCATTCAAGCCGCGCAGCTCTCCTTATGCTTTTCAGGGGATGGGGATTCCAGGGCTGGAGCTGATGCGCGAGGCCGCGGATGCAAACGGCCTGATGACAGTAAGCGAGGTAATGGAGATTGCGCAGATTGAACCCATGATGCCCTTTACCGATTGTTTTCAGGTGGGCGCGCGCAATATGCAGAACTTCAACCTGCTGCGCGAATTGGGCCAGGTGCGCAAGCCGGTGCTGCTGAAGCGCGGCATTTCGGCCACCATTGAGGAGCTGCTCCTTTCGAGCGAGTACATCATGGCCGGCGGAAACTACGATGTGATTCTGTGCGAGCGCGGCATACGCACCTATGAAACATCTACGCGCAACACCATGGACATATCGGCGATTCCGGTGTTGCACAAGCTTTCGCACCTGCCCGTGGTGGGCGATCCTTCGCATGGCACGGGACGCCGCGACCTGGTTCCACCCATGGCCAAGGCAGCCGTGGCCGCGGGCGCGGATGCACTGCTGATGGAGATACACCCCAACGCGGATAAGGCAGCTTCCGACGCGGCGCAGACGCTTTATCTGGAGCAGTTTGAAAAGCTGATGGAGGAGTTAAAGGTGATTGCCGGGGCTGTGGGGAGAACGCTGTAGCGTTGTTAGCGTTGCTAGCGTTGTTAGCGGAGTTAGCGTTGTTAGCAACGGCCTAGCTCCGCTTCCTGGCAGCACTCTTGGAGGGAGATTAGACCAATGATCGAGCGCATCTCCATCCTCGGCACGGGACTGCTGGGCACCTCAGTGGGGCTGGCGTTGCGCGCGGCGGGATTTCGCGGCGCCATCACCGGCTGGAACCGCGGAGCGGAAGGCGCGCAGGCCGCGCTCTCCATGGGCGCTATCGATTCCATCGCCGCAGACCCGTTGCAGGCGGCGCGGGAGAGCGATGTTACTGTGCTGGCCGTACCCATCTACGCGACTCTCGACTTGATGGAGCAGTTAGGTGCCGTGCTCGGCTGCGACCACTTGGTTACCGACGTTGGCAGCACCAAGCGGAAGATTTGCGAGGCTGCGGCGCGCCTGTTCAACAGGCGGGATCGCGCCGCGTTTTTGCCCGGCCACCCCATGGCCGGCAAGGAGCGTGGCGGCGCAGCTCTGGGCGATGCGGATCTGTTTCGCGGCGCAGTATGGCTGTTTACAGACGACCCGGCGGCGGAGCGTTCGCCGCACTCGGCCGCGCTGGTAAAGTGTTGGCGCGAGTGGGTCGGCGCAATGGGCTCGAAGACCATCGACCTTGACCCGGTGCGGCACGATGAACTGGTGGCGTGGGTGAGTCATCTGCCGCAGTTTGTGGCTACGGCTTTAAGCGCGCTGCTGCAGGAAGAAGTGGGCGACGCGCCGGAGTTGAAAGACGTGGGCGGACGCGGCCTTCGGGAGATGACGCGGCTGGGCGCTAGCCCGTTCTCAATGTGGCGCGACATTGCGTATACCAATACCGAGGCGGTGCAGGCTGCGCTGCTTGCGCTGGAGCAGAGGTTGACGCACTTGCGCGAGAATCTGCACACGCCCGCGCTGCGCGATGAGTTTGAGCAGGCTAATCGGTTTCGGCGGGAGTAGATTCTGCCGCCTCGATATTGACCTCGCATTGAACCGGAACAACTTCCGCTTGCAGCCCGTCCAGTTCAACCGTCGCTTGTTCAAATACTCGCCTTGAGAAACCGGAAGGCTTCCTCTTCAATCCCGGCAATATCGCGAAAATGGTTCGCGGCAGCCCTTATATTCTCCTCCAGATCGCGCATTTTTTCGGCATCCTTGAACATGGTTCCGATGGTGCTGAAAATCTTGCCGGACTCATCGAATCGCTGAGCAGCGACGGCCAGATTGTTAATACCGGAAATGTTTGCCCCCTCCTTCAAAAACCTGGAGTACATATAGCGGAAGCAGCCGCCGCCCGTCCCGCCTATTTCGATAAAGATATAAAGGTTGAAGAGGTTCATCCGCAGTTCCTTGTCTTTGAACATCGCGGGCCACTTCAACAACTGGCTAGCCGTATGCCGCATTCCCTCAACGCCAAAGTTCTTGATCGGCGGGTTCAGGTGGGCGTCGATGGTCTGCTCAATGGATGAAACGACCTCTGCAGCACCTGGATTGCGAAAACGCGTAAAGTCGAACTCAAGCCGAAGGTTCTTCGGAGGGAATGGCTTGAACGGTGAGCTTCTTGCCCTGGCCAGCTGCTGCAATGAGACAGGAGAATAAAACCCCTTCTTCAATCCGGCCATATGCGGGTCCATATCGGAAGCCAGCAGTGTTTTGTCGCCGTCATAGCCGCAAACAACAAATGCATGGCCGCCAAAATGGTACTCTTCCGGGAAATGAAACCAGGGTAGGAAGCCCATATCCCCGCCAAGCATCACCGGGCTTTTTTCCGCAAGCGCCGCGATAAGGGAAGCCTCAGCTTTGGTGCCGCTTGAAGTGGTCATCTGCCGGATTTCGACGCCTGTTCGCCTCCCAAGATCGTCATAGAAACCCTTTTGGTTTCCTCTACCGCCGATGAAGATATAAGTGCCCGTCCCCATCTTCATCTGCCAATAGATAAAGCCCATTCCGGCGCCGAGACCGAGGAGCATGTCTTCCGACAGCGGATATCCGGAATGATGAAATATCTTTGCCAGCGAGTTGGTTACGCAGTGATATCCGTCGAAGGCGGGACAATTTGGAAACGGTTCTAGCGCAGGAGGGACTTTCGCGGGGTGCATTTCAACTGAGTCCTCGTTCTGACCTCCGAGGCGGCTACCATCTTACTCCAGTTTTTATCCCTCTGTGTTAATCATCAGCTCTCTGGCGGTCAATCCGCACTGCCGGTTTGACTTCAGAAATCGTGATGGTCGTCGACCAGCGTTGCTATCGTTTGCGGCGCATCATTCAGCGGCACTTGCGCGGCCTTGTCCGGCGATGGGTTGGCTGCCTCGCTTTGCGCGCGCACCTTTGCCACTGCGAGCCAGTTGTCCTTGTGCGGATGCTCGGCGATCCAGGGCGGCAGCGGCATGTGAAGATAGTCGCTCAACGACTTGGCATATCCCTCGTAGAGAGCGCGCATATCGCGAAGCCTCTCATAGGAGCGGCCATCGCGGCAGACGCTCACTCCGCTTTGGCAAAGCAGTTTATAGAGCTGCTCGTAACGCTCAGCGGGCAGGCGATCTGTTGCGTCGTTGGTCGGATCAAGCGAGAAAATCTGCGCCAGGTCAACCATCGCGTGGCGAGCCATGGCGAAGGTCAATTGAGCCTGGCGAGCCTCGTGTCCCTGCACGCCGGCAATCAGCAGCGCCGAGGTGTCAAGCACGGCGGTCAATGCGCTGATC
>CAYWMR010000443.1:0-4339 GCA_964458965.1 uncultured Occallatibacter sp. | reverse complement strand
TGTGACCTATGCCCGCGAGATAACCGCCTACATCTATGCGGCCAAGCACAAGGCCGCTGACGCACATCTTGGCTCGCTCGATTTCGCCCCCGCCGAGGCCTCAGCATCCCGCTTTGCCGCGGCGGCCCAAAAAGCGCATGAGCTTCAAATCGCCCCATCCGGCGACCTGCCCAAACTCAACCAGGCCCTGCGCCAAACCGAAACCGCGCTCATCTCCGAGGCCGGCCTGCCCAATCGCCCCTGGTATCGCCACACCATCTACGCCCCCGGCGAGTTCACCGGCTACGCTGCGGTAGTCATCCCAGGCGTCAACGAAGCCATAGACGCCAAAGACCAACCCCGCGCCGCCCAGCAGTTAGTAGTCTTGACGCAAGCTCTCGACCGTGCCGCGCAAACGCTGGCTTCCGCAAATTGAAGAATGATCCGCCCATAAGCGCTGACAATAGTCCGCCACCGGCGTTACCGACCCACTGCGGATGAAACTGTAGCGCCGGCCTCCCGGCCGGCTGTAGCGTGGGTCTCCTGACCCACGTCTGATTCTTTCTAGGAAGAACGTCTTCCGTGCAGCCTCAACGATGCCCGTCGCGGAGCCGCTCGGCGAGTGGTGTGGGAGGACGGCAGCGGTCACCCTGCCTCCTACCCGACTTTAGAATCTGCATCTAGCGCGAACTAGGGCTCTCGCCTTCGATCTTAGGCTAAAGTCTGCGTAGCAGCTAGACCGGTCGGACGCGTCCTGCGGCCCGAAACCCAAAACCACAAGCCAGACCCGCTCCAGCAAGCAGCAGGTAAGTCCAGCCGGTGCCGCCCTCCGGGACCCTTGCATTCAGAACGAAGGCCTGTTCCCCTAATATCGGACTGCCCGCGCCGAATCCGCCGATCAGCTGAAGATTTGTAAAGCTCAAAAGGGTCGGGTGAGTAAGTGAGCCAGAGAACAATGCCTCGTAGTCGTTAGGACCCAAATACGGTCCCGCCTGGTTCACGAATTCCTGATTCCCGGCCGTAACCACCAGGCCACCAAGGCCGGGAGATGGTGGAGTAAAAAAGTCCACGATCCCATTCGCATAAGAGGTACCGTTCACTACAAGAGTAGGGGCCGACACGGAAAAGCAGATGTCAGAGTAGCCCTGGAAATTACAAGTTTCCGCCGTCGGAACCGCGGGAAGCGAAAAGGTGATTACGTCCGTGTCGGGAACGTCAGTCAGCGTGTAATTAATCTCTTGAGCAAGAGCTTTGTTCATGGGCAGCGCCAACGACAAGACGGCAAAAGCGAGGGGAATTCTCTTTGTCATCCGGTAAATACCTCCGAGACGCTCGTAACCCAGAGCTTCCCTAAATGGCAACGTACCACAAAGTAACAGCCAAATCGCTGTGAAAATACAAATATTTTCAGGTGCAAAGCCGAAGACAAGGCAGGTGGCCCGCCCTTAGACCAGCCGACAATCAGGGTGTCCCATCCATCGCTTCTTCCTGGCGATGGGTGAGAGGCCGCGAACCTCGATCCGCCAGGCCAGCTGCACCGGGCCAGCAGGCAGTAAATTGATATCATTGCATGCACTTTCCTCCCTCCAGCAGCCGGTTCTGCGCTCAAAAAGCGCATCGAAAACGCATGTATTCACGCTTATCTTGCACTAGAACGGCCTTAGTGTGCGCAAAAATGCACGAATTGTCACGCGTTTGCCTGTACTGATTTGCGTACACAACGGAGCCCTTTTTGGGTGACAGAGTGCGCACTTTACGACAGGCACGGGGCTGTTTCTTTCTGGGAATTCAGCCAGCCGGCGTGTGACCCAAATCACACATCATCCGTCCGTTAGTTGACCCCAACCCGATACACTCGTATCGTTGAAACTGAAAAGGTTGGGTATGAAAACTTCCTCGAACACTTTACGGATCGGGATTGCGACTGTGGTCGTCGTCGGCACCATCGTCTGGCTTGCCTTCTCTGGATACGGCGCAAACAAGAGCTACTTCGTCACCATCGCCGAGCTAGGCAACATGGGCGACAAGGCCTACCACAGCCAGCTTCGCGTCGAGGGCTTCGTCGTCCCCGGCTCCATTGAGCACAACGGCCCCCACGTCGACTTCGTGATGAACGAGTTTGAAAGCCACAACCCCAAGGCCCCCAGCGGCCGGCTGCTCAAGATCAGCTACAAGGGCTCTGAACCGCCGCCAGACACCTTCAAGGACGATTCCCAGGCCCTCGCCGACGGCTCTTACGGGCGCGACGGCGTATTCCACGCCTCCGTTCTCCAGGCCAAGTGCGCCAGCAAATACGCCCCTGCAGGTCCCAATCAGCCCGCTGCCAAGCCCGCTGCAACTCCTGCCAAATCAGCGGCGTCCAGCGCAGCTCAGCCCGCCAATCCGGCATCGTAACAATGAGCGCATCCGCCGCCGCAGTCGAGACGCACTTCTCTGCCCGCCTCAACGGCGTCTCCAAGCTCTTCGGCTCCTTTGCCGCGCTGCGCCAGGTCACGGTAGATCTCGAGCCGGGACGCTGTTATGTCCTAATCGGCGAAAACGGGGCAGGGAAGTCCACACTCCTCCGTATCCTCGCCGGTTTGCTTCGCCCCAGCTTCGGCACCGTCAGGCTTTTCGGCAATCTCGAACCCCAGGAAGCGCGCGACCGCATCGGCTACATGTCTCACGCGCCCATGCTTTACGACGAGCTCACCGCCCAGGAAAACCTGCGCTACTTCGCCAGCCTCTATCCCGGCCGCGACTGTCTGGACCCCGCCGAAGCCCTGCGCCAGGTCGGCCTCGACCCCGAGCTGACACGCACCTTCGGCCAGTATTCGCAGGGAATGCGCCAGCGCACCTCGCTGGCCCGCGTTCTGCTCGCCGTGCCCGAATTGCTATTGCTCGACGAGCCCTTCTCCAATATGGATGTCGAATCCGTAAGCCAGATGGTCGCGCTGCTGGCCAAGTTCCGCCAGGGCAACCGAACAATTGTTATAACCACCCATCAGCGCGAGCACGCCGCCCCCATCGCCGACTGGGTGCTCCAATTGAAGGCCGGCCGCGTCGCGTCATTCGAACCGGGGTCCCCCACGATAGGTCTTCGTCGTGGGGGTGGTGAGCCGGGGTCCCCCACGATAGGTCTTCGTCGTGGGGGTGGTGAACCGGGGAATCCAACCCTATGAAAACAAACGGCGCACGCTTCCTCGAATCCCTCAACATCCCCTTCGAACTTCGCGAGTACGAAGTCGACCCGGACGACCTGAGCGCTATAACAGTGGCGAAGAAGATCGCCATGCCGCCGGAGCAGGTCTTCAAGACCCTGCTCGTTACTGGCGGCCCCAATGTCTATCGATTCGCCGTAATTCCCGGCGACGCCGAGCTTGACTTCAAGAAGCTTGCGCGCGCCGCCGGCCTGCGCAAAGCTGAGATGGCGCCACTCAAAGACGTGCAGCCGCTCACCGGATACATTCGCGGCGGCGTCACGCTGTTCGGCGCGCGTAAACCCTACCCTGTCTACATCGACGAGACCGCCATCCTATTCGACGAGATCAGCGTCTCGGCCGGCGCACGCGGCGTCCAGCTCATCCTCGATCCCAATGATTATCTTCGTGCCGCACAGGCGCTGGAAGTAGAAGTCCAGCTAGCCGACCTCACCAAACCGAAGCCGGGTGCCCCCGGCCCCTCGCACCTGGGGACCGGGGAGGGAAGACCCACCAACTCGGAGGGACACAAAGAATGACCCGCGCCCTCTGGACCCATCTAGTCAAAGACCTCCGCATCGAGCTCCGCTCCCTCGACGCGCTTGTCTCCATGCTCTTCTTCTCGCTGCTGGTGGTGGTGCTGTTCTCCATAGCCTTTGACCCGCACGGAGACTTCTCCCGCGAAATCGCCGGAGGCGTTCTTTCCGTGGCCACCATGTTCGCCTCGGTTAGCGCGCTCAACCAGGCCTGGGCGCGCGAAATCCGCCACCAGGTCATCGACGCCCAGCGCATGGCTCCCGCTCCCGGCGCGGAGCTTTTCCTGGCGAAGGTCATCGCCAACTTCCTCTTTGTCTCCATCGTTCAGGTGATTCTGGCGCCCGTTTTCCTGATCATGTACAACCTGCACATAGAAGGTCAGGCATGGCTGCTTGCCGTAGTTCTCCCGCTAGGCACCTGGGCCCTCGTCGGCAACGGAATCTTTTTCGCGGCGTTGTCTATACGCACACGCAACCGCGAACTGCTGCTTTCGCTCATCCTGTTTCCCATCTTCATTCCGGCTCTTCTGGCCATGGTGCGCGCCACCTCGTCGATTCTCATGGGCGACAGCGACCCCACTCTGTGGATCAAGCTGCTGGCCGGCTACGACATCATCTTCACCACGGTAAGCCTGCTGCTGTTCG
>CAYWMR010000442.1:0-4358 GCA_964458965.1 uncultured Occallatibacter sp. | reverse complement strand
GAACACCCGCTTCGAGCAGCTCCTTCATTGTGATCGTGGCCAATGGGCCTCCTTTTTGGATTGCATCCGGGCAAGTCCTACCTTGGCCCGGATTGATCCCGCTTGTGCGGGAGATTGGTGAAACAAGTCATTAGTTGTAAGTTTTAAGTTGTAAGTTTTAAGCTTCCGCCAGTCAGGAATTCTGACAGCTGACAACTTACAACTGAGAACTGACAACTGAAAAACTAGCGCTTGCTGAACTGGAACCGCTTGCGGGCGCCCTTCTGCCCGTACTTCTTGCGTTCTTTCTGGCGCGCATCGCGCGTCAACAGGCCTTCGGCCTTCAGCGTCTTGCGCAGTTCCGGGTTGAATACGATCAGGGCCCGGGCAATGCCCAGCTTGACGGCATCGGCCTGCGCGGCCACGCCGCCGCTCTTCACGGTGGTGACCACGTCGAAGCTTGCGGCCAGCTCGGCCACAACCAGCGTCCGCTTGGCCGCTACCCGCTGCTGCTCGGTTACGAAATACTCTTCGAATCCCTTGCCGTTGACCTTCCACTCACCCGTGCCGGGGCGCAGAAACACGCGCGCAATCGCCGACTTGCGCCGTCCCGTCCCGTAATACTGCACCAAATCTGCCATTCCGTTTTAGCTCCTAGCTTCCAGCTTCTAGCCTCTAGCTAAAAGCCTTAAAACACTGAATCCCAATTTTCTGAGCTAGCAGCTAGAAGCTAGCAGCTAGCGACTGCTTTACTTGATCGCCAGCGCCACCGGCTCCTGCGCCTGGTGGGGATGCTTGTCGCCGCGATACACCTTCAGCTTGGTCGCCATCTGACGACCCATCTTGCTCTTGGGCAGCATGCCCTTGATCGCCTGTTCGAGAATTGCTTCCGGCTTGCGGTTCAGGAGGCGCACAAACGACTCCTCGCGCAGGCCGCCGGGGAAACCCGTATAGCGGCGATAAAGCTTGCTCTCGGCCTTGAGGCCGGTAAGCCGGACCTTCTCCGCGTTGATCACAATTACGTGATCGCCCATATCGATGTACGGCACATACTGCGGATTCAGCTTGCCGGCCAGGACGCTAGCAGCCTTGGTCGCCAGTCTGCCCAGGGTTTCACCGCTGGCGTCCACTACATACCACTTGCGGGCAATATCCTTGCCGCTCGGAACAAAGGTACCCATTTCTCTCCTACCCTCTAAAAACCAGTCTCGATCCCACTCTGCCCGGCCGGCATATGGCCTGCTTCGGCAGCACATTCCAAGCAAAAAACTCTTGCCCAAAAGAGCGCAATTGCCCGCACAAAACGTGCACGGGCCTTTAAATCCACCCACGTCCAAACAGTTCTGTTCGGGTGAGAACTGCGGGGGTTGGCCCTCCAGGGGCTTTCTGCTTAAGAGCTGAACACATTCAACGTTCAGCAGCCTGCAGGCCTGTACCAGCCGACCCCCAAAAGGGCATCTGCCAGCCGGATCCGGGTGCACACACACAGACCCCAGGCGCAACACCGCACAAGGACTCCAGAATACCCCAATCCAAGCTTAGAGTCAACGAAAACGATGGCCTGGTGGTGGTTGATCTGCCGGATTGGCGGCAAACCGTCCGCAAGAGGATTCTAGACGGACGCTGAGACGGCAGAAAGCTGGATGCCCGGAGATGCTTCCTGTCTCTCCCTCGTGATGGTCACGACCGTTATATCGTCCTCCTGGCCGAACCTCGCGGCTGCTTCCGCGATAGCGTTTGCCGGCTGGTTACTGAGTGCCCGGGTGCGCTCAAAGCCATAGAGCTCTCCTTGCTGGTTGGTTGCTTCCAACACGCCATCGGAGACAAACGTGAGCCGGTCGCCGGGAGCTATCTGGTAGCGCGTCTCCGCATAGCTGCTCGCCTCCAGCATGCCGAGCGGCAAGTCCGGCTCAACCGCCAATTCCTCTCCGTTCCGATAGGGAGGCGGATTGCCCGCGTTGGCGAGAGTCATCGTGCCATCCGCTGCGATGAGCGCTGCGCAGCAGGTCACAAACCCGCTGACACGCCCGTAGAGCACACGGTTCAGGTGAGCCAGAACCTGCGATGGCCGGCTTGAGGAGTAGTCGTGCAACGCGCCCATGATGGCGCTCACGGTCATTGCGGCCTTCAGCCCCTTGCCGCTGACATCGCCCACCACAATCAACACGCCGCCGTCCGGCTCCGGCTCGATGTGGAAAAAGTCCCCGCCCACATGTATGGCCGGCACATAGGCGCTCTCGATTTGGAAGCCCGGAACATCCACAGCCGGAACGATCAACTGTCCCTGCACTTCGCGCGCCGCCTCCAACTCGGCATTGGTTCGGGCATGGTCCATGGTGGTCCGTCGGTGGCGAGCAATGATCACCGGGGCAATGGAAATGAGGAAGAAGAACATCGACAGGTCGTCCCAATCGATGGTGAACCGCGGTCCCATGTGAAACCGGTTTACCAGCCCGGTCAGGCCTAGAATCTCAATGCCGTTTGCCAGCAGAAACGAGGGCAGCAGCAGCGCCGCATCGCGGTTGCCGCGGCGCCATTGCAGCGCCAGGAACACCAGGGAGCCTACTACAAACGGGAGTTGCGAAGCCAGGAGGACATATTGGTTTCGTGGGAGATATCGCTCCAGCGCATAGAACGACGCGAATGCCAGCACCTCCGGCACCAGCAGAAGAACCAACTGGTAGGCCCGCAGGACCCAGTTCAACCGCGCTTTGGTGAAGGCCGCCAGAAATCCAATCAACGGCGCGTATCGCGCAATCGTCCCGAAATGATTTCCCCATTCCTGCCAGGCCGGGCCGATGATTGGGTAAACAACGTCAAAGCACGACATCAGCGAAGCCGAACCGTCGAGCCAAAGAAAGGCGGCGAACCACAGATACTCGCGGCTGCTCCTGTCAAATGCGAAGGCAAGCAACAAAACAGCGCCTGCAAGCAGCTCGCCCACGCAAAGCAGTTCCTGCGGCAGAACCTCGTAAAATCGCGCGGCGTCCCTTGCGGTGCGATGGTCGGCCAGCAGCGAGGGAGAGCCGAACAGCACGGCATCCCTGGCAAGGCCGACAGCGCCAGAGCTCATTTTGCGGGGATGATCGAGCCGGATTGCGAGCAAGAATGGCGACCCGGGCGAAATCCCGGCCAGGTGGATAAGAAGCCCGCGCGCTCTATAGTGGTTGGGGCCGGGAAGCTGGTTGCAGTCGGAGACTTTGGAGCCATTCACAAAAATCTGGCACCCGGCTGCCAACGGAGCGATCAGGAGGGCCGGGTTTGGGGCTGGGTTTGGGGTCTGGCTGGGTAGAGAAACTCGCGCGCGAAACCAGACAACGTCCTGATCGGCGTTCAGGTTTTTGCTTTCCGCGGAGCCTAGCTCAATTTGCTGCCAGGCACGGTCATCCGCAGACGGGCTGGCCCACAGCGGATCGTCCCCGGCATGGACCCGCCACGGCCCATTGAACGATTCGACCTGCCTCACCTGCGGTGCGCCGCCGCTCGCCTGCGCCGCAGCAGGGCGCGCGCCCGCTATCGCCGCAAGTGCAAGCAGCAGCGCGAGAATGGAGGCTGTTCTGCGGGGAGGCATGGGGCAAGGATACCTTGGCCGAGCCGGATTGAGACAGCCTAAAATCCACAGTCAACTTGGATAGAATGACTGGGGAGCTTCGAAGTGCTGCACCTTCTAATTAGTTCGCGTCTATTCTCAAGCGGATTTGATATCAGCACACCTCACGGGGCCTTTTCCACAAACAAGCGCTTTCTATCCGATGAGTGCTTGATTTTCGACCCCTCAGGAAACCAGATTGCGAGAGTGGGGCCAGGTTCTTTTGTCAGCAGTGTCTACAACATCATCATTACCGGCGGCGGCTTCTATGAGTTCGGTCGCGAGAAAAAGGGGAGACGAACTTGGATTTGCAAGGGAGAAGGGAAGCTGTTCAGCATGTCGGAACAAAGTAAGCGTCGGTTCACTCTTTCAGACGGAACTCAGCAGATTGCTGAGTGCAAGAGGGCCTGGTGGACGGGCGATTATGCGATTAATGTTTTAAACGACGCAGACTTGAAGCTCGTGGTGTGCATATACATCGCGCTCAGCTTGAGTGAGCATGTGGTGTCGGGCGGCCCGATTGACTGAGAGCCAATTCAATGTTGGGGAATACTCGCACCCAACCCATCCGCTGCTCGCTCCCACCTCTCCAGAAACGCCCTCAGCTCCACTGGCGGGCGCTGCCAGATATCCGCATCGGTCTCGCGCCACTCCCGCCGGACCAGCACGCTCAGGCCGCGCTGCCCAACCTGGCGCACGGCCCGGAATGCCGACTCGTCGCTGAGATCGTCTCCCAGGAAGGCAACCGGCCCGCCAGCATCGGACTCGGCCAGAATCGCTTCGACAGCGC
>CAYWMR010000441.1:0-4359 GCA_964458965.1 uncultured Occallatibacter sp. | reverse complement strand
CCGGCTACCGTTCGGCTCCGGCACAGGGAACACCTGTGATTTGTTCGGGATGCGGCCAGCCTACAACAGTGCCTTTTGAACCGCGCGGCGATCGTCCGGTATTTTGCCGGGATTGCTACCAGGCTCGCAAAGGCAGCGGTGGTGGTGGAGGCGGCGGCAGTTCGCGCGGCCGCGGCCGTTACTAAGCAAGCAGGCGGTCCGGTTTCTGGTGTTCGCATCGCGAACCGGACCATAGCTTCCCCGCAAGATTTCTCAAGCGAATCTCAATAGCAATGGCAGCAGGGGCGGAATCCGTCTCCGGCGTTCATTGAACGCAAGTCCCTTGTCTCTTTTCGATGAAGGGTATGGGCTTAACGGGCTTCGGAGAAACTCATTTCCAACAGGCTTTGTAACAGTCCCCCACCGGCGTTGCCGACCCGCGAAGGATGAAGCTGTGACCCATTTGGGCGCTGGGGTACCCTCAGGGTCGGGGCAGGACGCTTTTGTCCGATGAGTGGGAGTCCGCAGAACTCGATGGCGTCCAGTTCTGTTGAACTTACATTTCTGTTCCTTATATGGGCACGACCGGGGAACCTGCAGCACCCTTCCGTGCGATTGCGCCTCCGCCCCCAAACTGCTGATCCACCTCCAACAGCCATCGCCCCGCGCACATCCACTAGTGACGCGTTATCATTGATTGAATGTGTCTTGCTCTCTTTCCTGCCGCCGAGCAACCAGACCGCCCCGCTCTCCGGCTCAATCCCTGACTCGTGAGGACCGACCGAAAACCCATGTCCCCCACAACTCCACAACTTGAAGTACGCAACCTGCGCAAGAGCTACGACGAAGGGCGCATCGAGGCCCTTCGCGGCGTCGATCTCGTCATCTCAGCCGGAGAATACGTGGCCATCAGCGGGCCCAGCGGAAGCGGCAAATCGACCTTGCTCCAACTCCTCGGCGGGCTCGACACCCCAACCAGCGGCGAAGTGCGCTTCCAGGATGAAGTTCTCGGCAAGGCCATCGATCTCGATACCTACCGCTCCCGTCAGGTGGGGTTCATCTTTCAGGCCTTTTATCTGTTGCCTACCCTGCGCGCCATTGAGAACGTTCAGGTTCCCATGCTGGCCCTCGCGGAACACTCCAACAACCGTGCAAAACGGGCACAATCCCTCCTCCACGAGATGGGCCTCGATCATCGCCTCAACCAGTATCCAAACGAGCTGTCGGCGGGAGAACGGCAGCGCGTCGCAATAGCGCGGGCGCTGGCCAACGAACCGGCGATTCTGCTGGCCGATGAACCAACCGGGAATCTTGACAGCGTGAATTCGGCGCACATTATGGAGATTCTCTTGAGCATCCAAAAGCAGCGCGGCATGACGTTGATCGTGGTTACCCATGACGATGAGATTGCCCGCAGGGCGCCTCGGCACATTCGCATCCGCGATGGCGTCCGCGATGCCCTTCGAACTGACGCCGGGCACGAGAGGCCTCAGGAATGATTCGCGAAACCAGGCTCATTGCTTTGAAAGGGCACGACTTCAGTCGTGCCACAAAGGCAATAGACTCAACGCGGGCTTTAGCCCCTGCGGTATGCCCTCCGCCAAACCCACACCAGGTATCCAGTTCTCCCCCATCCCGCGGATTCCGCGCCTCAATTGCGGCAATGGCCTGTTGGGCGCTGCTCTCCCCCATTCCCGCATCCGCAGCGGATGTGCAGAAGATCCTTGCCTCGCCGTTACAGCAGGTTCAGTCCGCGGACTTTCGCACCACCGGCCACCTGGTCCGTGTGCAAGCGACTGGCGCCCGGATAAGCTATCCCATCACCATCAAGGCCCACTGGTTCCCCGGCGTCCTGCGCGTGCTGGTCGATGTTGGCACAACTTCTAAAGCAACCGCGAGTTCCTCTGCGAGTCTCTTCCCGCCTGCACATATCCTCCTGGAGATGCGGCCAAACGGGCAAAGTGTGATCAAAATTGCTCACCCTGGCGATGCGGCGCCAGCTACTCTGCCCTTTGAGAAGTGGAGCGACGGCCCGTTGGGAAGCGGATTCAGCTACGAGGATTTCCTTGAGCCCCAGTACTTCTGGGCCAACCAGACAGCGCTGGCACAGGCACAGTTCGGCGCCCGGCGGTGCGATGTCCTCCTCAGCGCCCCCGGCCCGTCTGACCGCACCCACTACAATCAAGTGAAAACATGGCTCGACAAGAGCATAGGTTTTCCCGTATACGTTGAGAAATCGCTCAGAGCATCGGGAGGGTTGAAGCAGTTCACTTACTTGGGACTGCGCCACGACGAAGGCGTTTGGTCAGCCAGCCAGATTGAAGTCAAGACCAGCGGCCAAGCCGGGTCAACTCTGCTCATCATCGATCGAGGAAGCGCGAAAGCAAACTTGAGTCTAAAAGATTTCAGTATCGAGCAACTCACGCATTTCCAGGACCGCTAATGTATGTAGCTCTCTGCATCTTCTGCTTAGTAGCAGCCGGAATCTCAGCCGGGTTTCTCTACCAATTTATCGGCTCTCACCGTGACCGCATAAGGTTTGCCGGCGACGGACGCCTGGTCAAGATCGGGCGCGGCCACAGCCTGTATGTGCTGGAAAAAGGCTCCGGCGGGCCGACCGTGATCTTTGAGGCCGGTATCGCAGCCACCAATCTCAACTGGTATCACATTCAGGAGACCGTCTCGCGCTTCACCGGCACCGCATCCTACGACCGCTCCGGTCTCGGCTGGAGCAGTCCAAGCCGCACCGCCCGCACCCCCGGAAACATTGTCGAGGAATTGCATGCCATGCTGCACAGCGCGGGCATCAAGCCTCCCTATATTCTGGTCGGGCATTCCTTTGGCGGCCTGGTCATGCGGCGTTATGCCCAGGTTTATCCTGAAGACGTGGTAAGCGTTCTGCTGGTTGACCCCATGCGCTGCGAAGAGTGGCCGCCGCTCAATCCAGGCAAGCAAGCTGAAATCGATCGCGGCAAAAAGCTTTCAGGTTTTGCGGTTCCCATCGCACGATTCGGCCTCGCTCGTCTCGCCATCACGTCGCTGCTTTGCCGCTCCGGACGCATCTCCGGCAAACTCGCCGGCGCGGCCGGAAACGGTGGACGCCATGTGCTCAAGCGTGTCACCGAAGAGGTGGGAAAAATGCCCCGCGAGACTTGGCCCATGGTGGCCGCGCACTGGTCCCGTCCCGGCTACTACAAGGGGATGCGCAGCCATGTCGAGGCGGTTCCCGACACGGTGCGGGAGATGCAATTCACCGAGCCAATTCACGACATTCCGGTTCTGGTGCTCACCCCAGGGAAATCCACGCCGCTTTCAGAAGAGCGGCTCGCGCGAATTGGCGACAATGTGCAGCAGGTGATCGCCAGGGCCAGCGCCCACTGGATTCATCTCGACGAACCGGACCTGGTGATAGAAACCATCCGCGAGATGGTAGAAGCAGCAGCCCGCGAGCCGATCTCCGCAACCGGTTGACCCTTGCTGGATTGCCTTTTGAAAAGCTTCACAATAAAAAGGGCAAATCTTCGAAGGAACGTGCCATGGATTTTCCGACGAGTTGGTTCCAACTGGCGCACATTCCGAGGTATGGCTAGCGATGAAGATCTTTGTTGCAGTTTTTCTTCTGGCGTTTCCGGTTCTCTCCTCCTGCGCGACCCCCAAAAACGAAGCAAATCACTTGAAGACATTTGTCAGCCCTGACGGCGCATTTCAGTTCAAATATCCGCTGATACTTTCTCGATGTTCACAGGTTGACGAGCCGGAGGACAGGTGGGAGCCACCTGGAGCTTGTGAAGGGCAACAAACCGTTTGCGATGACGACGATGAATCTACTTCCACACTTGTATGTCTAGGGTATCCAGAAGAAGAGGCAGCATTTGCCGTGGCAGAGGTCAAGCAAGCTAAGACCGAGGCTGTCTGTATGAGAGGTCCGGATGACTGGCCGATGAAGTTGCACGGAATAAGAACCATCCATGGCGTGAGGTTTAAAGTGTTTGAAGTTTCAACTGCGTGGACCAGCGGCGGTCTCAACGGGGAATTGTATAGAACCTTCCATCTAAATAAGTGCTATGAACTGGGCATAAGGAGGATTCGATCAAGCGCCAGAGATGAGGATTCCGGCAAAATGACCGGACCCACAAATGAGGATGCAAAAAGGGTGGGCAATTGCCTGGAAGAACCTCTCAAGTCGTTCAGATTCCTGAACTGAGATCGTTCTTTAACGCGCGTCGACAATCTCGACCGTACCTAAACACACTCCGGCGCCACCGGCAGGCTCTCGTTAAGCCAGTGCAGGTACGTATCAATGCTGTGGTAGCACCCCAGACCCTTCTTCGCAAACAGCCATGAGTCGAAAGGGTAGGCCACGTCGACATGCTCATAGTC
>CAYWMR010000440.1:0-4368 GCA_964458965.1 uncultured Occallatibacter sp. | reverse complement strand
CGAGACATCGGTCCCATTGCACCAGGGCATCTTTGCGGACGCGGAATTTCGCGCCGGCGAATTCGACACCGGCTTCATGGAGCGGTTCCTCGCCAGGGAATCGGGGGAATAAGCCCGCCGGTTCCAAATAACCCGCGCCGCCCTGTCGCCGTCAAACCGCATGCACACGAATTCCCGATCTGCGGAGTAAAATCGCTCCCAGGCGGAGTCTTCGCTTTGACGGCCACGCAGGTTGGCTACAGCGTGTTTCAAAAATGTCGCACTGTATCAGGGCACGACTTCAGTCGTGCCGAGAACCGCCAGAAAAACGAGGGGTTTTAACCCCTGCGGGATTGGAATCATCAACTGTTAGGGCATTTTTGAAACACGCTCTAAAGCCAGTGGCTTTGCTTTGCAATAACGTGCTCGAAATCAACTAGACAAACAATTGCGGCGAATTGGGGTTACCATGACCGGCCAACGCGAACAACTGCCACGAGAATCGATCCTGAAGAATTCTCTCATTCGGTTTTCCGCAGTCTCCCTGGTACTTTTCGCCTCGCTGGCCTACGCACAGGCGCCACCAAATCAATCCCCCCCCGTGGTGCCGGATCAGGTCCTTGGCCTCAGTACCAACGTCAATGAGGTTTCCCTCGACATTGCCGTGCACGATAAGCGGCACAACCTTGTTACCGACCTCAAGCCGGAAGACCTGGTCGTAACCGACGAAGACATTCCTGTAAAGCTGACCGGGTTCCACCTGGTCAGCGGGGAAGCAGCCGCGACCAGGGGCCACGTGGTCACCTTCTTGTTCGATACGTTCCATGGTGCAATCGCCAGGAGCGTCCGAATTATCGCGGATAGGATCCTCAATGTACTCCCGACTACGGGCTACTCTTTTGCGGTTTTGGAATTCGGCAACCGGCTCAGTCTGATGCAAAGCTTTTCCGACGACCGGTCGACCGTCGAGCAGGCCATTCACGTCGTCACAGAGAGCCAGCCAATTACCGCGACCTCAGCGCTCAGCCTGGATGTGAACATGATGAACGACCGGGCTGCGGATGCGGCCAGAATGAAAGCCGCAACGGCGACGGAGAAGAACCTGATCGCCGTGGCGCAGACGGGGGTGGACGTCGCCGGCCGTCATGTCGGGGTCAAGGAAAGGTCTTTGGCGCAGACGCTACTTACCGCGCTCAACGATTCGCAATCCATCGCGCAGGAGCAGCACACCGGGCTATCGTTTGCCGGGTTGCTTGCACTGGTCCGGTCGCAGCAAACCATCGGCGATAGAAAAGTAATCATCTACTTCACCCAGAACCGGCAGCTCGATAAAGACTCAAAGAAGATGCTGGAAACGATTTCCGGTGCGGCGGCCCAGGCGGGCGTCACCATCTATACGGTGGACATGGATGCCATTGCTCCCGGCGGCAAGCAAATGGACAACGCCAATCTGCACGCCGGCCAGCAACAGTTTGTCAACGCTCCCGCGCAAGAGTCGGCACAGCCCATACATGGCCCGGTAATCATCGGCGCGAATGGATATCCCGCGGGGAATAACTGGGGTCAGGCCCAGGACATCGCGGTGATGACCGACTTCATGCGCAACGGCCCTGAGGACCTGACCGATCCGTTCGCCGATTCGAAGAGTCCGATGGCCGCTTTTTCAAAGGCCACCGGAGGAGCCTACATCGATGCGCAGAACTCCACAACCAAGCCGCTGCAACAGATGGTTCAGGATCTGACAACCTACTACCAGGCTTCGTATGTGCCACCGTTCAAGGATTATGACGGGAAGTTTCGCACCATCCATGTGAAGCCGTTGCGCACTGGCCTTGAGATTCAAACCAAGACGGGTTACTTTGCTCTCGCTGGCGATGCGGAGAGCGGAATTCAGCCGTTTGAAGCGCCCCTGCTAAAGGCGCTGGCCGAGCCCAAGTTACCCACGGAACTCGAGTTTCATGCGGCTGTTCTGCGCTTCGGCGACTTGCCCGATGGAAACACAAGCACCGTTGGAGTTGAAGTGCCCATCGCGGAGTTGGAAGCAAAGCGCGACCCGAAGAGCAATCTATCTTCAGCTCATGTTTCCATCGTTGTCCAGATCAAGGATGCGACCGGCACGGTGATTGAACACTACAGCAAAGACATCGTCAAGCGCGGCGCAACCGAGACGCTCGATCGCGACCGCACCGCAACGGTGGCTCTGGAGCGGCACTTCGTCACCACCCCCGGCAAGTACACCATGGAGGTTGCGGTACTCGATCAAAACAGCGGAAAGACCGGCGCCGAGCGGACCGAATTCGAGATTCCCGACCGGGCCGGCGCACTCTCCATCAGCGATATGATTCTCGTGCGCGACGTTGAAGGCTCTCATGAAGAGGAGATCGATCCATTGGAGCCTCTTCGCTATGAACATCGCAAGGTCACTCCCAACCTGACAGGAGAGATGCCGGCCAATGACAAGAATGTGTCGCTGTTCTTCATCCTCCATCCGGACCCAGCCTCAAACGAGCCCACCACGCTGGAGATGCAGTTGATCCACAATGGCAAGGCCGGCGCACGCATCCCGCTGCTGCACGTCGATGGCGAGCGTGGGCCAATACCCTATCTGGCAAACGTAAAGTCCCATGCTCTGGCGCCCGGAGTGTATCAAGTCAAAGCGTTCCTGAGCCAGGGCGGCAAGACGACCGAAGAGTTGGGGACGTTTCGCGTGGCGGGAACGCCGGGCACGGAAGCCGCCAACGCCGACTCCAACTGGTTTGAAAGCGCGTCGATTGGCGCGGACACCGCAGACCAGCCCACCGCGGCCCCCTCCAAGCCGCCCAGCGAGTTAGCCATTGTTGCGCTCGCCAAGCCGGCCGCACCCCCTCCGCAGGACGAAGCGACCAAGCTGGTCGACGACGCCCGCCAGCGCGCTCTCGACTTCAACGAAACCCTGCCTAACTTCACCTGCACTGAAGTTACAAAGCGCTCCGTAGACTTTAACGGCGACGGTAAGTGGAGAACCAGAGACACACTTACCGAGTTACTGAGTTATCGTGATCGGATGGAAACTCGCACCATGCTGGAGGTCAACGGCAACGCCAGCCACACCGACCGCGGCGCAATGAAGGGTGTTTTCTCAGCTGGAGAGTTTGGCGGCGTTCTGCAGGCGGTGTTTCGCAACGAGTCAAAGGCCGATTTCAAGTGGAGAGAAACTGACTCGTTAAATTCCGGCACGGTCGAGGTCTACGACTATCACGTCGATTCCGCCAATTCCACCTTCTCTGTCATCGGATCGGAAGGCAAGCAGGTCAAGGTTGGGTTCCACGGCCAGGTGTTCATCGACGGCTCCACGCACCGTGCGCGGCGAGTAACCTTGACTGCCGACAATCTGCCGGCAAATTTCTCTACGCACGCCACATCCATCAGCGTGGATTACGACTACGTTCCCATCAACGGTCTCAAGTATCTGGTGCCGGTCAGCGCGGAACTTGAACTGAAGCAGGGACTCCATGAAGCCATGGTGAACACCATGGAGTTCCGCGATTACAAGCGCTTCGCATCCAACGAGCCGAACCCCTGATCTCAAGCCGATCATCGGGGGCCGATCGGGTTCGGCTGCATATGGAAACGGTTCCTAATCTCTTAGTGGTAAACTCTTGAAACTTCGATGATTCTGAAACAGTATTACCTCGGCTGCCTGGCACACGCCTCTTACCTGCTTGGAGACGAACAGAGTGGTACCGCCATCGTCGTCGACCCGCAGCGCGACATCCAGCAGTACATCACCGACGCTGAGAAGCTCGGCCTAACCATCCGCCACGTCTTCCTCACCCACTTCCACGCGGACTTCGTTGCCGGCCATCTGGAACTGCGCGACAGTTGCGGCGCCATCATCCATCTTGGCGCACGTGCTCAGGCGGAATACGCTTTCGATCCAATGAAGGATGGAGATACCCTTGAACTCCCGGGACTGCGCCTCCAGGTGCTTGAGACTCCCGGCCACACCATTGAGTCAATTTCAATTCTGGTCTTCGATCTCACCAGGGATAAGACAAACCCCTATGCGGTCCTGACCGGGGATACGCTGTTCATCGGCGATGTGGGCCGCCCCGACTTGCGTGCTTCCCTTGGCTGGAGTGCCGCCGACCTTGGCGCTCACCTCTTCGATTCTCTCCACAACAAGCTGCTCACCCTGCCCGACGAGGTTCTGGTTTACCCTGCACACGGCGCAGGTTCGCTCTGCGGCAAGAAGCTTTCCTCTGACACCGTTTCGTCCCTGGGCGATCAACGTCGCTTGAACTATGCGCTGAAACCCGCCACGCAGGAAGAGTTTGTCCGCCTTATCCTCGCGGATCAACCGGATGCTCCGCCTTATTTCACCTACGACGCAATCTTGAACACACGCGA
>CAYWMR010000439.1:0-4370 GCA_964458965.1 uncultured Occallatibacter sp. | reverse complement strand
GGAAGCAATGCGTTTGATGAAACCGGGAACGTCGATGTGCGTAGGGCAGGCCGCGGTGCAGGGCGCATCGAAACAATTCAGGCAGCGGTTGGACTCAACGACGGCGGCCTGCGGCGAGAGCGGCGGGTGCAGTTCGTTGAAGCGCTCTCGAAGTTGCGGGTCGTTGGCTAGAGTCGCGGTGCTCATGCAGGCCTCGGAAGAAATGCAATGATTCCAGCATTCGTTGATTGGTGCAAATCGACGTGCCGCATCGATCGTGAACGATCCGCTACAAAGCAACGAGCGGCCCATACAGGTCAGGCCGGCGATCTCGATAGAACTGCCAGGTGCGCCGCATTTCGGCAATCTCGTCCATATTCAGGTCCGCGGTCAACACTTCATCCTTGTCGCGCGCTGCCTGGGCTACAATCTGTCCCCGCGGATTTGCGAAATAGCTCGAGCCGTAGAACTCGCCGATATTCCAAGGCGGCTCAGTGCCCACGCGATTGATGGCCGCAATGAAGTAGCCGTTGGCGGCGGCATGGGCCGGTTGCTCCAGCTTCCATAGATACTCGCTAAGGCCGGCCACGGTTGCCGATGGGTTGAACACGATCTCCGCTCCGTTCAATCCCAGGCAACGCGCGCCTTCGGGAAAGTGACGGTCATAGCAAATGTAAACACCGACCTTAGCGAAGCCCAGGTCAAAGACAGGATATCCGAGGTTACCGGGACGAAAATAGAACTTCTCCCAGAATCCGGGAGCGACGTGCGGGATGTGAGTCTTGCGATATTTGCCGAGATAGGTTCCGTCGCCGTTGATTACTGCTGCAGTGTTATAGAAGATACCTTCCTGTTCCACTTCATACACGGGAACTACCATCGCAATTCCCAGTTCTTTGGCTAGAGACTGCATCAGCGTAACCGTGGGTCCGCCAGGAACCGGCTCTGTGCTCTCATACCACCTCACCGATTGCTCGGCGCAAAAGTAGGGGCCGTTGAATATCTCCTGCAGGCAAACGATCTGCGCACCCTCGCCGGCGGCCTGGCGAATCAGGCCCAGGTGCTTCTCGATCATCGCCTGCTTCTGCACCGCCAGCGGTTCAGTGGCGGGCACGGCATTGGAAGCCTGAATGATGGAACATCGAACGACTCGTGGCATGAATCGGCAACTCCTAAAATGAAACTGTTTGAGTCTTTGACGTTAATCGAAACGCGCTGGATCGGCAATATCTTTATTGTGACACTTCCAGAATGGGATCGGACAGGTTGCGTTTGCAGCTGGCTCCGAACCGAGGCAAAGGTGCGAGCGGATGCTTGGCCGACGAACACCGCCGGGGTGCTGACTAGCGCCGAGGGGGTATAATCGGGCCCATGGCGGCGATGGCACAGACTGGCATTCCACAGGCGGGACTTGCACCTGGCGAGACGGCCGGCACAGTTCAAATGGAGTCGGGCGCGGAGGCAAAGCTCCTTGCTCTTGAGGTGCGACTTGGGGAACTGGGAAGCCTAATGGTGGCCTTCTCCGGTGGTGTGGACTCGGCGTTTCTTGCGGGCACGGCGCATCGCGTGCTGGGCTCGCGAATGCTTGCGGTGCTGGCCGATTCGCCAAGCCTGGCACGGCGCGACATGGAGCAAGCGTGCGCGTTTGCCAAGTCGCTGGAGATGCCTTTGCGCGTGGTTGCCACCGAAGAGCTGGACCGGCCTGAATACCAGCGCAACGACGCCAGCCGTTGCTATCACTGCAAGACCGAGCTTTTTGCCGCGATGGAAGCGCTGGGCGGCGAACTGGGATTTACGCGCATTGCCTATGGGATGAACGCCGACGACCGGAAGGACTTCCGACCCGGCCAGCGTGCGGCCGAGGAACGCGCGGTGCTGGCGCCTTTGTCCGAGGTTGGATTGACCAAGCTGGAGATTCGGGCACTGGCAAAGGCTGCGGGCTACCCGCTCTGGGACCGTCCGGCAGCACCGTGTCTTTCGTCGCGAGTTGAGTACGGCCGGACTGTGACCCGCGAGGTGCTGGAACAGGTGGAAAAAGGCGAAGAGAGCTTGCGGCTATTGGGATTCCGCGAGTTGCGGGTGCGTCATCACGGCGAGTTGGCCCGCGTGGAGATTGCGCGCGCCGAGTTGCCGCGCGCCCTGGAGATGGAAATGCTCGGCCAAATCTCGCGGGCATTGAAGCAGACTGGCTTTCAATACGTCACGCTGGATTGCTCGGGATTTCGCTCCGGCTCCCTCAACGAGATTTTGCCCGTGGACGTGCTGGCCCGGCGCGGCGCATAGCCGGCAGTTTAGAATCGGTTTCGATGCGAATTGGATATCTAGAGTGTTTTTCCGGCATAAGCGGCGACATGCTGCTGGGCGCGCTTGTCGACGCGGGCGTTCCCTTTGACTCCCTTCAAAAAACCGCTGCGGCGCTGAACGTGGGCGCGCACCTGGAGATGCGCAAGGTGAGCCGCGGCGGATTGGCCGCGATCAAAGTTGACGTCATCACGGAGGAGGGACAGGCAGCCGAGGCGCCTCACTCGCACGAATTGCATGGGCACGCAGGGCATTCCCACGCCGGCGATGAACATCATGAGCATTCCCATGCGCCGCACTCGCATGAGGCAGAAGTCGAGTCAACGCCTCACGAGCATACGGCGCATAAGCACGCTCCTCATCGCTCATTGTCGGCGATTCTTGCCATCATACGCGGGGCATCGCTGAGTGAGACGGTGAAAGCCCGCGCTATCCGCGCCTTTCAGTTGCTTGGCGTAGCAGAAGCCGCAATTCACTCCATGCCCGTTGAGCAAGTGCATTTCCACGAGGTGGGAGCGGTGGACACCATCGTGGATATTGTCTGCTCTGCCGCGGGTGCGGAGGTGCTTGGCGTGGAACGCTGGCTTGCGTCGCCATTGAACGTGGGAAGCGGAACGGTGGTTTGCCAGCATGGAACGCTTCCGGTGCCCGCGCCGGCAACGCTTGCCCTGCTTGGAGATGCGCCGGTGTATGCGGCGGGCGAGCCCATGGAGCGTGTGACGCCAACGGGCGCTGCCCTGTTACGAATGCTGGATGTTTGCTACGCATCGCTGCCGACGATGCGCATTGCAGCTACGGGCTATGGCGCCGGAGGCCGTGAAACCAAAGGCCAGCCCAACCTGCTGCGCCTGCTGGTGGGCGATGAATCGCCGGAGACCTCTTCGGCTGCGGGTAACGAATCCGTTGCGGTGATTGAAACGGTGATTGACGATTCGAGTCCGCAGTTGCTCGGCTACGTGAGCGAACTGCTGTTGGGGGCTGGCGCGTGGGATGTTTATCGAGCCACAGTGCAGATGAAGAAGGGGCGCGCTGGCGTGCAATTGACGGTGCTTTGCCGCCCCGATCTGGCGTCCGCATTGCGCGACCTTATCTTCCGCGAAACCACGACGATTGGCATGCGCTGGAGGCTCGAAAACAAGGCGTCGCTGGCCCGCGAGTTCTTGAAGGTTGAGACTCCCTGGGGCCCGGTCAGCATCAAGATAGCCCGCTGGCCGAACGGCGAAGTGGCCAACGCCGCGCCAGAGTATGAGGACTGCCGCGCAATAGCGGTGAGGCACTCCGTTCCGTTGAAGAGGGTCATGCATGAGGCCATGCGAGCTTATTCGGCCATGCTGCTAAAAAGGGAGAAGCTCTGATGGATCGTGCAAGCATTGAAACACTGCTTAACGAAGTAAGCGCGGGCCGCATAGCCGTCAACGAAGCGCTTGACCGGCTACGCGATCTGCCATTTGAGGACATCGGATTTGCCAAGGTGGATCATCACCGCGCGCTTCGCACCGGCATGCCCGAGGTGATTTTCGCCTCCGGCAAAACCGCGCCGCAGGTGGCAGCAATCTTTGCGCGAATGGCTCAGGCGGGAGGCAATGTTCTGGCCACTCGCGCCTCTGCCGACATGTTTCGCGCCGTCCGCGAAGTGGAACCCCGCGCTGAGTTTCATGAGACCGCGCGGGCCATTACTCTGACCCAGGCGCCTGCGATTCCCGGCAAGGGGACGATCGCCGTGGTTTGCGCGGGCACCAGCGATTTGCCCGTGGCCGAAGAAGCGGTGGTGACCGCACGCCTAATGGGAAATACAGTTGAGCTCATCGCCGATGTAGGTGTGGCAGGGATTCACAGGCTGCTGGCGCAGAAGAGTTCGCTGCAATCGGCCCGGGTGCTGATTGTTTGCGCCGGGATGGAGGGCGCGCTGCCTACTGTCGTGGGCGGACTGGTGAATGCCCCGGTTCTGGCGGTTCCCACAAGCGTGGGTTATGGTGCTTCGTTTGGCGGCGTGGCGGCGCTGCTGGGGATGTTGAACACCTGCTCGCCCAACGTGTCTGTGGTCAACATCGACAACGGATTCGGCGCGGCCTGCATAGCCTCGCTCATCA
>CAYWMR010000438.1:0-4375 GCA_964458965.1 uncultured Occallatibacter sp. | reverse complement strand
CGAGATGTTAAGCGGTGACTGGAGTTCAGACGTGTGCTCTTCCGATCTCTCCAGCTTCGACTCCAGCTCATCCGGAACGCAATCGATGGCCAGATCGGCGTCGCGGACGGCGTCTTCGATGGTGGAGACAAAATTCACCCTGCAGCCGGAATCAGTCCCAGAATCGGTCCCGGATTCTCCTCCCAGAACTTCGGAGCCGAGCTGCTGCCGTATCAACTCCTGCGCGTGGTGCAGGTTGGCGGGCATCACGTCTTCAAGCAGAACGCGGAAGCCTGCACGGGCTGCAGCCAAGGCCAGCCAGCGGCCTAGCGGGCCGGCACCGATAATGGCAACGGTGGTGGGCAAGAGGTGTTTAGTCGGCTGCCAGGGCGTTTGCCACATCCTCGGCATTGGGCCTGGCGTGCAGCAGGTGCTCGGCGACGCGGGCGCGCTCGTCGGGGGTAAGCGTCGGAATGGTGGCCAGGACGCGCCGCAGGGTCACGGCAACGTCGTCAATGTAATTCATCAAGCGGATAGCTTCTCCGGAGAGCGGCATGGGATTCCTCGGGTTGAAGTGCTGGTCCTATTGTAGGCGGTTCGGTTGGGCTCGGGAAAGGCGCGGCTTGTTGCCCAGAGTCGCGAGGCAGTCGAATGAAGTTAAAGTGGAGGGGGCAACTTGGCTCACGCGTGGCTAATGGCGGCTTTAGTGCGCGATGCAGACAACTTCCCTGTGCCGTTTCGACTGGCTGAGCGCTCGCTCACCGGACCCGACGCATCCCGACGGCGTTCTAAACTGTGGCTGGGTACGGCCCCGGTGACAATCTGAATGAGGCGGCGCCGGCGCGCCTTGCTCATCCTCAGCCGATCGCCAACCTCTTCCAGCGTTGGGATCGGAGTCGTGATGAATACCGAGCGGCCCATACAAATATCTTAGACCTAATTCGTTCGTGGATGCAGGGTCAATTCTCGTATTCGCATCCTCTCCGCATTTCGGTCAATTCTTCTAGCTCCAGACTCGCCGTGTTTACAATACCGCCATGAACAAATCGGCGGATTCTGTGGCGAGGGCGTTTGTGCGGGCGATCAACCGGCAGGATGTGGATGCGCTGGCGGAGTTGATGACGCCAGACCATCGATTTGTCGATGCGCTCGGAAACGTGGTGGAGGGGCGCGACAAAATGCGAGCTGCCTGGGCCGCGTACTTCAAGATGGTCCCGGATTACCACCTTGCCATCGAGGAGAGCTACGGCGATGGGCCAGTTGTGGTTCTGCTGGGCGAGGCAGGGGGTACATACGCTCCCAGCGGCGTTCTGAAGCCGGAAAACCGGTGGAAGACGCCGGCAGCGGTGCGCGCGCATGAGGCGGACGGAAGAATCGCCGAGTGGCGCGTATATGCCGACAATGAGCCAGTGCGGCGGCTGATGCATTAAAAGAGTCCGTGGCAGCAGCAGAACAAGTTTTGCTGGATTGCTTTGTCTTGGGTTTTTTCATGCGGAGAGTAACGAAGATAGCGGAAGAAACCACGAGGAACGGATAACTGGCTTGATTAAGTAGCTGTGGATTTATCTGTGGATTTTCAGCCGGTGGGTTGGTGGCTCTTGATTTTCGAGGTTACGTTATGGGGAAGTTATAAGTGATCTAAGTAGTTTTTGGGCAAAAAAACGTCCCGAGTTGCCGGCTCCAATACTTTGCACTTTGCCCCGCGCTTGGATTGCTCCTCGCTCGACACTTGGCTCTCTGCGCTCAGCACGGATTGCTCCGTGTTTTGCACCGAGTGCCCTGCGCTGGCTGCGGATATCGCCGCCTCCAACACTTTGCGCCTCGTGCTTTGCCCGGATATCTCCGGTCTCCACACTCTGCGCTCGCACCGGCCGCGGATTGCTCCGCGCTCGACACTTGACGCTCCTCGCTCTGCCCGGATTGCTCCGCGCTTTGCTCCTTGCGTCCCGTGCTGGCCGCGGATATCTCCGCGCTCAGCACTTTTGAACTCCGCGCCGCACTCGGATTGCTCCTTGCACGACCCTTGGCATTCCAGATCTTACACAGATTGCTCCGCGCCGGATCCTTGTTGCCCTGCGTTCCGCATGGATTGCTCCACGTTTCGCGCTTTGCGCCTTGTGCTTCACACGGATATCTCCGCGCTCCACACTTGATGCACTGTGCTAGTTGCGGATCGCTCCGCATCTATCACTTTGAGTTCCGCACCGGACACGAATTTCTTCGTGCTCGACACTTGGCTTTCCATGCTTTGCTTAGATTGCTCCTCGCTCCACACTTATCGCCCTGCGCTGGCCGCGGATTGCTCCGTGTCCAACACTTAGTGCTCTATATCGGGGCCTTTCGGATCAGCCTTCAAAATCGTCATTGCTGAAGATACTCAGGCTTACCTAGCAACCCGGAATGAAAGTAACTATGCTCTTTCTCGTTTCTCTCTGTCAATTGTTAATTTTGTGGAAATCGTGCTAATTAAGTGGAAAACTTTTGGGGCATTTTTCGGGGTCATTTTTTGAGAGTTTTGGGGGGCGAATTGGCGGTGTTGGCAAGCCGAAAGCGCATAGCAATCCGTAGCGCCCACGCAGCCATTCCTCTGCCCCAATCAGGTCGGAGAATAGAAGATTCCGGCCCCAAGCAGTGCCAGGTTGAAGGCAGCGTGCGCGGCCATGGCAGGCCACAATGACCCACTGCGGAGACGGCAAAGAGTGAAGACGAGGCCGACGGCCGCCAGAAGGAGGACAGTGAGCGCACCGGAGACCAGGCGGATATGAAAGCCGGCAGCATCTTGCCAGATGGCATGGAAATAGAGGTACATGAAGCCGTAGGACAGGCAGTTCACAAGTGTGGCGAGAGACGCATTCCAGCGGATTGTGAAAGCTTGCTGCATGATCCCGCGAAAGAGAAGTTCATCGGCGATCGGCGTGAAAATCAGGGCGGGGACAACGTAGATGGCGTAGAGAACCGCGGGATGCAGCACAAAGCGCATGTCGGTTACGCGAAGATAGTCGCGCAGGCTGACGCACCAGTTGTCAGGAGAGTTGCCATAAAGGACCATCCCAAGCGAGAAGACAGCCAGTGCGCAGCAGGCCCCGGCGAGCGCGCTAGTGGCTAGAGAGGCTGGCGTGAGCCCCCGTTCCCTGAGACCGATGTTGCGGCGTCCTTTGGGAGTAAGCAGAATGAACGGCAGGGCCCAGGTGAGTACAAACTGAAGAAAAAAGAGCACCTCACCCGCCGGAGGGCCAAATACCGCGGTGAAGCGCAAAGCCGCCAGAATGGCCAGGGCGAGCAGCGACACAAGCCAAGGCGGACCTGCGAACCGGGTCCAGAATGGCTTTATGAATTCGGATTGGTCTGGGCTGAAGGGTGTTTTGGAGTTCATTCTGCCGTTTGGCGTTCGTGTGAGCGCGCTCGACAACATTGATTCTGCACCGGGCGGGCAGCGGGCGTCAATCATTCGCCGCTCGAACGCGGCAATCGAATAATGGTTGAGGCGAGCGAACCCAGGCGGCCCATCCTCCCACAAGGAATGGACCGCCTGCCGCATTTCCGGGCTCAGCTGCCTTGCCCGCCGGAAATCCTTTTGTCCTGGACGAAGCCCGTGTAAATGCGTTCTTGCACTCCACTACAATTCGGCTTCAATCTCAGCGCTAGAGAGTTCGCTTGAAGAGAGGCGTGGCGATGAGCAAAGTACCCACGCCGAACACAAACAGAAAAAGAAGGTCGTATTGGATGGCAACGAAGCCGCCGTCTTTGAGCAGGACCGCCTTGAAGCCGTGAACACAGTAGGTGAACGGATCGATTACCGAGATGGCGCGGAGCCAGGCTGGAAATGCGTTGATGGGATACATCGCTCCCGAGGGATAAAACAGCAGCAGGTTGAGGACGCCGAACATGGCGCGCGGGACCAGGGGGTCGTCTACGCGCACCATCATCAGGAACATCATTCCGTTGAAGGCAATGGAAGTGACAATGATCAAGGCAAACAATTCAAGGTCCGCCTCGGGATGAAAGATGACGCCGAGACCGGCCATCAGGGACCCGATTACGGTGAGGCAGATTCCCGAGAGCACGGCCTTGATTGAGCCGGCAAGATTCAACCCCATAACTAACTCAAGCCGGGATATGGGAGTTACAAGATAGCCCTCATGGACGCCGCGAGCTTTGTCGTCGATGTATAACATGCCGCCACCTATCATGACGGAGATATACATGGCGAGTGCGACGCAGGCTGGAAGTAGAAACTTCATGTAATCGACATACGGATACAACTCGACAATTTGAAGGGCTATTGCAGTGGCCACACGGGGCTGAATGACTGGCGTGGTGAGCGCAGTTACCAGCGACTGCATTTCACCTTCCAGCGAGCTGGATGTGAAAAGGTCGGAGTTATCGACGACGAAGC
>CAYWMR010000437.1:0-4376 GCA_964458965.1 uncultured Occallatibacter sp. | reverse complement strand
CGCCGCTGGCCTTCATGCGCGGCCGCACGCTCAACGACGCCTTCATCATCATGGATGAGGCGCAGAACACCACCGTCGAGCAGATGAAGATGTTCCTCACCCGCATGGGCGCCAACTCCAAGGCGGTGATTACCGGCGACATCACGCAGATCGATCTGCCCAATCCGCGCAAGTCCGGGCTGGTAGACGCCATCAACGTTCTCGACGGGGTAGAGGGCATCCACTTCTGCCACTTCGAGGATTCCGACGTAGTCCGCCACGCATTGGTGCAGCGAATTGTCCGCGCCTACGAGAGCGCCAAGCCGCAGCAGCAGGAGCTGCCTTTGGCGATGGGCGAGCCCATAGAAGTGGGCGCGCAACCGCGCGACAGCCGGACGCAGCCGCAGCCGCTGCATCCACCTAAACCGCAATAGCTTAGCGGATGATTGAAACAGTGTGCCCTATATCCTGTCATCCTGAGCGAAGTTTGGCGCGCTTCTGCGCCAAACGTAGTCGAAGGATCTGCGGTTGCTCTTCGGGTATCTTCGATTCCCAGATCCCAAAACCGGGACCTGGGGCACCCGGCTACAAGCATTGAGCAAAGCTCAACCCGAATTCTCTCGGCGTAGGATACGCTTTATATATCGCGACTAATGGGTTAGCTGTTCTTGCCAAAGCAATGGCTTTTTCTTGGTTCTGCTGGCTCATTCGGCATCCCAAGAGGACCGATGTTAGTTCTTCTGGATGATAGCTATGGGTAGCAAAGGGTTGGCCTGGCTTGATGCAGAAGGGCAAAACAAGACGATATTCTTGCTCGTATTCCCAATCTCTGCCCTTGGTGTAAATCAACTTATCTAAAATAGACTTTCCAGACTCTTCCGTCGACATCGCAATTCCGGAAATAATCATTTCTTGAGCCGTTGCATACAGCACCGGACGTTCATTCGAATAAATAACTTTTCTCGACGCCAGAAAGGCCGAGTCCTTTTCTTTGTTTGGTGTAAATTCAATTGCGGCGCCTTGATGTTTGTCCGCATAGTGTGCCCACATCAATAGGTTCTTAAAATCAACTGTTGAACAAAACGCGCCGTCAAACTCGAATGACTGATTCACCCAGGAAAGTACTTCCCGTTCCGTTTCTTCTAATTTCTTCAGGTCATACAGCTCCTCAATCGGTATGCGGGACATCTCTTCGCGCATTTCAGCTCTTTGTTCCGGGGATGCCTTTTTATGAGCTGTGATAATGGCTGTGATCTTCGCCTTATAAGGTGAATCAGGTAAAGATGAAAGGTCTAGCTCACCCTCAATGAAATCTTGAAAGGCTCCCTTCATATCCTCAAAAAAGGCCTGCCTGCCTTTTCCAAAACATTCCTGAAGGTAGATATCCAGGGGATCATTAAATTCGTTTGGCTTAGACAAGCGAATAGTCCCACTCTCAAGTGTCTTGCATAATCCATTGAAATCCAAGAATTTATAGATTCTGTCTGGACACTCGTGCTTGCTCATGTCGGCTCGCATAAAAGAATGACTGCTAATACAGTAGCTCCGGTAGCTGTCATCCAACAGCTGATTGTACGCGGTGCGGAAGCTGGCCCGCCCATCAGCCCCGAAAAAAATCACTCTGAATTTTTGAGAAGCTGTGCCCCGTTCATCGCGGTCCCATCGCGATGAGCGGGTCGTCGTGGGCTAGGCTTGGGATGCAAGATTGCCTCGTTCTCCCATCGGACTTAAACTGGTATCAGACCGGAAACCAGGAGAAACTCCATGCCGCAAGCTACTGTGATCGACCACCAACAGAGTCTTCTCCTCTCCGAGCGCGACCGCGAGGCTTTCTTTGAAGCTCTCGTTCACCCGCCAAAACCAAATGAGCGGCTAGAGAGGGCTTTTCGCGCCGCACGGGAGAGAGTCATCTCCTGATGGATGCGATCAATTACCGAGCGGCAAGCTTCTACCGAGCACACGGATTCATACAGCTTCCGGAGTCGATGCGGCTGATTCTGCCCATGCAAACCATCGCGGCGACGATCGACACATAGCTTAGAACGGAGATTGAATCAGTGCCGCGTACAACGCGGCCCTGAACACGATGATCCTCCTCCACCCAGATTTGGACCCCGATCCCTCGTGGACGCTCCGCCCCTCGATCAAGCCCGCATTTCCCAGTGCGCCGGATCGCGGCTGCCGTGGAAGCAGGCGATGACCGTCAGCGTTTCGTCAGCCTCGATGACGAACATCAGAGCATAGGGAAAGCGGCGGAGCAGGGCGCGGCGGATGCTCTTGTAGACGACAGGAAATTGATGCGGATTCGCGCTTATGCGCTGAACCACTGCGTCAACCGCCGCGCGGAAACGCCGCCCCAGGCCGGGAGCCTCGTTCTCATACCAATCCTGCGCGTCCATCAACTCTGCGCGGGCGTGTGGGGTGAAGATAACCGGATAAACTACGGGCAACGCTGCTCAAGCTCGGCCTTTAGAGCCGCCCAGGGGATGCCTTCGCGCCGGTCTTCATCGAGCGTCGCAAGACGGCTGTCAAGCTCTCCCCGTTGCGCGGCGGTCAGGGGGAGCTGGTTGTCGTCCAGGCTGTCCCAAAGCTGCGAGATCAACGTCAGCCGCTCTGGCGGGGTCATGCGCGCAAGCTCGTCATGCGTGAGTAATTCCATGCATCGAGCATAGGAGACAACGCGAATGAAAGCAATAGGCAGGGGAGCGGATTGAGATTTCGGGCGTGTGGCTCTCACCCAACCTTAGCGTAGAATGGAGATTGAATCAGTGCCGCGCTCGCCACGGCCCTGAGCACGATGATCCTCCTCGACCCAGATTTGGACCCCGACCCCTCGCCGAAGCCAGCTTCGGTGAAGCAGACGGTCGTGCCCGCCCCTCCTCGCGAAATTCAAATCCCTTCCGCGCGCACCTTGTCCCGCTTTCTCACCACCGCGCAGGCAGCCGTGCGTCTGCGAGGTCAGGTCACCGTGCTGCTCACCACCGATGCGGCTATTCGCAAACTCAATCGCCGCTTCCGGGGCAAGAACAAAGCCACCGACGTGCTGTCGTTCCCCTCCGAAGGCCCGATTCGCGGAACAGGGGCCGAGCAGATTGCCGGCGACCTCGCCATCAGCGTAACCACAGCTCTCAGTCAAGCTACCGAGCAGGGCCACTCCCTATCGACCGAGATCAAAGTCCTCGTCCTCCACGGCCTGCTCCATCTGGCCGGCTACGACCACGAGGCCGACGACGGCAAGATGGCTCGCCGCGAGCGCCTGCTGCGCGCAAAGCTGAAGTTACCCCAGGGCCTCATCGAACGGGCAGATCAACCCAAGCCAAAGGCCAAACGCCGGGTGCCCCAGGTCTCGAATCTGAGACCTGTAAAACAGCAATCCTCGCGGGTGCCCCAGGTCTCGAATCTGAGACCTGGGAATCGCCAAACCCCGCACGCCTCCCCATCTAAACCAAAGGCCAAACGCCCATGAGCACCACCGCCATCCTCATGGTTCTCCTGCTGGCCGCCATTGAAACGCTGGCCTCCTACATCAGCCGCGTCTACTCCGAATTCGGCAAGATCCTCACCCGCGAAATCGAAGAGAACCTCGACGCCTGGGAAGAGCTGGTCGAGCCGCAGCTTGGCCTCACCCGCGAGCATGCGGCCATCTCCGCGGCAGTCTTGCAGCAACTGGCTCTGGGCATCATTGCGCTGGAATTCGGCGCAGTCCTCTTCGATCGCGCGCCTCACCTTGCCCGTCCCACCTATGCTGAAATTGCGCAGGCAATCCTGGCCATGGTGCTCGTCGTGGTTCTTTGCAATCAGCTTCTGCCCACGCTGCTCTTCAACCGCACGCGCGGCCGATGGGCGGCGCGCCTGGTTTGGCCCATCCGCCTGCTGCTGTGGCTCATGACTCCCATCACCGTCTTTGTGCGCTTCTTCTTTTCCGTGGCCGCGCTGGCAGAGGAGCCTGCAACCGCCGAAGAGGAATCCGCGGTAGACGTCGAAGCGCTGCTCGAAGCCGGCGAAGAGGAAGGCATTCTGGAAGAAAGCGATCGCGACCTGGTCCGCTCCGCCGTTGAATTCGGAGACAAGCTGGTGCGCGAAGTGATGACCCCGCGTCCTGCAGTCTTTGCCGTCCCCGACTCCATTACCCTGGAGCACTTCCTCGAGCTGCTGCGCGAGCACATCTTCTCCCGCGTTCCGGTTTATCGGGGTTCGCTCGACAACGTCACCGGCATCGCCTTCGCTCACGACCTGTTGCAGATTACCGACGAGGAAGCCCGCACCCGCACCGTGGCCGGCATTCAGCGCCCCGCGGAATTTGTCCCTGAAACCAAGCGCGGCTATGAGCTGCTGCGAGAGATGCAGCGCGAAAAGCAGCACATGCGCATCGTCATCGACGAGTACGGCGGCGTCTC
>CAYWMR010000436.1:0-4390 GCA_964458965.1 uncultured Occallatibacter sp. | reverse complement strand
TTTTCTGGCGCACAGCGAAGGCAAGGCGGTGCGCGTGGGCGAGCTGGACGAGGAGATGGTGTTTGAGTCGCACTCCAACGAGACGTTTATTCTGGGCGCATCGACGTGGCGGATTGTGGAGATTACGCACGACCGGGTGCTGGTTGTGCCGGCTCCGGGCGAGCCGGGGAAGATGCCGTTCTGGAAGGGTGACGGGCCGGGAAGGCCGTTGGAGTTCGGCCGCAGGATTGGCGCGATGGTGCGCGAGTTGCGCGGACTGCCCAAGCCGGCTGCGCTGACGCGACTGGTGGCCGAGCACGATCTCGATCCAGGGGCGGCGGAGAATTTGATGCAGTTTCTTGTGGATCAAGAGGCTGCGACGGGGGCGGTGCCGGACGATCGAACGGTGGTGATTGAGCGCTGCCGGGATGAGCTGGGCGATTGGCGGGTATGCGTGCTGACGCCGTTTGGAAGCCGGATCCATATTCCGTGGGCGATGGCGGTAAGCGCGCGGATTCGCGCCGCGGGCGGGCCGGAAGTTGAAACGCTGTGGGGCGATGATGGGTTTGTGCTGAGGTTTCCGGATACGGATGAGCCGCCCGATCCGGATTGGTTCCTGGTGGAGAGTGCCGAGGCTATGCAGTTGGTGCTGCGGCAACTGGGTACGACGGCGTTGTTTGCAGGGAGGTTTCGCGAGGCGGCGGGGCGTGCGCTGCTGCTGCCGCGACGGAGGGCCGACGCTCGGTCGCCGCTGTGGCAGTTGCGCAAACGATCCTATGATTTGCTGCGCGTGGCGGCGCGATATCCGAGCTTTCCGCTGCTGTTGGAGGCTTATCGCGAATGTTTGCGGGATGTATTCGATATGCCCGCGCTGATTGAGACGCTGCGCGCGGTGGAGCAGAGGCAGCTGCGGGTGCATGTGGTGGAGACGCGCACACCTTCGCCGTTTGCGTCGTCGCTGCTGTTCAGTTATGTGGCGAATTTTCTTTATGACGGCGATGCTCCGCTGGCCGAGCGCAGGGCGCAGGCACTGACCATTGACCAGGACCAGTTGCGCGAATTGCTGGGCGAGGCCGATCTGCGCGAGTTGCTTGACGCCGATGCGATTGCAGAGGTGGAAGAGATTGCGCAGTGCCTGGCGGAGAGTTATCGCGCGCGGTCGGCGGATGGGATTCACGACTTGTGCTTGCGGTTGGGAGATCTTTCGCGAGAGGAATTGGCTCGGCGTGTGGTTTCACCGGATTTGTTGCAGCATGTGGACCGGCTAGTGCGGTCGCGTCGGTTGCTGGAACTGCGCATTGCCGGTGAGCGTAGGTTGATTGCGGCTGAAGATGCGGCGCGGTATCGCGATGGGTTGGGGATTCCGTTGCCGCCGGGGCTGGCAGCGGCGCTGCTGGATCCGGTGGCGCAGCCGGTGCTGGAACTGGTGCGGCGGTTTGCGCGCACGCATGGGCCGTTTACGCTGCGAGAGGCCGTGGACCGTTTTGCGCTGGATGCGGTGGTGGTGGAGGAGGCACTGCGGCAGCTTGCGCATGAGGGGCGTGTGCTGGAAGGGGGATTTCGGCCGGGCGGGCTGCATCGCGAGTGGTGCGATGCGGAGATCTTGAGGCTGATCCGTCGCAAGAGTCTGGCGAAGCTGCGGCGCGAGGTTGAGCCGGTGGAACAGCATACGCTGGCGCGCTTCCTGACGCACTGGCAGGGGCTGCTTGCGCCCAGGCGCAGTGGGCAGGGAAACCTGGATGGGTTGCTGGACGCGATTGAAAGCTTGCAGGGCGCTCCGCTGCCTGCATCGCTGGTGGAAACGGCGATTTTGCCGGCGCGGATTGCCGAGTATTCGCCGGCGGGCCTGGACACGCTGATTGCCGCGGGCGAGGTGGCGTGGGCGGGCGTGGAGCCCATTGGCGAGCGCGACGGGCGCATTGCGCTGTTTCTGGCGGACAAGCTGCCGTTGCTCGGCGCACACAGGCCGCAGGTTGAGCCATTGACGGAGCGCGAAGAAAAGCTGCTTGCGGTGCTGGAATCGACGGGCGCTAGCTTCTTCGACGCGCTGCATTCGGCGGTGGGGGGTGGGTATCCGGGCGAGACGATTGAGGCGCTTTGGAGCCTGGTGTGGCGCGGGTTGATTACTAACGATTCGCTGCATGCTTTGCGGGCTTATATCGCCAGGCCGGAGAGCGCGCGGACGCAGAGGCGGGCGCAGACGGGGGTTGTGTTCCGGTCGAGGAGGACGACGCCGCCAACGGCGCAGGGGCGATGGTCGATGTTGGCGATACGCGCCGCGGCACGAGGGACAGAAGTTGTGCCGACTGCGACGGAGGTTAGCCACGCGCTGGCATTGCAACTGCTGAATCGCTATGGCGTGCTGCTTAGGGAGCATGTTGCGGCGGAGAATGTGCCGGGCGGATTCTCGGCGGTCTACGATGTGCTGAAGGCTCTGGAAGAGAGCGGGCGGATTCGAAGGGGGTACTTTGTGGCCGGACTGGGCGCTACACAATTTGCGCTTCCGGCGGCGGTGGATTTGCTAAGGCAGTTGCGCAACGCGCCTCCGGAAGAGAAGCCGGAGTTTGTGCAGTTGGCGGCAGCCGATCCGGCTAACCCCTATGGATCGGTTTTGCACTGGCCGGAACTGCCTGTTGCGGAAGAAGATCAGGAAAGCGCGCCGCGATTGCTTACGCGTTCGGCTTATGCCGAGGTGATTCTGCGCAATGGGAAGCTGGTTGCCTGGCTGCGGCGCGGGAATCCGAATCTGCTGGTGTTTTTGCCGAGCGAAGAGCCGGAGCGATCGCAAGCAGCTTCAGGTCTGGCGCATTTTCTATGTGCACGCGGGCAGGAACGGCTGCGCGGGGCGAGCCATCAGGGTGTGCTGATTACCACGATCAATGGGCAGCCGGTGGCGGCGCATCCCATGGCGCGATTTCTGATGGATGCGGGGTTTCATCCCGGCCCGCTGGGGATGCACCTGCGGCGGATTCTGCTTCCGGTTGGGCAGCATGCTCATGGGGCGGGCGCTGATGCTCGACCCGGAGAGGTGCAATAAGCCGTGCCTGAGGGAGACACGATCTTTCGCACGGCAAGAGCGCTCGGCCGCGCGTTGGCGGGTAAGCCCCTTACGGGATTTCGCTCGACCTATCCGTTGCTTACACGGTTCGACGATGAGACGCCGCTTGCGGGACAGACGGTTGAGGCAGTGGAGTCGCGCGGCAAGTGGCTGCTGATTCACTTCTCGGGCGGAGGAACCATGGCTACTCATATGCTCATGAGCGGCAGTTGGCACATCTACCGGCCCGGGGAACGATGGCAGCAGCCGCGAGTGAACATGAGGATTGTTCTGGAGAACAGCGAGTACATTGCGGTGGGCTTCCGCGTGCCGGTGGCGAAGATGTTGAGGCCGGAGGAACTGGCGCGGGCGAAGAAGATTCCAGCGCCGGCCATCGATGTTTTGAGCGAGGAGTTCAACGCGGAAGAAGTGGCGCGCCGGGTGATTGCGCATGGCGGCGAAGAGATTGCGGACGTTCTGTTGCATCAGGAAGTGCTGGCCGGCGTGGGCAATGTTTTCAAATCGGAGATTTGTTTTGTTACCGGCGTGAACCCGTTCTGCAAGGTTGGGGCTCTTAGCGGCGCAACCGTTGCAGGCTTGATTGCCCAGGCCCAGAAGCTGGTTGCGGCCAACGTGCTGGAAGACTCGGGAGATGCGATTGTGACTTACGGCGGAAGGAGGCGGCGCACCACGCACGAGTCGGACCCCGGCGCGAGCTTATGGGTTTATGGACGCAACGGTGAGCCATGCAGACGCTGCGGAGAGCCGGTTCGCAGGCGCATTCAGGGGCCGGATGCGCGCGTGACGTTTTGGTGCGCCAACTGCCAGCCGATGCCGGATGGTAGTGAGGTTGACGGATAGGGGATGCGCGGGGCTGGATGGGAAACGTTACAGCAGCATCTCAAAGTAGATGAGCGGCGCATTGCGATAGGTTACACGGCCGCGTTCGCTGAATCCGCACTTCAAATAGAACCCTCCAGCGCCTGCTTCGGCATCGAAGGCATCGAGCCGGATGGCATCGGCAGGCCACGCTCGGGCTTGCTTCACTGCTTCGGCGATGAGCAGGCGGCCGATCCCCTGGCGCTGCATTTCGGGATGGACGGCCATGCCGACGAGATAGAGAGCTTTCTTTACGGGCGTGAAATAGCTGGCGTCGATGGCCCATGGTTTCTTGGTTGGAAGGCGAAGGCTTGCCACGATTCTGTTGCCGGAACGCGCTATCAGCACGCGGGAGTGACGCATGCCGAAGAGTATTCCCTTCTCGGTGTTGACACCCGACCAGGCACCTTGGCCGTAGCGGCGAGTGAGGCCTTCCGCCGTGGCAATATGCAACGCGGTAAGCTCGGGTGCGTCGGTTTGAGCGGCAATGGAGAA
>CAYWMR010000435.1:0-4409 GCA_964458965.1 uncultured Occallatibacter sp. | reverse complement strand
CGCACGGGCTGGCCTGGGCCCTGCTTAACGTGCTGGCCAGCGGACTTAGCCCCGTGAGCCTGTGGCTGCTGGCCTTGAGCTTCTTTCTTCGCCTCGCGCTTGCCATGACCGTTGGCGCACAGGTGCTCGCCGACCACCAGGTCCTGCCCAGTCTCTGGCTTCTGCCCTTGCGCGACCTGGTCGCAATGGGAGTCTGGGTAGCCGGATTCGCCGGCCACACCATCGTATGGCGCGGTGACCGGTTCCTGCTCAAAGATGGAAAGCTGGTTAAAGTTGGCGGGGCAGAAAGCTAGCTCAAACGACCGGGGTCGCCGTTTCCAACAATCAGGAAACCCGGAGCCGGCGATTCCGGTGTTGGCATCCGGTCGGCCCACAATGCTATCGTGAGTCCCAAATGCCCTTCGCAACCACCACCGAAACGGGCGTCGCCATCCAGGGCCCAACCGCGACGCTGCTCTACGACGACTGGTATCCCGCCCTGCGCACTTCGCGACTACTCCCCGGCAAGCTGGCCACCGCCATGCTCCTCGACATTCCGCTTGTCCTGGGCCGGCGCTCGGACGGCCGCGTCTTTGCCATGCGCGACAGTTGCCCCCATCGCGGCATCCCGCTGAGCTATGGCTGGTTCGACGGCAACCATGTTACCTGCCGCTACCACGGCTGGGAGTTCGAGCCGTGCGGCGGCCAGTGCGCGCTGATCCCTTCGCTTTCCACCTTCGACAAGCTGGACGCAACACGCATTTACGCCACCGCCTTTGCCTGCGAAGAGCGCGACGGTCACGCCTGGGTGTTTATCCCCAGCCCAGGCAGTGGAAAGCGTTCGCCGGGCGCGCAGCCCCGCGAGGTTCCAGAGTTGGCCAAGTTCGGCCCGCGCTACCGCACCGCCCACCTTGCCGCCGACCTGCCCTGCAACGTCGATCACGGCATCATCGGCCTGATGGACCCCGCCCACGGCCCCTTCGTCCACCAGGCGTGGTGGTGGCGATCCCGAGCCAGCATTCGGCAAAAGACCAAGCGTTTCGAGCCCATCCCCGAAGGCTTCCGCATGAGCGCCCACGCTCCCAGCGGCAACTCTGCGCCCTACAAACTGCTCGGCGTATACGGCCATCCCATCGAAACCACCATCGACTTCACGCTGCCCAACCGCCGCACCGAGATCATCCGCTGCGGCCCCAAGTGGTTCTCCAGCCTGACTACAGTGACGCCGGTAACCGCATCCACCTGCCGCATCGACGTCGTTGCCGCGTGGAACGTCTTCTACCACGTTCCATTTGTTACGCCCATCGCAAAATTCTTCGGCGCGAAATTCGTTCGCCAGGATCAGGTGACGATGATCCAGCAAGCCGAGGGTTTAAGGCACAATCCCAGCCTGATGCTAATAGACGATGCCGACAAGCCCGCCAAGTGGTACTTCGCGCTGAAGCAGGCGCGCCTCGACTCCGCACAGCCTGGCGCCCAACCCAAACACCCCCTCGACGCCCCTGTAGACCTCCATTGGCGCAGCTAGAAATTGGGCGCCTTCCTGCGCCCGGGAAATAAACGCGCCCTATTAGCAAGTTAATCGTACTATAATCGCAATATAATGGCAGGCGCCCGCCTTGCCGCGGAGGGCATAATGGTGTCCGGAAAACCAACCGGCTTCTCCCCGAACTTCACCATCACGGCAGCAATTGCCAACGACCTGATGCGCATCGAGGCGGTGAGGCAGTCCATTCATGCGCTGCCGATTACCCCGAGGGTCCTTGCTGCCCTCCGTGAAACCGCGCGCCTCTTCTCGACGCACTATTCGACGATGATCGAGGGCAATCGCCTCACGCAACAGCAGGTTGCGCAGGTAATTGCCCAGGAGCATCACTTTCCAGGACGGGAACGGGATCAGGATGAGGTTCGCGGATATTACGCTGCCCTTGACGAGGTCGAGCGTCTAGCCGAGGCCGGCGGCCCCGTCACCGAATCGGGAGTGCGGCGCCTTCATGCGCGGGTCATGAGCGCCGGGAGGAAGCGAATTAAGCCCACTCCATACCGCGACGGGCAGAACGTCATCCGCGACAGCCGGTCTCAGGGGATCGTGTATATGCCGCCGGAGGCGAAAGACGTGCCTGCGCTCATGACGCAACTCGTCCAGTGGATCAACCGCAAGGACGATCTGCCCGCGCCAATCAAGGCCGCGATCGTCCACTACCAGTATGCGACCATCCATCCGTACTATGACGGCAACGGGCGAACAGCCCGGCTTCTGACGACGCTTGTCCTGCACCTGCGCGGATATGGCCTCAAGGGTCTCTATGCCCTCGAGGAGTATTATGCCCTGAAGCTAAAGGAGTATTACGAGGCACTGACGATTGGTCGGTCCCATAACTACTACTTTGGCCGCGCCGAAGCGGACATTACCAAGTGGATCGGCTACTTCGTCGAAGGCGTGGCTATCTCGTTTCAGAAGGTCGAGGCCCAGGCGCGGGCCGAGACTGCTAGAGGCGGTTCGGACCAAACCCGCGTCCTTCGGAAGCTCGATGCAAGACAGCGCCGAGCCCTCGAACTATTCGAGCGATCGCAAGAAGTCACATCAAAGGATATTGGCGATCTGTTCGGCTTGCAGGCCCGCGCCGCCGCCGTTATCTGCCAAAACTGGGTTGAAAACGGATTTCTGATCGTCAGCAATCCTTCAAAGAAATCGCGCCGTTACCGGCTGGCTGCGGAATACGAAGCACTCATGGCAAACGGCGCACCCTGAGCGAGCAAGCCCGCCAAGTGGTACTTCGCGCTGAAGCAGGCGGTCTTGAATCGGCGCACAGCAACGCCGCGCCTAGGCATCCGATGGAGGGGCCGGTGGAACTGCATTGGCGGAGTTAGCAACGTGATCGCTCGATCTTTTCATTCAACCTACAGCGTTGGGTGCCCCAGGTCTCGACTTTGAGACCTGGGAGACTGCCCATCCTCGCGGTCGTGGCACTGGCAAAGTCGTTTCTCGTTGACCCGAATACTCAAGCTCGAGCAAGTGTTTCGTTACCAACCGCCACCTCTGATCCCGCAGTAACAAACGCCAACCCCAAACATGCCACGATCAGGATCTCCGCAATCACCGGCGCCACAAAGAAGTAAGTATTCGAGTTCACAGCCAGCACCGAATACGCAACCGCAAATGTCGCCATAATCGGCCGCAAACGCCGTGCGCCCGTCTTTGCCAGCATGCCCAATTGCCAGAAGAGAACTGCCTCTGAAGTCAGGGATATCGTTGCCGCCAGCCCCATCCCATGATAAAAATCCCAGAGGCTGCGCATGTTTCCCATCAAAAGAAACTGGTTCCCCTTCATAGCCTCCACGGCCACGGCGGCGGGGCCTGGATCTACTTTGCCAAACACTCCGCCGATGGTGTGCAGCACCGCGTGAATCAGTGTCAATACCGATGCGATACGCAGGAATAGAACGGGCTTCGTCATGCCCTCGCTCCTTCCGCCGCTTTGGCGTAGAGCGCAAGAATCCCGCTCCAGGCACCGGGGCCGTCAAAGATGGCGCGCAACTGCTCGTAGCCCTCGCCATGGCGCTCCAGCTTGCTGTGTTCCAGCTCGACCAGGGTCGTTCCCGGCCCCTCTGAGGTGAAGCGAATTTCAACTTCGCTTGCCTTGGCGATATCCCGATCGCACACCCAATCGGGTTGGTCGTGTCCCGGCCCCACATGCCACGAAAATGTGACCCGATGCGGCGGGTCCCACTTGAGCACCGTGCCCCAATCGGTCAGCTTGCCGTCCACATCTCTCTCGTACCACCGGCCCCCGGCGCGCGGTTCAACAAAAATCGCCTCAAACGGAGTCTTCCCGATGTGATGCGTCGCCGGCCACCACGTCTCCATCTGCTCAACGAACACTGAGAAGGCGCGCTCGATCCCAGCCTGAACGCGAACACTCTTACGTACGACGGCTTCTTCCACTAGATTTGCCATGTCTTTCTCCTATCGGTGGTTTTTCAACGGTGGTCTTGAAGGCGCTCATTGCCTGGTTCCACATCTGGTCAAAGTGGGCACGCAGCCTGGCCACGCCCGCCGGATCGAGCTGGTACAGCCGCCGCGTACCGTCCTTGATGTCCGTCACCAGGCCCGCGTCTTTCAGCACGCGCAGGTGCTGCGACACGGCGGGACGGCTCACAGGCATCTTGAGCGCCAACTCGTTGACGGCCTTAGGCCCGCCCGCAAGCTTTTGAAAGATGGCCATGCGCGTCGCATCGCCCAATGCGTCGAGCCCGGCTTGTAGGTAAGCGTCCACTAACGGTAAGTTATCACGCACGGATATAAATTTGTCAATAGGAAAAATCGGCCTGCCGAAATAAATCGAGACATGGGGCATCCAGCTTGAGCAGCGCTCAGAACCAAAAAGCTTTCAGAACGAAAAGCATAGCCGATTTAAGTTCTTTCAAAT
>CAYWMR010000434.1:0-4415 GCA_964458965.1 uncultured Occallatibacter sp. | reverse complement strand
GAGCATATTTACCATCTTTATCGCGACGTGTACTTTGCGCTGGGAACCCGCAACGCCGCGCCTGTCGCGCTGGGGCGCGTGCTGCCGGAGCTGAGAAAGATTGCAGCCGCGGTTCGAAAGGCGGGGTGAGGGATTGCACCTTTCCCAGGTTCCAGCATCGGGATCTGGTGCTGGCCCATAACCGCTGAGATGAGCTTTCTGCGTTTACGGCCCATTCTCATCGGTTCGGAACAAAGTCCTGCCTGTGATAGTTTCCGAATTGCCGACGACTCACTCGGAGCAGGTTTTCTGCGTGTTGTGTCAATTCAAGAAGTGTCATAATCGAGAACCTGGCAATGCAAGGAGAGAGTACAGTTGCAGGCAGATACTCTCTGGGTAATTCGAACGGACATGAAAGATGAGAAAGCTATCGAGATTTCGGATGCTCCGTATCGTTTGCAGAATTCCTCTGGTGTTTGCTCTTGCATCGACCGCGTGGGCCGGCCCCTGCTTCAGGTGCAAACATGAGCCGGTTGTCATGCCTGTATCCCTCACCAAGGGAGCAATAGTGCGGACGCCAGAGTTCCTAGTCAAGAACGTCGAATACCATGTCGAGATAAGAGTGAATAGAGGCGTCCCATTGGACGAATTGAGTTGCATGATTGGTGGCAACATGCATCTTTCCCCCTGCACGATGTTCCATTCTGAAGTGGCACTTGAGGCGGAATGGAAAGTGTTGGATGGCGACCATACGGTGGCCCAGGGAATTGCCAGCGGCTTCGGTCCAATGGCATGGTCCGACAGCTTTATGGATAGATACCTGGGAGACTTTGTCGGAGAGGCAAACAAGAAATACGTCGTGGAGGTAAAATTCACGAGGGACGGTACACAGCTAGACAAGTTTAGCCCTCGGCTGGTTGTGCGGATGCAGGATTCCTTCTATTGGTAATAGGTCGTGAAGGGACCGGTTGAGGGACTCAGGCCCGTTATCCATAGGAGTGCAGAGCCCGCAAGCCCACGTGTCATCGCCAAACCGGAAGGAATTCCAATTTCCCCAGCTCCAATGGGGCACCCTCGCATGGTTTTCCCATGCGATCGATGTTTTTCCACTTGACATAATGTTGTAATTACATAACAATATATTTGAATCATGAACGAAATCAATCCAAAAGGCCCAGGCGAGAGCGGTCTTTACAACCGCATCGCGGTGCTGCGCGCTGAGCGCGGCATCAGCCGCCAAGCCCTGGCGGACGCGATGGAAGTGAACTACCAGACCATCGGCTTTCTGGAACGGGGCGACTATAGCCCCAGCCTTAAGCTGGCGCTTTCGCTGGGCGAGTATTTTCACTTGCCGGTGGAGGCGATCTTTTCGAAGCAACCGTTCCAGCCGCTGAGCCAGCAAGTCTACGGAGCAAGAAGAATCGATGGCGCCGTCGAGGCGGATGCCGTGAAGGAGCGAACCTCATGAGGCCTGAACTTGAACTGTTCGGAATGCATTTCAGCTTTGCTTCCCGCGCGCGGCGTCGCTGGCTGGTTGCTCTGGTCTACGCCGGGTTTGCCGCGTACCTGACCGCCTCGTGGTTCCTGGATAAATGGGGCTTCGCAACGATGATCTGGATCCCGCTTCTGCTGGGAGTGGCCGCGCTGATTTTTGCCCGGCTCACGGGACGCTACCGCAGCAAGAGGATTCTGTGGAGATCCAAGGCCCCGCCTAAATCATGGATTGGAAGATTCCTGTTTCCGGAGGATCCGAATCTGCGCGACATGCCGGACGAACGGGAGTTGCGCTGGCACGACCGGGCACATTTTTGGAGCTACCACGTGCTCAACCTGGGGATTCTCTCGATTTGGATTCTGATCTTCATGCGTCGCCAGAGCCAGATTCGCGAACGGATACAGCCGGCGTTGGCAGTCCTGCATCGATGGAACAACGATAGCTTGCTGTTTGGCGTGGCTGCCATTTTGTTGTTCGCCGCTCTAACGCTGCCGGACGCCATCATTCTCTGGTTTACGCCGGACAAGGAGAACAAGGAGAAACCCAAATGAGAACCGATTTTATTCTTCTCGGAACACGCATCAACATTGCTTCGCGGAGCCGACGCCGCTGGCTGGTGGCACTGGTCTACGCTGCATTTGCGTTGCTGATACTCGCGTGGTGCGCCTTTGACCTGCAATCCACCTGGAGTTGGATCCTCTTTTGCGCCTTCGCCATTCTAGCCAGGTTTCTGGGAGGCAGAAGCTATGACAACGGCCTGCTCCCGGCCTTCGAGGGCGGCGACGAACGCGAACGCTATCGGCGCTACCGTGCCGGCTACATTGCCTATGAGTGGCTCGACCTTGCATTCTTCCCGGCGCTGATAGCTTTAGCGGTCAAGATCAATCCGCATCTTGTGCCGGCGAATCCTGCAGTCCATATATTCCTCGACCGCCTGCCAATCGGGCTGATGATCGCGGTGGGCATTTTGTACTACACCTTGCCGCAGTGCATTCTGCTGTGGACCGAGCCGGATATTGAGGCGGAACAATGAAGTCCGAATTGGTTCTGTTTGGCAAGCACATCAACATGGCTTCGCGCTCTCGGCGCCGACGTTTGGTGGTCGTGTTCTACGGAGTTCTCGGTGCGCTCTTGGTTGCAAGTTGGTTGATGGGATCACATATCGGCGGCGGATTCATCACCATCGAATTCGTGCTTTTTGTGGGGCCTATTCTGGGGGGCTACTTCGCCCGCGTCAGCGGTATTTCCGGAGGAAGAGGCCTTGTAGAGCCATTTGAGGCCCAAAAAGTACTCAAGTATCCTAAGTCCGCAACTATTCTACGGCCGGCCACTCTGCTGCGTCCCGTTGTGGACGATGACCCCGAACTGCGCAGAGACGAACGCTCCCTGCGGCGTCGCGATTACGCTCACTACGTTTCGCACGGGTATCTTCGCACCGTGCTCAGCGTCGCATTCATCTTGGAGTTTCTCAACCATTCCCCCTTGCACGAGGACTTGGAAAACATGGGCATGTCAACCGGCTCCGTGGACCGAGTTGTCTATTTCCTATTGCAGATTGGGTATATCTTGTGCATGACCCTGCCGCAATGCATTCTGCTGTGGACCGAGCCTGATATGGAGATGGAACAAGCCTGAGGGAGCGGCACTGCAATGAAGGCTGGTTTTTGTATAGCCCTCTACGGCCGCGCACGCTGGAACATGCGCGCGTCGAAATGGAAGGGTTCCGGAGGATCGACTTTGAGTTTGGTGATTTTTGGGTGGAGCGGGTTTACCAGCACGTTCCACTCCATCCGCAGCGCCGCGGACGGCACCTGGATAGCCAGCGAAGTTTGCTCGCGAATCCACCGGTCTCCCAGTTTGCGCAACGGCTCGAAGTCATCCGTCCACCAGCCTGGAGGCAACTGGCCCGGCGCAAGGCGCTCTGCGGGTTCGCCATCCGGCAGCGTTGCGGTGATGTAAATCAGGTCGCTGGGCGCCTGGCCGGCTTCAAGATGGACAAAGAGCTCAATGGCAGCCAACGCCAGCGAAGTTGATGCGTAGACCATGGGCACGCCGCGCGAATTCCATCGTCCGCCAAAGCGCCGAGCTCCTTCTCCTGTGAAGGCATCGGCTGCATGGATCTCCCGGCAAATGCGCCAGACCTTCATCAGCTATAGACGCCGTAAGCGATCCGCCCCAGGATGTCCTCGACTTCGCGCACCCCAGGATCGGTGTCGAGCTGGTCCAGAGGCCGGCCTCCTCGCAGAGCGCGATTCGGCGTTTTCAGCCATGCCGCCGCTTTATCCGGGTCGCCCAGGGTCTCAACCGCCGTAGAGTACACCTGTGCCAGCCGCACAGCCCGATCCGACTCAGCAGCCGTGAGCCGCGAATGCTGCGTGAGCCGCCGTGTAAGCGTGCGCTGAGGAATGCCGATCTTCTCGGAGATTTCCCCCTGCCGCATGTCCAGCCGCTCGGCCAACTTGAGCAGTGCCTTCACCGGCAACCCCTCGCGCACCAGTTCGGCCAAAGCGCCACCTTTGTTCATCTGCCTGCCGAGTACGCCTTCCCCGCCCAACACGTCCTGTAAGGTATTGGCTGCCATGGCTCACCTCAACTCAGAGTATACGCCAATTGGCTAAATTGAACACGCCATGTTGGAAAATGTGCACAAGCGTGGCACTTTTTTGCAGGCAAGCGGGGCCAGCAGCGACTGGGCTCTTTCGCTACACCCACTCGCCCTGGCGCATGAGCGGTTCGACTGAGCCGGAGCCGGTTATGCCGTCGATATCCAGCTTGTCCGATCCGATCATCCAGTCCACATGGATCAGGCTGTCGTTGGCGCCTTTGGCCGCAAGCTCCTCCGGGCTGAGCTTGTCGCCATCGCGGAGGCACGAGCTGTAGGCCTGCCCCAGCGCAATGTGCGAAGCGGCGTTTTCATCGAAGAGCGTGTGCAGGAAAAGCA
>CAYWMR010000433.1:0-4442 GCA_964458965.1 uncultured Occallatibacter sp. | reverse complement strand
CGTCCAACGAAAGGAAATAGACACCTCGCGCACCGCTGTAGGGATCGCGCACATAGGTCCGCAGGTTCAACTCCGGAAAACTGCGCGCTCCCGGCACCGGTGGCACCCCGCGAACCTTGATCCGATCCACCCAGAACGGCACCACCCCCAGCCACGCCGAACCCTGAAAGGTATCCACCTGCAAGTCCTCGGGCAGCAGCGCCACAAGTTGCGCTGCCGGAACCGGCCAATGCGCAAACAGAAGGTCGTTCCAACGCTGGGTCATGGCCCACCGCCCTGAAGGCAATGGTCGCGGCCGGTGCGATGTCCGTATCAGGTATTCCTGCATGGCCAGCTCCTCAAATGCGCTCTCCGCGCCCTGCTCTCTCCAACTATCGACGCGCGGCCCTCTGCAAAGGATGCACAGCCGCTCGAACCCTGATGCCGTATTCTGTTCGCGAGCCACATAAAATGTCCAGTGAAACTTTTCTCCCCCCCGGCGCTCGCAATCAAACCGACGTATACGCGGTCCACGGCGCAGACCCTGAAGTTCTGGCCTACGCCATGGCCAAGTATTCCCGCTCCGCCCTTTCCATGCGCGAGTCCCTTACTGAGATCAGCGCCCAGCGAGCCGAACAGTTCCTCAACACGTTTTACTTTCAATATGGCCATCGCTCCATTGCGGACCTGGCGCATATTGCTTTTGCGGTCGAGCGGCTTTCGCTGCTTGCCGCCATCGTTTTGGTCGACGAGCAGAGGTGGGACGGTCAGGAGCGATCGACAAGGTATCAGAATTTCCTGAAGTCCGGCTGGTTCTTCCCCAATTTCGGCTCCCACACAGAACCCGCCCAACTTTACGCTTCGACCGTAGAAAACCTCTTCGCCACCTATCAGCGCACCACCGCAGCCGTTCTCGATGCACTGCGGCGCCGCGTCCCTCGCCCCGAAACCCTGAAGCCCGAAGCTTACGAGCGTACTCTCAAAGCCCGCGCGTTCGACGTGGCCCGCTACCTGCTCCCGTTAGCCACCAACACCTCACTTGGCCAAATCGTCAATGCCCGAACACTGGAAACGCAGGTCTCTCGCCTGCTGTCACACCCCATCGCGGAGATTCGCGACCTGGGACAGAAGCTTCGCGATGCCGCCACCGGCCCCGCCTGGAATGTCAACTCCCAACCCGCCGCCGCCTTCGTCGAGAAGCTCAAAGCAGCGGAAGCTTTGTATCAGGGCACGACTTTAGTCGTGCCACAAGGCGTCGGATTTGAAGAAGGGGCTTCAGCCCCTGAAGGAAGCCTTGCCGCCGAAGCCGCCAACCTCCTAACCCGCGAGACCCGCACCGCTCCCACCCTGGTCAAATATGCTGAGCCGAATCAGTACCTGATTCAAACAAGGGCCGAACTGAAGCGGGCCGCAGCCGAATTGCTTCATGGTGTCCAGCCCGCCTCCGCTCCGTTGGTGGATCTGGTGGAGCGAGCCGAGACGCTTGAAGTCGAGCTCGCGGCGACGTTGATCTACTCGGCAAGCAATCATCCCTATCGGCAGGTCCGCGACGCGGTCGCCGGGCTCAACGCCGCTCGCGTTGCAGAGATCATCGAGCTGGGTTTGCGCCACCGCGGCCGCCACGACGAAGCCCTCCGAGCCTTCCACGCCGGGGCCGCGCTCCGCTTCGACATTCTTATGGACATCGGCGGGTTTCGAGACATGCATCGCCACCGCCGCGTGACGCAGATCGTGCAGGGATTCACCGCGCTGCACGGCTACGAAACACCTACCCACGGCGACCTGGGCTCCGACGTAAATCTGCTCGCAGAAGCCGGTATCCTCGCCGACTACCAATCGGCCATTGAAGCCGCGCACTCCGCCAGCGCCCAGGTGGCGCGAAGCGAAGCCCCTGAAGCCGCCCAGTCCGCCCTCTATCTGTTGCCGCTGGCCACAAAAATCCGCTCGCTCTTCAAAATGGATTTCGCCGAGGCCCAATATATCTCCGAACTCCGCTCCGCCCCGGCCGGGCACTTCAGTTATCGCCGCGTGGCCTGGGAGATGTTCCTGTGCCTCCAGCGGCAGCACCCCTCGCTGGCCCGCCACATTCGCGTAACCGACTTCACGCAGCCCATCGATCTGCTCGTCCGCTAGGCAAATTCTGCTTGTCATGCGGAGATCAGCCAAAAATTGACAAGAATTGCCATCAATGCTAAGTTGGCTTCAAAGGATTTCACGATGCAAACCATGAATATATCGCTCCCCGACCCCATGAAGCAGTACGTGGAGGAGCAGGTCACGGCCGGGGACTATAGCAGCGCAAGCGAGTATATGCGCGAGTTGGTGCGCGCCGACCAAAGGCGCAACGCCAAAGAACAACTTGAGCGGACCCTGCTTGAATCCCTGCTGGAGGGCGAAGCGCAGGAGGCCACTCCTGAATTCTGGAACATGCTCCGCACTGAGCTGAGTAAACGGTCCAAGGCCCGGCAGACTGTCCGGGTCTCCTGAGTTGGCGGAAGTCTTTGTCAGCGCCCGCGCTCGCAGGGATATTCTGTCGAACGCTGAGTATCTTGAAGAGCACGGTGGCGTGGAGACAGCTGAGCGTTTTCTGGATGCGACACGGGCACATTTGAGGCGCTGGCAGAGATGCCTAAGCTCGGCGTCTTATGCACATTCCGCAGTCCAGCTCTTCGCCGCCTTCGCCGATGGCCGGTAAAAGGATTCGAGAACTGGTTGATTTTCTATCAGCCAAAGCGCAACGGAGTCGAGATCGTTCATCTCATTCACGGATCCCGCGACATTGAGAGTCTGCTTGGCGGCTAGTGTGGAATTATCCCAGGTCTGAAGATCCAGACCTGGGCGCCCGGCACCAGCCTGCAATAGCTGTTACTTCACGGCCAATGTAATGGCACTCAGGGGAATCTCCAGGGTGCCGGCCTTGCTGGACGCGGTGTCGTAGACGCCGGTTCGCAGGTAGACGTCGCCGGCCGGGGCGTCGAAGTCGAAATGAAATGGGATGCCGGAGGACTGGGCGATGGCCCACTGCTCGGGCCGGATGGCGAGGCCGATGGTACGGACTTGCCAGTTGAGAAGCTTGCCGCTTTGGCTATAGGCGAGCATCGCCACTTCAATAGGCTTGCGGCGAACGCCATCGGGATCGGGAACCAGATTCAGGCCTTCGGTGTTGAGCGAGAAACCGATGGTGTAGCGGGTAAATGGCGGCTGGAGATCGGCGTTGTCGCCGGCGTGGGGCGAGGCCGCAGTCGGCTGATTGATCGCGGGCGCAACCTTGATGCGGTAGTGCAACTCGCTGAAGTTGGGCATGCCGCGATCCATGAGCGGGCGCAAGGGGTCGGTGGCGGGAGCGGATTCAGCAGCCTTTTGTTCCTTGACAGTCTGCTCGAAATAACCCCGGCGATAAGAGAGGGTGTACTTTCCGGAAGGAACTCTGACTTCGATCTTGCGCTCCCTGCCGATTTCTTTGCTGTTGGTGGGAACGTAGGCGAGACTGTAGTAACGGGAGCCGTTATCGATGGCAGCCGCGAGTTCCGATTTCAGATCGTTGCCGTGGTAGGCCTTGCCGCCAGTTTGTTCCGCCCAAATTTCGCGGTTCAGATACTCGAAACCACCCGGAGGAAGCGTGCTGCCCGTTGTGTCGCTGGTAGGCGCGCTGGAAGCCATGGCAGCCGGTGGAGGTGCAATAGGACCTCCGATGTTGGCGAAGGGCGCCAGAATCCCCGCAGCGTTAATCGGATAAACGGAGACGCGCGCGCCGGCCAGCATGTTCACGGTCTTGCTATATTCCTCCTGATAGGGGCAGCCGACTGTCGAGGAGCCGATGCCGGGCAAACATAATGGAAAACTACCGACGAACCAGATCAGATTCTTTCTCCCCGGGACTCCGGCCATATATTGGGCCAGCGCCTGCAGGGCATAGAGAGTCCTGAGCGTTCGCTGGTTGGATTCGAAGCTGGCCTCCTGTTTCAAGAATCCTCCCAGCGCGGCGGCGCTATCAGCCAGTTGAGCGCTTCCTGTTTCCGCGGCCTGCTGGGCGATCATGCTGGTAAGAACGCTCTGCGCCTGGGATTCGGCGGGCGTCGAGAGCAGGGCTGATGGAGACGGGTTGGCCGCAAACTTGTTGATCGCCGCTCGCAGTGCACCGGAATCCTCTGTAAACCCCTGAATAAGACGCAGCTTTTCGCTCAGCATGAAGATGCCGATGCGGATATTGGGCGGCAAAGAGGCGAGGTACTTCACCATCTGAAGGCGGGTGTATGCCTGATCTGTCGTCTGTGTGTTCAAGGCGTCCATGAGCAGAACATTGATGGCCTCATTCGGCGCGACGGACGGGACGTTCGTGAAGGTGTTAGCCGGGAGCGGGGTCGGCGGGAGGGCTTCGCTCGCAGAGAGTGGGAAGTGAGGATCGAAGAATGAAATGGTTTGAGGCTTGCCATCTTCCGTGATCTGGAAACTTTCCTTTTGCA
>CAYWMR010000432.1:0-4446 GCA_964458965.1 uncultured Occallatibacter sp. | reverse complement strand
GGATCGGTCAACATGACTTTCCGCCGCAAAATGGACGATCGCGCGAGGCTGATGTTCGCGCAGGATTCGGCCAACAAACTCACTGTCGCAGATGTCGCCATGCGCCAGCCGATAGCGCGGATCTCCATCGAGCGCCGCCAGGTTAGCTGGATTTCCCGCGTAAGTAAGCAGGTCAAGGTTCACCACCGGCGTGCCTGTGGTCCCGATCCAGCTCAAAATAAAATTCGAGCCGATGAAGCCGGCCCCGCCTGTGACCAGTATCGTATCCAGGTTGAGTTCCCCCGCTCACCAGTATATGCCGCTTGCTAGCGTCCGGCAGAAGCAACGCGCCGGCTGTCAAAATCCAGCGGCTCAATCCAATCGATGGCGGCCAGGAATCCACCCGTTTCGGGAAACAAAACGTAGTTGAATTCGCGAGGGATGATTACAGAAGGCACGCGGAGTATCGGTAGGTTGAGAGATGGTCTCTTGTAGTCCTCGGGTGCAGGCTGGGTGGCCCAAGATTCGGCACGCAAAACGGTTCTCTCACGCGGTCGATTCACAATTCGCCCAGCAAATCGAATTGCCATAACAACGTAGTCTTCCGGCACTTCTGCCTTGTCAATATGCACAAGCACCTCGAGGAGTGCCAGTGCAATATTCTGCGATGTGTAAACCGCGGCGGTGCCGGGAGAGTTAAATCGTCCGCCGTAGAGCCAGGCGCCGTAGCCGCTAAGGTCGGCGTACTTTCGCCGGACGACCCGGTAAGAGATCATACATAGATGCCGCAGTCGATACGAACGAGCTCGGCCTCGACCCACGATGGATCGGCCTCAAGAACTCGTTGTGGTGTGTTGCCGTCGAACAGCGGGTTCGGACGAGTGAACCAGTGCTCAGCCTTTTCCGCGCTCCCGAACGTGTCAAGCGCATGTTCCTTCACTGATAGCGCTGTGACCGAAGCTGCGCGAGAGTTGACGCGAGCCGGGGAGAAAACCAGTGGAATCTTTGATTTATTTGCGGCCTTATCGATGCTGCGGATTGGTTCCGATTTACCGTCGACGCTCGCAATTCCCGTTTGAGAAGCCCTCGAAAGTGTCCTGAGAGCCTTCCTGCGCAGGCTTGCAGGCGGCGTCGAATGCGCGTCTCGGATTCGTGGTTCGCGGGCTGCCTTCATACAATTCGCTACTCTCACTATAGCATTTTGGCACTTGAGCCATCGGTTAGCGATCGCATGCTACTGGATTGTTAACGAAGTTCTGCAGCGAAGCGGGATTTTCGATATATTCTATATAGTCAGCACTGCCCACACGCGGCCGGGCCTGCTTAGGCAGAACCACTCAAGAGAGACCAGGGCGATATTCCTCGAGGGGCATCGCGACGTGGATGTGTCTTTCAGGCCAGTCAATGCATTCTGGACGGAAATAATTCATTGAGAAGGATGCCATGCATACATCGGACCGTCATCTTGAAACTCCCGGGCCGCAAGGTCTCTATCACCCGCGGAACGAACACGATGCCTGTGGAATGGGCCTTGTAGCCAGCATCCGCGGGGAAAAAAGTCATGACATTATCCGCAAGGGGCTTGAGGTGCTTATCAACCTCACGCATCGCGGCGCGGCGGGTTGCGATCCAGAAACCGGGGACGGCGCCGGCATTCTGATTCAGATTCCGCACACATTTTTTGCGCGCGAGTGCGGCGAGTTAGGCATGCAATTACCCGAGCCGGGCGCATACGGCGTGGCCATGGTTTTTCTGCCCGTGGACAAGCACAGCCGCCTGCAATGCGAGGGCGTCTTCGAGCGCATTGCGCGCGAGGAGGGCCTGACGGTGCTGGGCTGGCGCGACACCCCGGTGAACGGCGACTCGGTTGGCCGTGAAGCGCGCGCCTCGCAGCCCTACATCGAACAGCTTTTTGTAACCTGTCCTCATTGCATGGGGGAAGAAGACTTCGAGCGCCTGCTTTACCGCATCCGGCGTCGTACCGAGAACGAAATCGCAGCATCGGACATAGAGGACAAGGACACCTTCTATGTCCCTTCGTTCTCCTGCCGCACCATTGTTTACAAGGGCCTGATGCTGGCCCCGCAGATTGAGAAGTTCTACTTCGAGCTGGCCAATCCGCTGGTCACCAGCGCGCTGGCCCTGGTCCATCAGCGCTTCTCCACCAACACGTTTCCCAGTTGGAAATTGGCGCACCCCTACCGCTATGTGGCCCACAACGGAGAGATCAACACCATTCGGGGCAATGTGAGCTGGATGAACGCGCGCCAGTCGGTGCTGGCGAGCCCGCTCTATGAAGGGAATATCTCCAAGCTCTATCCGGTGATCGCGCCCGCCGGCAGCGACTCCGCATCGCTGGACAACGCGGTAGAGTTTCTCTACCAGTCCGGCCGCTCTCTGGCCCATGTGATGGCGATGCTCATTCCCGAGGCCTGGGCCGGCAATCCGGATATGGACGAGGAGAAGCGCGCCTTCTACGAGTACCACGCATCTTTGATGGAGCCGTGGGACGGTCCAGCTGCCATCGCGTTCACCGACGGCAAAGTGATTGGCGCCACGCTCGACCGAAATGGCCTGCGCCCCGGCCGCTACATTGTGACCAAGGACGACCTGGTGGTGCTGGCTTCTGAAGCCGGCGTCATTGAAGTTCCGGCCGAAGACGTTCGCAAGAAGGGCCGCCTACAGCCAGGCCGTATGTTCCTGGTAGACACGGTGGCAAAGCGCATCGTCTCCGACGGGGAAATCAAGAAGGACCTGGCCGGCCGCCAGCCTTACGCTACCTGGCTGAAGGAACAGCAGGTGACTCTGGAGCATCTGCCCGAGCCCTCGCGCGTGATCGCATACAATCCTGAAACGCTGCTTCGCCGCCAGCGCGCATTCGGCTACAGCGAAGAAGACCTGAGAATACTGCTGGGGCCCATGGGCGCAAACGGCGAGGAGCCTATCGGGTCAATGGGAACGGATGTCCCGCTGGCCTGTCTTTCCGATCGTCCTCAGCCCTTGTTCAACTACTTCAAGCAGCTTTTTGCTCAGGTAACCAATCCGCCCATCGACCCGATCCGCGAAGAGATGGTGATGTCACTGATCAGTTACATCGGCACTGAGCGCAACATTCTGGACGAGCAGCCCGAGAACTGCCACACGCTCAAGCTGCCCCATCCCATCCTCACCAACCGCGACCTGGAAAAGCTGCGCCGCGTCTCTTCTGGCGACCTGCTGGCCACCACGCTTCCGGCGCTGTTTCGAGCCGAGGATGGCGAGGCTGGACTGAAGCACGCTCTCGACGATCTGAGTACCCGTGCCGCGCATGCGGTCAACTCCGGCTACACGCTGCTCATCCTGTCGGACCGCGGCGTCGACGCCACCTATGCGCCTATTCCCAGCCTGCTGGCCATGGCCGCGGTTCACAACCGCCTGGTCCGCGAAAAGACTCGCACCCAGGTGGCGCTGATCATTGAGAGCGGCGAGCCACGCGAAGTGATGCACTTCGCCCTGCTGATTGGATACGGCGCGAGCGCCATCAATCCTTATCTGGCCATTGAGTCCCTGCACGACTTGAAGCGGCCCGGCCTGCTGCCGGGTAACGTCTCCGCCGAATACGCCGAGAAGAACTTCATCAAGGCCATCAACAAAGGCCTGCTGAAGACTTTCTCGAAGATGGGCATCAGCACGCTGCAAAGCTATCGCGGCGCGCAGGTGTTTGAGGCCGTTGGCCTGAACACATCGCTCATCGACGCCTACTTCTCCGGCACCGCTTCGCGCATTGAGGGCGTGGGCCTGGATGTGCTATCTCGCGAAGCCATTCTGAAGCACAGCTTCGCGTTCCAGCCGCTGACCGACTCGGAGACGGATCTTGTGGTTGGCGGCCACTATCAATATCGCGAGGGCGGCGAATATCATCTGCTCAATCCGCTCACCATCGGCAAGCTGCAGCATGCGGTGCGGCAAAACAACCCTGCCACTTTCCAGGAATACACCGACCTGCTGGATGAACAGAGCCGTCATCTTTGTACGCTGCGCGGACTGCTGAAACTCAAATACTCAGATGAGCCTATTCCGCTGGAAGACGTGGAGCCGGCCAAGGAGATCGTGAAGCGCTTCACCACCGGCGCGATGAGCTTCGGGTCCATTAGTAAAGAAGCACACGAAACCCTGGCCATCGCCATGAATCGGATTGGCGGCATGTCCAACACCGGCGAGGGCGGCGAAGACGAAGTGCGCTTCAAGCCCGATGCCAATGGTGACTCACGCCGCAGCGCCGTAAAGCAAGTGGCCAGCGGCCGCTTCGGAGTGACGACCAATTATCTGGTCAACGCCGACGAACTCCAGATCAAGATGGCGCAGGGCGCGAAGCCCGGCGAGGGTGGCCAGTTGCCCGGTCACAAGGTGGATGAAATCATCGCCAAGGTCCGACACTCGATTCCCGGCGTGGGTCTGATTTCGCCGCCGCCGCACCACGACATTTAC
>CAYWMR010000431.1:0-4483 GCA_964458965.1 uncultured Occallatibacter sp. | reverse complement strand
GCAAAGATTCGATTCGAGGCTGGCCATGTTTGAAGATTCCACGTTTGAATCCGCAGGCAAGATCAAGAGCAAAAGCGGTCCATGGATGCTTTTGACGGGCATCATCAATGGTTCCATTTTGGTGATCATGATCCTGATACCGCTGATCTATCCTGAGGCGCTGCCGCACAATGCCATGCTGACACAATTGACAGTGCCTCCTCCTCCTCCTCCTCCTCCTCCTCCGCCACCTCCACCTGAGGCAGTGCATATCGTCCATGTGCAGTCGGAGATGATGAACAACCAGCTCGTGGCTCCCACCAGGATTCCGAAGGACATCAAGCAGATCGCCGAAAAAGAAGCGCCTCCGTCCAGCAGCTTTGGTGTGGCGGGCATGGAAGGTCTGGGAGGCGCCGCAGGTGGGGTTCCCGGAGCATTTTCCGGAATGGCCACTGCTCCAAAGGTTACGGTTGCGCCCCCCAAGAAGGTCAATATTTCCGCCGGCGTTTCCGCTGGCCTGATTCTTGTGAAGACCACGCCTGTTTACCCGCCTATCGCCAAAGCCGCCCGTGTATCGGGAACTGTGGTGCTCCAGGCCACGATCTCCAAGACCGGAACGATCGAGAATTTGAGGGTCCTCAGTGGGCCGGCAATGTTGACCTCGGCTGCTGTGCAGGCAGTCCAGAACTGGCGATACAGGCCTTACCTGCTGAACAACGAACCGGTTGAGGTTGAAACCCAGGTGAACGTGATTTTCAGCCTTGGTGGATGATGAATTCTCTGGCCCCTTCCCACGCTGTGGAAAGGGGCTTCGCTTTTGACCTGAATGCGAATTTGAAAAGACCCGCATTCTCAGCAACCGCACCACAGTCGCAGTCCACAAGAAACTCCTTAGGAGGAAAGATTCAGTGATTCTCGCTCAGCTCACGCAATTCGCTTCGCACACGGTCAGCAGCCTCGGCTTCTTTCAAGAAGAGCAGGCAGTCGGCTTCAGCCCGATGCAACTTTGGGAACACATGGGATGGCCGGCGCGCACCATCGCCATCATTCTATTTATCGAGTCGATCTGGTCCCTTGCCGTGATGATCGACCGCTACTTGTACTTCTCCGCCGCCCGCAAACAGTCGCGCGAATTCGCGCCGAAGGTTGCCGGGGCGCTGAAGGACAGCAAACTGGAAGAAGCGATCAAGATTGCCGATCGCAATAAGAAGTCGCATCTGGCAGAGGTTGTGACGGCCGGTCTGCAGGAGTTTCGCTCTTCCGGCGGCGCTCCTACTGAAGAGACCATCGAGAGCTCGGGACGCGCTTTGGAGCGGGCAGAGGCCATCGTTCACGCCAAGCTGAAGAGGGGCTTGGCCGTGTTGGCCACGATCGGCTCTACAGCGCCGTTTGTTGGACTGCTTGGTACTGTCATCGGCATTTTGAACGCCTTCCAGCAAATCGCCACACAGAAGACCTCGGGCATCGGCGCGGTCGCCGGCGGCATTTCAGAAGCGCTGGTAACCACGGCATTTGGCCTGCTGGTGGCCATCCCGGCCGTTATGGCCTTCAACTACTTCACCGGGCGTGTCGAAGCATTCGATGTGGAGATGGATAACTCCTCCAGCGAACTGATCGACTACTTCATCAAGCAGAGCCACAAGCGCTAACAAGAGGCAACTGCCGGCCTGAGCTAGAAGCTGCGGGGGGCGGGAGAGTTCATGACTCTCCTGCCCGCCGGTTTCAACCTCGTCCTGGACAGGTGGAATCTGAGCAATACCGGAAGCCAACCGGACTAGAAACTCACTTGGCACGGAGCCCAATCCATGGCAATCGCAGTTCGCGACGAAGGCAGTAAGGTCAGTTCCAACATCAACGTGACGCCAATGGTGGACGTGATGCTGGTGCTTCTGATCATCTTCATGGTCATCACCCCAATGCTCCAGAACAAAGTGGCAGTCGATATGGCCAAGGTGGATAACCCCACCGCCATGCCGGACGCCGACAAGGAAGACGCCATAGTCGTAGCCATCACGCGCGACGGCGGTGTTTTTCTGGGGCAGAACAGGGTCGATTTGGCCGCACTTGGTGGTCTTGTCCGCGACAAGCTGGCAGACAAGCCCGGAAAAACGATTTACATCCGCGCCGATGCGCGTGCGCAGTTCCGGGCGGTGGAAGATGCGATCGATGCCGTGCGCACTACGGGCGTGGACGACGTAGGATTGTTGACGCAGAAGCGCGAAGGCGGCCCCGGTGGCGGCGAGTAATCCCTTCCTGAGGCTGTCTCTATAACGATTTGCACGAATCAAGGAGTTTGAAGCCATGGCAATGACAACGGGTGGAAGCAGCGGAGGCTACTCTTCCGACATCAACATGACCCCGATGATCGACATCCTTCTGGTGCTTTTGATCATCTTTATGGTAATCGTGCCGGTGACGCCGAAGGGTCTGGATGCGTTGGTGCCCCAGCCGCCCAAGGATCCAACCCATCAGCCGCCGCCGACCGACCGCACCATCGTGGTCCAGGTTTTCTACAATCACGGCCAGCCCGTAACGTACAAGATCAACGAGATCGACATTGCCAAGCGCGATCTGTTGGGGCGTCTGACCGAGATTTATGCCAACCGCGCCGAGCGAGTCATGTTCGTCAGAGGCGATGACGATGTGAATTTCGCGTACATTGCCGAAGTCATCGATATTGGCCGGGCGGCTGGAGTGGATCACATCGGCTTAATGACGCCAAAGATCATTGCCGGGCAATAGAAGTTTCGCCGCCAACTTTTTTTGAAATTCCAGGTGTGCGACCGTTAGGCACCCGCCTGAAGGAGAAGGATACGAAGATGAATGGTCCTGCACGAATTACGGCGCTCGCGGTTGTCCTAGCCGGCATGGTGCTTTCCATCAGCGGGTGCAACCGCCTTGCGGCCCGCGATCAGTTGAACAAGGGAGTAGATGCTTACAAGAGCGCCCGCTACGAGGAGGCGATCGGACACTTCCAGAAGGCCACACAGCTAGATCCCAGCCTTCCCATGGCGAAGAGTTATCTGGCTACCGCGCTGGCCCAGAATGTGATCCCCGGATCGGATACGCCGGACAACCTGAAGGTCGCGCAGCAGGCGATCGCTATCTTCCAGGAGGTTTTGGATAAGGATCCGAACGACGTGAACAGTCTGAAGCAAATTGCGGGCATCCTCTACAGCGTGAAGAAACTGGATGATGCAAGGGTATGGCAGAAGAAGGTTCTCAAGGTTGATCCGAAGGATCCCGAAGCTGCATATACCATCGGTGTCATCGATTGGACGGAGGCGCACGAGAACATCCTGAAGACGCTGGTACCCGCCGGGTTCAATGATGACGGCGCGGGAAATACCAAGGTGCCCAAGAAGATAATGGAGCCTCTCAAGGATCAAAACGGTCCGCTTGTCGACGAGGGCTTGCAATATCTCAACCAGGCTGTGGCGAATCGGGCGAACTATGACGATGCAATGGCCTACCTGAACCTTATTTACAGGCGCAAGGCCGATGTGGACTTCGGCAACGCTGCCGAGGTGAAGGACGATATCGCTAAGGCGGATGAATGGCGCACCAAGGCGATGGGAACGCGGAAGGCCAATGAAGAGAAGAAAGAAAAGGGCCCTGGCGGCATCACCATGGATAACAGTGGAAATCTGAAGTAAACGGCATTTTCGGATGAAAGACATTCACGGCCACCTTCATTCGCGGGGCCTCGGGACTGGCGGCGAACCCCATCATTCGTGATGGGGTTCGCTTTTTTGACACCAGTCAATCGTGGCTCTCCTTCAAGGCTTGCCGGGTAAGCGTCCCTGCGATTCACGAGAAGGCGAAGAGAATCGAGCTCCGTCGGCGACTGCTTCATTCTCCGCTCCTGCTTTCGCGACATCGAAACTCCGGGCGTTCGGCATCCCGGGAAATTGGCCCCTGCTGGCGTTTGCGACTTATAATTCGGATTCCGCATGATTGGTCCGAGGAGTTCCGATGACCGAGCCTTTGTCGAAATGCTGCCGTTTTTCTTCGGCGTTCCTTCTGTTCGCGCTTCTCTCAACCATACAGGCACAGCAACTGCAAGCCGTCAATGTGCAAAGGGCCCGCTGGACCGAAGCCCAGGCCAATACCTGGTATGCCGAACAGAAGTGGCCGGTGGGAGCCGATTTCCTTCCCTCATCCGCCATCAATCAGTTGGAAATGTGGCAACAGGATTCCTTCGATCCTGCCACCATCGACCGCGAGCTTGGTTGGGCCGAGGCCATCGGCATGAACACCATGCGCGTCTTTTTGCACAACCTGCTGTGGGAGCAGGATCCCAAAGGCTTTCAACAGCGTATCGACGTCTTTCTGGCCATTGCTGCGCGCCATCACATCCGGCCCATTTTTGTGCTCTTCGATTCCTGCTGGGACCCGAATCCCAGACTCGGCCCGCAACATCCGCCGATTCCCGGCGTACACAATTCCGGCTGGGTGCAGGCTGCAGGTATTCAAGTCCTGTCGGACCCGGCGCAATATCCGC
>CAYWMR010000430.1:3105-4525 GCA_964458965.1 uncultured Occallatibacter sp. | reverse complement strand
GGTTATTGGACCCATTAGCAAAATCAAAAAACGCTTCCGGACTTATGTATGAGGCAGAAAGACGATCTTTATGGCCGGGCGATTGATCTTGCTCTCGAATGCACGACGGCCTGCCAACCAGCCGCCGTGACTCCAAACCGTGTAATTGACGATGCGAGCGAATCAGTAATAGGAACGCCGTAGTGAGAAGGCAGCCCTTCCTGGCGACCTGCTTGCCTGCTCTCAGGTAAACTGCCCGCATGGCTTTGAAGTTCACTACCTCTTACCTTGAAGATTCGCTGTCGCTCTTCCGCTATTACAAGAAGCTGGCCGAGCGGGCCATGGAGCAAGTCTCCGATGAACAGCTCTTTGCTGCGCTCGGCCAGGAAGCTAACTCCATCGCGGTGATCGTGAAGCACATGGCGGGGAATATGCGATCGCGGTGGACCGAATTTCTCGTGGCCGATGGAGAGAAGCCGGACCGCGATCGCGACTCCGAGTTTGTGGATCCGCCGGCCACGCGCGAGGCGCTGCTTGCGTTGTGGGAGCAAGGCTGGGCGTGCCTGTTCGAGGCCCTGGAGCCGCTGACCGATGGGGACCTTGGCCGCACCATTACTATCCGCGGAGAGGCGCACTCGGTGATGCAGGCCGTGAACCGGCAGCTTGCGCATTATCCGCATCACGTGGGGCAGATCGTATTGCTGGCCAAGCATTTCGCTTGCGATGGGTGGCAATCGCTCAGCGTGCCGCGGGCTGGGTCGGCGGATTTCAATCGCAGGGTTGCGGCTGGCGAGGCTAGCCAACGGTAGAGTAGAGAGTGTTTCAAAAATGGCTGGGTCTAGTCAGAGGTCATCGCACAGGGGTTAAAACCCCTCGCTATTCTGGCGCTTTTCGGCACGCGACCCAGAGGGTACCCCGGTCATGCCCTGATACAAAGCACGTTTTTTGAAACACGCTCTCGCTTGCGTCCAATTCTTCTCGCGAAAAATGGTGCTCCAGTTATTGCTCTGCGCAATATAATTGTGGACAGCCGGACTGGCCGCATCGAAGCTCCGGCTACCTCAAATCTGAATCGTTGCCCAACGGTACGGATGCTTTCCCCAATGAACGCTCCCGGACCGGCCCTTCAGATTGCGGAGGTGAGAATTATGACGTTTGACCTCGGGGCCATACTTCAAGAAGCGGGAGTGGGTCGAAGAGTTGTGCAACGGAAGCCCAGGCAAAACTTCTACACCCAGGGAAGTTCGGCCGACTCCATCTTCTACCTTGAGACGGGCCGCGCAAAGCTGATTGTTGTTTCGCCCGGCGGCAGGGAAGCCACGCTGGCGTTTCTGACCGCCGGCGACTTTATGGGCGAGGAATCGCTGGCACCGGCGCGCGGACTCTACACGGCCACTGCCACGGCCATGGTCACCTGCAAGGCCATCGAGATTGGGCGGGA
>CAYWMR010000430.1:0-3095 GCA_964458965.1 uncultured Occallatibacter sp. | reverse complement strand
GCCTTGCACCGAGAGCCTGCGCTGTCAGAGATGTACTTCAAGTTTCTGCTGGCCCGGACGATGAGGACGCAGGCCGATCTTGTCGATCAGCTTTTCAACTCGAGCGAGAAGCGCCTGGCACGGATTCTGCTGCTGATGGCCGAGGTTGCCGAGCCAGAGAAACCGGACTGCCTGCTTCCGCGCATCACGCAGGAGGCTCTGTCGGAGATGGTGGGCACTACGCGGGCGCGTGTCAGCTTCTTCATGAATCGCTTTCGCAAGCTCGGGTTTATTGAGTACAACGGGCGGATACGGGTATATAAGGCGCTGATCAATGTAATTCTCTACGATCAGGTGGATGAGAGCGGCGCAGGACTGCAGAAGGCCGCGGTGGCGCCGGCAAAGAAATCGAGGCTGCAGCAGAGTCGTTAGCGCGGGCTGCAAGGTTGCTGTTTGCGCTGGGCCTCGGCTGCCGGGCTCAACCTGCTGAATCCCCATGGCTGAATCGCGCAGCCTTCAAACCCATCCATCGCTAGGCTACAATCGAAGATGGGCCAAGGCCCATCGTTCTTGCGGGATAACCGCAACCAAAGCAAGGAGCTTCAAACTTTATGGCGATTCCCGCCACTCAAATGCGTCCCGGCATGATCATCAAGCACAAGGATCAGCTGCACCTGGTCTTCAAAGTGGAGCACCGCACCCCAGGCAACCTGCGCGCCTTTATCCAGGCCAAGCTGCGCAACCTTCGCACCGGCGCCATGTTCGAGGAGCGCTTCCGGTCCGCCGACGCCATTGAAAAGGTGGTGGTGGACTCGGTCGACATGGAGTTTCTCTACGCCGACGGAGACGACTACTACTTCATGAATCCGGTGGACTTCGAGCAGACGGTGCTCAAGGGCTCCACGCTGGGCGACGCCATCGAGTACCTCACGCCCAACCTGCAGATCACGGTCAGCTACCACGACGGCACCGCCGTGGGCATCGATCTGCCGGCAGCGGTGGAGCTTACCGTTGTCGAGACCGAGCCGGGGCTAAAGTCGGCTACTGCTTCCAGCGTTACCAAGCCCGCCAGGACTGAGACTGGGCTGGTTGTCCAGGTCCCCGCCTTCATCAACGAAGGGGAGAAGATCCGCGTGGACACCAGCGAAGGGGCTTATTTGAGCAGAGCGTAAGAGGGTGGGCCATGAACCGCAAGGATTTTCAAGCACTTTCCGATATAAGATTGAATGAAGCCAAAGCCCTGTTGGCTGCTGGCTTCCCGGAAGGTGCTTACTATTTGGCCGGGTATTCAGTAGAATGTGCCTTGAAGTCTTGCATTGCAAAGCGAACGCAACAGCACGATTTCCCCGATAAGAGACTCGTGGATAAGAGCTACACCCACGATGTTGAAAAGCTCTTAGACGCTGCCGGGCTCTCGGACTCGCTGAGGAACGATCTTGCTAAGAACGAGGGGCTGAAGCTGAATTGGGAGACTGTTCGAGAATGGTCGGAGCAAAGCCGGTACGAAAAGAAGCCCGCTCAGGCAGCGACAGCATTGCTGAAGGCGATTGAAGATCGGGAAGGAGGGCTACTCCCATGGGTACTGAAACACTGGTAAGTTTCGACATCGAAAACGGAAAAGAAGTTGTAGACGCGCTTGATCGGGACGGCAAGACGCCCAATGTCGCTCTCTGGGCCAAGCTTCCGGATTACGAGAATTGGAGACTCGTGATCGCTTCGGATCGTCTCGACCAATCGTCCTCGCGCTCAGGGTATTCGGAAATCAATGCGGCCGTAAAAAGAGCCGGTATATCGATACACAGGGAGCCGTCGATTCTTTTGAGGCCCATGGATAATCAGTTTATTCAGGCTTTGCGCCGAGTCTTTGCCTCCGCGAAAGACACCTACGGAATGCGCCTTGGCGGTCAGATGTTTGGCGATAAGTACTTGGAAGATGCGTTCGTTTATCGCATCCGTTGAAGCACGCGCCGAATAGAATTCGATGCACGACCGCTTTAGCCAGGAAAGGAATGTTCAAATGCCGATCGACAGCTCAATCGCAAACGCCGCTTATACCTTCAACGAGAACGACAAATATCTGAAGCAGAACGTGGAAGGCCTGACCGACGAGGATTGGCTGCGCAGCCCCGACGGATGCAAAAACCACCTCTTATGGATCGTGGGCCATGTGACCTGGGCGCGCAGCGCATTGCTCAAACGGCTTGGAGAAGACTGGTCGAAGCCATGGTTCCCGTACTATGGCCGCGGCGCAAAGCCCGACGAATCTGTCGCACACCCCACGCCTCAGGAGGCTTTGCTGGCTTGGAATGAGTCCAGTGAGCGCCTGAAAGCCACGCTGGAATCCGCCTCGCCGGAATTGCTGGCAACACCCATCACCAAGGGTCCGCCGAGCGCTGACGGAAAAGAGAGCGGCGTCGTCAATTTCCTCGCCTACCACGAGACCTATCACATTGGGCAGGCGTCGTACTTGCGCAGTTGGCTGGGGCATCCGGGCGTGATGGGCTGAGGCGGCTCAAGTGGACGGCAGTTCGATTCAAACGAAGAAAAACCACCGCCGGTTGGCGGTGGTTTCTCTTTGTACGCGGCCAACTTCTCACAAGCTGAGCCGCATCAGAACTTCCCCTCCGGCAAGCTGACCGGCCGAGCCTCAAGCAGTGCCTCGATGGTCTTCAGCGCCTCAAGCACCGCGCCCTGCACCGGCGCATCCACCTGCACCACGGCCAGCGCCTGCACCGGCTTGGGTCCTGTGCGCTGGCGGCCCAGGGCAAAGTTGGCAATGTTCACGCCGTGATCGCCCAGAATCGACCCGATCCTCCCGATTACACCCGGAACGTCAAGGTTGCGGCACACCAGCAGGTTGCCTTCGAGCGGCGTCTCAATGTCGATGCCGTCGAACTCCAGCAGCCTGGGCTGCTCGCCGTGAATCACGGTCGCCGAAGCGCGGCTGGTGCCCGCACCCGCATGTAACTCTACCGTAAGCACGCTGGCCCGGCCCCCGCGATGATTCTCCTGCTTCTCCTCGTGTATGCGGATGCCTCGCTCCTGCGCCACCGCCGCCGCGTTGATGCGGTTCACATTCTCCGAGCCTTGCAGCAGCCCTTCGATGGCCGCATTGC
>CAYWMR010000429.1:0-4529 GCA_964458965.1 uncultured Occallatibacter sp. | reverse complement strand
ATGGGAATTGAGATTATCGGCCTGGGGATGGGCCTGGGATTTGTGCTGGGGTCGGGCTACTGGTGCACGGATTTCCTGGTGATCCAGACAGCGATGGCATCGAAGAATATGGAGGCTGCGCGCAAGGTTCCGCTGATTGCGGCTGTCCCGAAGATGGTGTTTCCGTTTCTGGTGATCTTGCCGGGGCTGCTGGCTATCGGGCTGCCGACGCCGCACACCAAAACCGTGGTCCGCTACGGCGCCGATGGCGCAATCTACCACGAGACCACGGTGGAGCGGCCGGAGGTGGAAGCGGGCCGTGGGCTGGTTCCGGCGAAGATCAATCCGGTAACCGGAAAGGCGATGCTCGATACCAATGGGAATGCATTGCTGGACTACGATATGGCAACGCCGAATATGCTTCTGCATTTCTTCCCGACGGGGATTCTTGGGCTGGGTTTGACGGCGCTGCTGGCGAGCTTTATGAGTGGCATGGCGGGCAATGTTACGGCATTCAATACGGTGTTTACGTATGACTTATACCAGAGTTACATTCACAAGAACGGCAGCGATAAGCATTACATGGCAGTGGGTCGATGGGCTACGGTGGGAGGCATTCTGCTTTCGATTGCGACAGCGTATGCGGCCATCAACTTCAACAACATTATGGACACACTGCAACTGGTGTTCAGCTTTGTGAATGCGCCGTTGTTTGCGACGTTCCTGCTGGGGATGTTCTGGAAGCGGGCCACCGGGCACGCTGCATTTGCGGGTTTGATTGCGGGCACGGCGGCGGCGATGCTGCATCACGGGCTTACACTGCCGCTGCTGGCGCGTCCCGGCATTCACGGAGGGTGGATTGCGCAATTGCATCACTATCCGAGCGACATGGCGATGAATTTCTGGACGGCGATTTTTGCGTTCGGCACCAACTTTGTTGTAACAGTGGTGGTGAGTTACTGCACCAAGGCCCGGCCGGAGGCGGAGTTAGTGGGGCTGGTGCACTCGCTGACGCCGAAGCCGAAACGGCCGGAGAATGAAGCCTGGTGGGCGCGGCCTGAGACGCTGGCGTTGGCCGTGCTGCTGGGCGCGATTGGGTTGAACATTTTCTTTTACTGATGGGGACGGCTGGTTTCTTGTGAATTTCTGGTTCATGCTTTCCCCGGTCCCCAAGTGCTAGGGACCGGGGGCACCCACTGGGGTACCCGCGGGGGATTAGGAGATACAGATGAGTCTCGATTTGCGCATTCCGATGGGATTGATGTTTACGCTCCTGGGCGTGATATTGAGCGCGTTTGGGCTGGCGACGAAGGATCGGCCGGGGTTCTACGTTCAGAGCCTGGGCATCGATGTGAACCTGTGGTGGGGGCTGGTGCTGCTGGCGTTTGGGCTGACGATGTATTTGCTGGGACGGCGAGAACAGAAACGGCTGGCGAAGTTGCCACCGGAGGCGGTGGTTGATGGAGATGCGCGGCGGGGACACTGAAAAGCAGGGAACAGGGAATAGGGATTAGGGACTGAGCGGCGGCGATGGCTGGCGCTTATGGAATGCCGAGGAGCTTGTGCGTCTGCAGGCTCAATCGCCACTTTGGGCGATGGAGACAATAGTGCAGCGCGAGCTGGGTATTCGCTTCCCGGTCGGGCCCATCCATGGGCTGAAGGAAGAAATGCCGGAACGGGAGGGCTTCAAAATCCCTGGGATCGGCGCCCGGCTGAGGATAAACAAGCTTCAATTCGTCGCCGCTCTTCTGCGCCAACTGCGTGCCCGCTTTGGGGCTTACGCAAACCCAATCCAACCCCGCCGGAGCCGCAACCGTTCCATTGGTTTCGACGGCGATTTCGAAGTTGCATGCGTGTAGGGCATCGATCAGGGTCGAATCCAATTGGAGCAATGGCTCGCCGCCGGTGCAGACTACAAATCGCTTGCCCGAAATGGAGCCTTGCGGCCACTTCTCGTCGATGGCCTGCGCCAGGGCCTCGGCGGACGAGAACCTTCCGCCGCCAGGTCCATCGACGCCGACAAATTGGGTGTCGCAGAATTGGCAGATCGCGGTGGCGCGATCGGCTTCGCGGCCCGACCAGAGATTGCAGCCCGCGAACCGGCAGAAGACCGCGGCGCGGCCGGTTTGCGCGCCTTCGCCCTGCAGGGTGTAGAAGATCTCTTTTACTGCGTAGGTCATAAAAGCAGCTTTCAGCTATCAGCTATCAGCTATCAGTTTCCCGCTCTTCGCCCGCACTGCGGTTGCAACCTGGCGCGTAAAAAGCTGAAAGCTGAGAGCTGATGGCTAGCACTTCCTGTACTTCATCGGATCCTCGATCCCGTTCTCGCGGAAGCCTTTTTGGCGCAGTAAACACGAGTCGCATTGCCCGCACGGCTCGCCCGTTGGCGACGGATCGTAACAACTGCTGGTGAGCCCGTAGTCCACGCCTAACTCGATTCCTCTTCGAATAATCTCAGCCTTGGTAAGTGCGATGAGCGGGGTATGAATCTTTAGCTTCTGGCGGCCTTCCACGCCTGCTTTTGTGGCGAGGTTGGCCATCTTCTCGAATGCCTGGATGAACTCCGGACGGCAATCCGGGTAGCCCGAATAGTCGAGCGCATTGACGCCGATGAAAATGTCGCTGGACCCCAGCACTTCAGCCCACGCCAGTGCGAAGGAGAGAAAAATCGTATTGCGCGCTGGGACATAGGTGATGGGAATGCCATGGGCCATGTCGTCGGCCGAGCGGCCCTTGGGAACATCGATATCGCCGGTGAGCGCGGAGCCGCCGAAGACTCTGAGATCGATGGCCGCGATGCGGTGGGCCGCAACGCCGATGGACGCGGCGACCCGGCTGGCAGCTTCGAGCTCGAAGATGTGGCGCTGGCCATAGGAGAACGACAGGGCATACAGCTCGAACCCCTGGGTGCGGGCGATGGCCAGCACGGTGGCCGAATCGAGGCCGCCGCTCAACAGCACCACGGCTTTTCGCGTTTCTTCTCCCATGGTTTTCCCCGCCGTCATTGCTTCCAATCCCCGCCCATGCCAATATCCATTGAAAGCGAATCCGGATTGTCCTCGTCGAGGCATTTCGCGATGCATTGGTCAAGCAGACCCTTGGCCTCGAGGATGAACTCGATGGCATCGCGACCCGCGCCCTGGCCGCCGCGATGCGGAGTTACGTAGTGCGCTTCGGCCTTCACACGCTCACGGGCATTGGCCACGGCAACGGCAAAGCCGCACTCGCGCATCACCGGCAGATCGATCACGTCGTCGCCCACATAGGCAATTTCTTCCAGCGTCACGCCCTCCCTGGCCGTGATGTCGCGCACCGCTTGCATCTTGAAGTTCTGGCCCTGATAGACGAACTCGATTTTGAGGTCGCGGGCGCGCAAAGCGACGGTTTCGCTGATGCGCTTGGTAATGAAGCCGAGCTTCATTCCACCCAGCCGCGCCAGCTTTACTCCCAGCCCGTCGTGTGCGCTGTAACCCTTGACCTCGACCATTCTGGTTGTCGTCGAGCCATCTGGCGCGGCCACTGGAATAGGCAAAAGCCAGATGCCCCCGTCGGTGAGAACACCATCGACGTCGAAGAGAATGATCTTGATGCGGCGGGCGCGATCCTGCGCGGTGAGTGTCATGCTTCGATTTTACCTATTGCGCGCGGCGGAAATCCGCAGCCCGCGATTCAGGAGAGAATGGAAGATGAAAGAGATGAAGAATGGACCAGAAGGAATCACCAGCGCCGCGCCCGCCGCTTGAGCCCGAAGACTATTACGTGGAAGGGCCTTATATGGTGTTTACGGCGGCCTATCACTTGAAGCGGGGATCCTGCTGCGGTTCGGGGTGCCGGCACTGTCCTTATGGATTGGCGAAGCCGGGCGCGCCGGGCGAAGCGGCGCTTCCGGAAGACTGACCATTCACCGGTGTTGTTGACGGCGCCGAGGCATTCGGCTCTCGAACAAGGATGGCGAAACGCGGAAACGCGAAGCTTCCGGCCGCGTCGTCGATGACATTTAACTGGCATGTGTAGGGGCCGGGCTTCAACCCGGCAAGCGGCACGTCCAGCTCGATTGACACAGCGTCACGGCCTTCGACGTTGATTGCCTTGGCCTGCACTTCTGGCGTTTCATACACTTTTGTCGAACCCTGAATAAGCTCAAGGCTGCTGAGCAGATTGATGCCCGGCTTGGTTCCTTTGGGTTGATTTTCGGCTGGCTTCTCGCGCACCGGCGCATAGATTTCATAGAGCAGATAGAGATGCTGGTCCTGGCGGAAGACATGGCTGATGTTGGGCACATACTCTTCTCCGCCTCGCACCAGGGGGGTTGTCTTCTTGCTGGGCTGGCGCATGGATGCGAGCACAATCGAGCTCAGTTTGAGAGTCTGTTGCGGAGTCTTCTTCATCTCCGGCAGGGTGATCTCGGCTTCAAACGAGCCCATGCGCCCGGTCTGGTTTTCGCGCACCACAAACTTCAGCCGATACTTGCCCGGAGGCAGGTTGAAGCTGGTGGTGTACTGGATGTTCTTCTGCCGCGCGTTCAGGGCGGGATCGAGATTCAGCTTCAC
>CAYWMR010000428.1:0-4539 GCA_964458965.1 uncultured Occallatibacter sp. | reverse complement strand
GTAGTAGTTGGAGCCGTTGGCTATGATCTGGCCAAGTTTCTGCTTCAGTCCGTTGGTGTTGTAGTAGGCTTTGCCGCCGGTTGCCTCTGCCATGATATCGAGTTCCATGTGCTGAAAGGCCTGACTCCGCTCAAATCCCATGTTTGCGCCTGCGGAAGGCCTGCTGTTGTTGGCAGCTTCGAATTGCGGAGGGGTCTGAAGGCCTCGCGCGTCAATGGGATAGACGGCGACGCGGCTCAGGGTGAGGGCGTCCATCAGGTCGCCGGGGCGGTCCTCAAAAACGGCGAAATCGTCTTTGAAGGACTTGCCGAACGAGGAGCCCAGGGGGTCGGAGAGGTAGGTTGAGGGAATTGCGCCGGTGAACCAGACGAGGTTCTTGCGACCGGGAAATCCGGCCAGGTAGCGGCCCATCATTTGAAAGCCGCTGCGCAAAATGTCGGTGCGGACGAGGCGACGTTCTGTTCCAGGGCCGGTGAGGGGGCGAAGCAGAGAAGGCATGTCGCGCTTGCTCTTCGCCGCCTCAAGCAACACCTGCGGATCGGACGAGAAACCCTGAATCAGCCGCATTTCCGTGTCGATCTGGAAGATGGCGACCGCGGTTCCCGGCTGCATGTGCTCAAGAAAGTCTATGAGCTGGGCACGCACCTCCATTTGCGTCTGGACCGAGGAATCGAGCGCATCGAGCAGGATGACGGTGGAGGCGTTGGTGTTAGCGACAGGCGTGTAGTTGCTGAAGGTGTTGGGCGGCAGCGGCGGGACAGCCTGGAGCTTGGCCAGGTCTTCGGCGCTCATGGGGTGATGCTCTTCAAGGTGGGCAATCTGCTGCGGGTCGCCTTCCTCTTTTACCGTGAAGTCGGACGAGGTCAAGCCGGTGACCGGTTGGCCCTTGTGATCGATCACGACAACATCTAGCAGGACCTCGCGCGCCGAGATTGCGAGCGTTGCTGACGGTTGGCTGGCATCGGGCGTCGGCGGCGTGGTTTGCTGCGCCGGTGCTCCCGCGGGCAGACAGAGTGCGCAGACGGCGACGCCGAAGAGCCTAAGCGTTGCGGCGGTCAGGTTGTCGATCCTGAAACTGGTGTGCACCAAAGGGCGTCTCCCGGCAGTGCGGATTGGCTACATGATTTGACGCCGTTTGGTGGGTGCCGGTTATGAGAGATTTTCCCTCTTGCAGGGACGCGAATCTGTCTTCATACTGGGCCAGTCACCAATCCCCATGAGCCCATCGACGCTGAGAACCTTCACCGCAATGCTGGAGCCGGACCGTGCTAGACCGGGCTGGGTGATGGCGCGTGTGCCGTTCGATGTGGCCAAGGTGTGGCCTGAGCGACGGGGGCAGCGTGTGCGCGGCGAGATATTGAATTTGAAGAGCGATGGGGAGGGATTTACCTTTCGCACATCTCTTTTTCCTGACCCGGACGGGGAAGGGAAGGCGCTGCCGGTGAATAGAAAAATGCAGGCCGCGGTAAATGCGAACGCTGGGGACAAGGTGAAGATCAGGCTGGAACCCGACCTTGAAGAGCGGGCTGCAGTGGTTCCGCCGGAGCTAGCAAAGGCGCTGAAGGGCGACCGGAGGCTTCGGCGCTGGTTCGATAGCCTGAATGACTACTTTCGCAGAGCGATCGGGGCATGGGTGAGCGAGGCTAAAACTGCCGCGTCGCGCGAGCAGAGAGCTGAGCGGATGGCTGAAAGGCTGCTGCTGACCCTCGAAGGCGAGACCGAGGTTCCGCCCATTTTGAAGGCGGCATTCCTGCGCCAACCCCTTGCGGAGAAGGGCTGGAACGCCATGACGGCTGCGCAGAGACGCAATCATTTGCTGGGAATCTTCTACTACCAAACTGCGGACGGGCGGGAGCGGCGGGCGGGAAAGGCCGTTGAAGATGCTTTGCGGATTGCCCGAAAGGGGAAAATCGAGGTTCTGTGAATATTTTTGTTTAAACTCCGAATTTAAAGCGACTCGCCGGGCGCCTTCTGCGTCATACTTAATACGATGAGTGCAACTGCGTCGGTTCACCCCTTCTTCGCCCAGGTTTCTTCTATAGCAGTCGATGAGCAAGTGCGGCAGGAAAGCCTCGCCGTTGCGCAGGGACTGAAGCGCCAGGAAGCCGGCCTGATCGATGAGTTGATTGTTCGTTATCAGCACAGACTGCTGCGCTATCTGCTGTATTTAACCAGCAACCGCGAGATGGCGGAGGACCTGTTCCAGGAGGTCTGGATGCGGGTTCTTGTGCGCGGGGCTCAGTTCAACGGGCAGTCGCGGTTCGATACCTGGCTGTTTACGATTGCGCGCAACCTGGTGATCGACCAGCGGCGCAAGCGGACCATGGCCAGCCTGGACGAACTGTTTGAGGTTGGGGGCGACGACGATCGGCCGATGAGTTTCGAGGTTGCGGACGGCGAGCCGACACCTTTCGACCACTATTCCAACTTCGAAGACCGGGAGCGAATTGCGGCGGCGCTGCTAGAGTTGGATACGCTTCATCGCGAGGTACTGGTGCTCAGATTCCATGAAGAACTCTCGCTGGAAGAGATTGCGAAGGTGACGCGGGCGCCGTTATCGACCGTAAAATCAAGGCTTTACAGGGGCATGGCGGCAATCAAGCCGAAGCTGGAGCGGGCACAAATGCGCCACTTGGAGACAGTGTGAAGGCGAGTGGCGAGCCTGAGGGCGCGGCTGACGCGAGAATCCCTGAGGGCGCAAACCGCGATCTGATTTCGGCCTGCGCGGGAAACGAGGCGGGTCGGGATTGCGTTGTGGCGCATCGCACACGCAGCGTGGTGAGCACCTCGCTGGGTGTGATTCAGGAACAAAAGGCCGGGCGCAAGAGGATTCGCTCGGTGGCATTGGCGGCCACGCTGGTGGTGTTTCTGGTGCTGGGCCCGCTGGTCTGGTGGGCCGCCGATACCTTAATAGAAGAGGAACACCTGACCGGAATGATGGGCCAGCTGAGCGTATGGATATTTTTTCTGAGCGGCGCCTTGCTGGCTTCGGCGCTGGTTATCGGCTGGGTTCGACGCAAATCCTGACTTATAGAGGCTTGCAATTCACTAAAATTGGTTCATCCGTGGCCGCAACTTCCTAATTCTCTTTCCCGTCAATCTAAATAGAGGCTAAGCTATGCTTAAGCTCTTGAGTTCCCCTCCCGGGGGAGGGATTATTTATGCGAGATCCGCAATCCATCTCGGTCAATGACGACGCACGGCTGGTTCCGGTTTGGTCGATCGTGGTGGCCATCGCCGCCTTTGTGCTGGTTGAGTACTATTTCTGGCTGGTTTTGCCTACGCAGTCGCACCACGTTCCGCCCATCGGCTTTCGAATCTACTTCAATCTTTCCTGGGGCGTGCTGGCTTCGCTCTATTTCCTGATGGTGGGCTATGTGAGCAAGGACGCGCCGCGCCGGGCAATGAGCGCGCGCTTCTGGATCGCAATCTGCTTCGTGATGCCGGGCGGCATTGGCGCGGTCCTCTACTTCCTGTTGCGCCAGCCTGAGGTGTCGCGCTGCCCCGCCTGCTCAACGCACGTACAAAGCGACTTCCATTTCTGCCCACAGTGTGACTACCACCTTGCGGCCAACTGCGGCAATTGCTTCCGCACAGTGCGCGCTACAGATCAGTTCTGTACTCGGTGCGGGCATGAGCTGGCTCGGGACCAGATGCCTGCGCGCCTGCGGGTGCTGGGCCAATAATGCCGGCACTTGGAAATCGGGCTGGGCACTGGCGCTCGAACCGGGACTGAATCAACCAGGTTTTGCATTTGAAATTGAGCTTTTGATCGGCCCATCCGCTTGACCATCTCCGCGCTCATCATCGACGACGAACAACTGGCCCGCGACGAGCTAAAATACCTGCTCGACCAGGTGGGCGGCGTTGAGGTGGTGGCGCAGGGAACCAACGGCATCGAGGCCGTGGACCTGATCGAAGAGCACCACCCCGACCTTGTTTTCCTGGATGTGCAGATGCCGGGGCTGGACGGCTTTGCGGTGATCAAGCGGCTCATGGAACGCAATCGCTCAGGAGCGGCCTTTGGGGAAGCCAACGGCGGTGAGCCGCTGCCCCAGATTGTTTTCGCCACGGCCTACGACCAGTACGCCGTGCGCGCCTTCGATGTGAATGCCGTGGATTACCTGCTGAAGCCATTTGACCGCACACGCGTGAAGCAGGCTGTGGATCGGGTACGGGGTCGCATGTCGGGAAGCTCGGCCGATGCGAATGGGAGCGCAATGCCCGAATCGCAGGTCGACGCGCTGCTGCGGCTGCTCAACCGTCCGCAGGGCGCCTCGCGCACTCCTCAGCCGGCCAAGTTGATTGTGCAGGCGCAAAGCAGGCTGCTGCTTGTGGATCAGGCGGAGATTTGCTATGCCGCCATTGACGAGGGCGTGATTCGCGTGGTGACGGACAAATTTGAAGGGCAATCGAAATGCCGCACGCTGGAGGAGTTGCTGGACCTGCTGGATCCGTCGCTTTTTTGGCGCGCACACCGCGGCTTTGTGGTGAACATCAACCACATTCGCGAGGTGGTTCCGTGGTTCAAGTCGAGCT
>CAYWMR010000427.1:0-4540 GCA_964458965.1 uncultured Occallatibacter sp. | reverse complement strand
ATTTCTGGTGGAATTTGCCGAGAGCATACCTCAGGGGCTAAAGCCCACGTTGATTGGATTGGCTTTGTGCCGGGGATAAATCCCCGGCCTACCGCCCGGGTGAGTTTTTCCGCAGCCTGTAAAGCCCGCGCTGATTTTGCAGCATTTTCGGCACGACTGAAGTCGTGCCCTTTCAAAGCTCGACTCTACAAGCGACTCGTCACTAACCACTGAGATCTGTATTTATGCCCGGAAATCGGTTTAATGCGTTTCAGGATCACGGCGTAGGCATTGGCCTGCGCATTCCTCATTACGACCATATTTTTTCGCGCAAGCCGGTGGTGGACTGGTTCGAGATTATCTCGGAGAACTTCATGATCGACGCCGGGCGGCCGTTGGCCATGCTGGATCGAATCCTGGAGCAGTACCGGGTGGTTCAGCACGGCGTGTCAATGTACTTTGGCTCGGTGACTGAGCCTGATCCCGAGCATCTTCGCCGCCTGAAGCAGTTAGTCCGCCGCACTGGAACCCCGTGGCTCAGCGACCACCTGTGCTGGGGCAGTGTGGACGGAACTTATACCCACGACCTGCTGCCTCTGCCTTATACGTGGGAGGCGGTGGAACGCACAGTGGCACGAGTAAAGAAGGTGCAGGACTATGTGGAGATTCCCGTTGCTGTCGAGAATGTTTCGAGCTATGCAGCGTTCACCGGGTCGGAGATGACGGAGTGGGAGTTTTTGTCGGAAGTGGTGGAACGTGCCGATTGCGGGATTCTGCTGGACGTGAACAACATCTATGTTTCATCGGTGAACCACGAGTTCGAGCCAATGGATTATGTGAATGCCGTTCCCGCCGAGCGCGTGGCTCAGATCCATATCGCCGGGCACTCGCGCTATGAGAAGTACATTCTGGATACGCACGATCATCCGGTTATCGATCCGGTGTGGCAGCTCTATGCGCGCGCCATCGAACGCTGCGGACCGACGCCCACGCTTCTGGAATGGGATGAACATATTCCCAGTTTCGACGAGGTTCACGCCGAGGCAAGAAAGGCAGAACGCTATCTAAACCGTCATGCCGGCAATTTGGCGGAGGCTGCGCGATGAATCTTGAAAGCCTGCAGCGCGAAATGGCCGCCGCCGTTATGCAACCGCTGACCCAGGAAGAGAACATGCGCGAGCAGGCCGGGGATGGGCGCGCCATGACCACTGTGGCTGAGTCGTTCATCGCGCCTAATAGCAGGTTAAGCGCGTTTGAGCGCCTGGAAATCTACAACCGCCAGTATTGGTACCGCGTTCTCGATGCTCTCATCGAGGACTTTCGCGCATTGCGTGCGGTGGTCGGCGGCAGCGCCTTTCAGGCCATGTCGATTGCTTATCTCACGGCTCATCCCAGCCGGTCGTTCACCATGCGCAATCTGGGATCGAAGCTGCCGGAGTGGCTTGCTGCCAATCGACAATTCACGGGGCGGCGCCACCGGCTGGCGATGGATGTTGCGCGCATTGAATGGGCCTTTGTGGAGGCCTGGGACGGCGCAGACTACCCGCCGCTGACCATTGACCAGATAGGAACCCTTGATGGCGGCTCGCGGTTAGCTCTTCAGCCTCATCTGCGGCTCATCGCGCTTGATTATCCCGCGGACGATCTGGTGCTGGCTCTTCACGACCGGGAGAAGCGAGGCACGAGCGAGGCGGGCCACATGCGCGACGAAGGTTCAGAAGAGGCTGAAGGCGGTAATCCCGATGCGCCTGCCAAACTGCCCAGACTCCGCGCCCGGCCAACATGGCTGGCGGCTCATCGCGTGGATCTGTCGGTGTATTATCGGCGGCTGCAGCGGGAGGAGTTTCTGACCCTGGGGGCCATTCGCCAGGGTCTTGGGCTCAATGAAGCCATTGAAGCGGGGTTTCAGGACTCGCCGGCACCCGCATCGCGCCGTCCGCGGATGGTGGGCGAATGGTTCAGTAACTGGGCAGAGCTGGGTTGGATCTGCGCGCCGGAGCTGGAATCGCTTGTGGAAGATTAGTGTGGTGTGTCTGAGATTCATGGAAGAACAAACGCAGATCCTTCGACTCACCACCCCCAAACTGATAAACGTTTGGGGCCCCTTTCGCTCAGGATGACAGCGTCTATTTTGTTCGGAATTTCGGAGACAGGACATTAGAGCGTCTTTGAAGAATGGCCGCAGCAATTGGAGAGTTCAACGCGCAGGGGTTAAACAGGTTGCGGAAAAAGGCATTGTTCGTGGCGAAGAGGATCCCTCAGGGGCTAAAGCCCAACTCATTTTATTGGCTTTATCGGCACGACTGAAGTCGTGTCCTTTCAAAGCAATGAGTTTTTCCGCAGGGGTTAAAACCCCTCGTTGTCATAGCGTTTCTCGGCACGACTAAAGTCGTGCCCTGATACAAAGCGAGTTCTTTGAAGCACGCTTTGGGAAGGATAGAGATGGCTAAGCTCATCGACTTTATAAGCAATACTTACGTGCGCGCTGTTGTCATGTTGAACTGGCTAAGGAGCCCGTTGCTGCTGGCCATACGTCTCTACTGGGGCTGGCAGTTTGCGCAGGATGGCTGGGGCAAGCTGAATCATCTGGACAAGGTGACCCAGTATTTCGCTACGTTGAACCTTCCCATGCCGGCGCAGACGGCTCTGGCGGTCGCTGTGATCGAACTTGTTGGCGGCATCCTTTTTGCGTTGGGCGTCGGCACGCGTCTGGTGTCGCTGGTGCTGTTTGTGAACATGACGGTTGCTTTCTGGACAGCGGAGAAGGATGCATTCCTCGGGGTGCTTTCGGCTCCGGATAAGTTCCAGGCCGCAGATGCATATAACTACTGGTTTGCTGCGCTGCTGATTCTGATTCTTGGGCCGGGTATCGTCTCCATCGATGCGCTGATTGGCAGGTGGTACGCGGCAAGGAGCAAAGCGTGACAGCGCTTATCATCGCCAGGCTGTATCATCGGTTCCACTGAATTGGCTGCGGAAGAAGGCCAGGTTCCAAGTGGAGATTCCGAAAGGCATCCCTCCGGGGCTGAAGCCCACGGTTGTTCTGTTGCTTTTGTGGCACGACTGAACAGCTTGGTGAAAGAGTCCAGATTTCGGATGAAAATGAAAGGAACAGGCCTTCCGGGGCTGAAGCCCGCTTTGATTCCATTGGTTTTATGCGGGGGTTAAAACCCCCGCCTCCCTCCGAAAAGAGTTTTTCACCAAGCTGTGAAATCGTGCCTTTTCAAAACTCCTACCTCTGAAGGGTTTTTCACCAAGCTGTGAAGTCGTGCCCTTTCAAAGCAATGAGTTTTTCGGCAGCCTGCGAAGTTGATCCTGGAACGTGGGTGGAATGCGAATCGTCTATGTGCTTACGTCGCTTGGGATGGGTGGAGCGGAACGGCAGGCGCTTGCGGTGGCGGATCGCATGGCGGCCCGAGGGCATACGGTCGCCCTGCTGGTCCTGCGTGGCCCGGTCGCGGAGCAATGGACGACTTTACTTCCGGTTATCCATCTGAACATTCGAAAGACGCCGCTCAGCATGTTGGTGGGCGTTGTTGAGGCGCGGCGATTTCTTCGCGATTTCCGCGTGGACCTGCTTCACAGCCACAGCTTTCACGCGAATATGATTGCGCGCCTGCTGAGGCTGCTGCTTCCGTCGGCTAACGTCGTTTCGAGCGTTCACAACGTATATGAGGGTGGATGGGGGCGGATGTTGGCGTACCGGCTGACTGATTGGCTCGCCTGCCGCACCACTGCGGTAAGCGAGAGGGCCGCAGAGCGGTTCGTTCGGCTAAAGGCCGTGCCCGGCGCCAAGTGCGCGGTGGTGACAAACGGAATCGACACTACCGAGTTTGCCCCGGATTTGGCTCGCCGGGAGCGGATGAGGACGGAGATGGGCGTGGATGCGGACTTCATCTGGCTTGCCGTGGGCCGCATCGTGCGCGCAAAGGATTATCCGAACCTGGTGCGGGCCTTTGCGCAACTCCGCCAATCGCGCAGCGACGCTCGGCTATGGATTGCCGGAGAGGGAAGTGGAACGGAGTTCGATTTGATCGCGCGATTGCAGACGGAGCATGGTCTGGGCGATACCGTGCGCTGGCTGGGCGTGCGGCGCAATTTGCCTGCACTGCTGGATGCGGCCGATGGATTTGTGCTCTCTTCCGCATGGGAGGGTATGCCGCTTGTAATCGGTGAAGCGATGGCCATGGGAAAGCTGGTTGTTGCGACGGATGTGGGGGGCGTTCACGAACTGGTGGGAGAGACTGGCACGATCGTTTTACCTGGCGATCCTCAAGCACTGGCCGAGGCCATGTTCCGTGGGATGGAGAGAACGCCGGAAGAGCGCGAGAGCATTGGCAGCGCTGCCTGCGCGCGAATCCAGGCCGACTTCAACATCGATGCGAAGGCGGACGAATGGGAGGGGTTGTATCGGACAGTGCTTCGCCAGGAAGGCTGAGATCAGTTGGTGTCGTCTAGATAAGAAACAGCGCGGGCCGGAGGACCGCGCTACAGCCGGTCAGGAGACTGATTACATGACAGCGTCGGCTCCCCCGACCCCGAGTACACTGGTTGCTGCGAA
>CAYWMR010000426.1:0-4548 GCA_964458965.1 uncultured Occallatibacter sp. | reverse complement strand
CGCCGTAGAGAATGTCGAACTCGGCCTCGCGGAAGGGCGCAGCCACTTTGTTCTTTACGATTTTTACCTTGGTGCGGTTGCCGGTTACCACGTCGCCCTCTTTGATGGCGGCGATGCGCCGGATATCGACGCGGACCGAGGAGTAGAACTTGAGGGCGCGGCCTCCGGTGGTGGTTTCGGGATTGCCGAACATGACGCCGATCTTCTCTCGAATCTGATTGATAAAGATGAGCGCGGTGCGCGATTTGGATACGGTGCCGGTGAGTTTGCGCAGGGCCTGAGACATGAGGCGGGCTTGGAGGCCCATGTGGGAATCGCCCATTTCGCCGTCGAGCTCGGCCTTGGGGACGAGGGCGGCCACGGAGTCGAGCACCAGGACGTCGATTGCGCCGGAGCGAACCAGGGCTTCGATGATCTCGAGCGCCTGTTCGCCGTTATCGGGCTGCGAAACGAGCAGGTTATCGACGTCGACGCCGAGCTTTTTGGCATAGCCGGGGTCGAGGGCGTGCTCGGCATCGACAAAGGCGGCCAGGCCGCCGGCGCGCTGGGCTTCGGCGATGATCTGCAGGGTGATGGTGGTTTTGCCGGAGGACTCCGGGCCGAAGATTTCGGTGACGCGGCCGCGGGGAATTCCGCCTACGCCCAGGGCGGCGTCGAAGCTGATGGAGCCGGTGGAGATAACGGCAATGGGGAGAAGAGCCTCCTTGGAGCCGAGGCGCACAATGGACCCTTTGCCAAACTGTTTTTCGATCTGTGCCAGGGCTAGTTCTACGGCTTTTGCCCGGTCGTCTGATGCGATGGCCATGTAGGCTCCTTGAAGGTCAGAATCCCCGCATCGTTGCGTTTCCGTTGCTTTGCAGGAAACGCCGGCGGTTTGAAATTGATTTCGATGGGATTGTAGCAGGGCTGTGCGGACATTGACAGGGAAAAATGGCGAAGAAATGGAGAAAATGCGAGGCGGTTCTGTAAGGTGTTGATTTCTATTGGCTTGGCGCGGGGCGGGAATTTGGCCTGTCGGCGGCTAGATGGTGTAGGCGCCGATGCGGGTTTCGCGGGTGGTCAGGGAATCGCAGGCGCGGTCGAGGGATTCGTATTCTCCGTCATGGGATTTGCGGAAGGCGCGGAAGGCGTCTTCGCTGGCCCAGCGGTCGATGGTGAGGTAGCCTCCGGGGATGTATGCGTCGCGCAGGAGCTCGGTTCCGAGGTAGTCCGGCGAAGCGTGGAAGAGCTTTGCCCAGGCGCCTTGCGACGAGTAAGCGGCCTCAAAGGCGGGAACTTTTTCCTCGGCGATCTCGAATTGCCAAACGACTACGAACATGCGCGGCTCCGATGGTGAGCTTGATGGGACGCTGTTTCTCCATGGTAGCGCAAGGGACGTGGGCGATGGGGATGGGTCGTTGTTCGACCGCATGAATTGGTAATGCATCATGGACAAGCGCGGACGAGGACGTCCGCGCTACAGCCGGCCGGGAGGCCAGCGCTACAATCCGGCCATCACCAAATCATGCGGTCACGGTATTAGAGCTGTGTGGCGTGCTCTGCATCCCCGGTTGGTTCCGGTCATCTAAGTTGCATGAGTCATCCATTGTTTTCCGCTTTTCAACTTCGGTCGGTTTCGTTTGCCAATCGCATTGGCGTTTCACCCATGTGCCAGTACTCCTCGCAAGACGGGTTTGCCACGGATTGGCACCTGGTGCATCTGGGCAGCCGCGCACAGGGCGGCGCGGGGCTGGTGATGCTGGAAGCCTCGGCGGTTGTGGCTGAGGGCCGCATCTCGTCTGGAGATCTGGGCATCTGGAAGGACGAGCATGTTCCGGCGCTGGAGCGGATTGTGCGGTTTATTCATTCGCAGGGCGCGCGGGCCGGCATTCAACTGGCGCACGCGGGACGGAAAGGGAGCATGACTCCGCCGTTCAGCGGGGAGCGGCTGCTGACGGCCCAGGAAGGCGCATGGGAGCCGGTTTCTGCCAGCGCAGTCGCATTTTCCGCTAGCTACGCGGTTCCGCGGGCGCTGGATCAGGCGGGGATTAGCGCCATTGTCGAGGCGTTTCGGCAGGCGGCGCGGCGAGCTTTTACCGCGGGGTTTGATTTTGTGGAGATCCATGCCGCGCACGGCTACTTGCTGCACCAGTTTCTGTCGCCGCTGGCTAATCGGCGGACGGATTCGTATGGAGGCAGCTTTGAGAACCGCACTCGGTTTGCGCTGGAAGTTGTGGACGCGGTGCGCGCGGAGTGGCCGGCTCACTTGCCGCTTTTTGTGCGAATCTCTGCTACCGACTGGGCCGAGGGGGGATGGAATATCGACGAGTCTGTCGAGCTGGCGCGGTTGTTCCGCGAACACGGGGTCGATCTGGTCGACGTGTCTTCGGGCGGCATGGTGCCTGGCGTTGCGATTCCGATTGGTCCGGGTTACCAGGTTGAGTTTGCTGCACGAATCCGCCGCGAGGCTGGGATTGCAACGGCTGCGGTTGGGCTGATTACTGATCCTGTACAGGCCAACAGCATTGTGGCTGAGGGACAGGCCGATCTGGTGTTTCTTGCGCGCGAGTTTTTGCGCGATGCTTACTGGCCGGTGCACGCGGCGGCCTCGCTGGGAGAGGGGGTCAGTTGGCCTGTGCAGTATTTGCGGGCTGCGCCTCAGGGGTCGGTTGCGCGGAAGGCGGTGGCTGGTGGTGAGGGCGTGTAGGTCGAAGCCGGGCGGAACAAGAGACGGATCGGGGTTTGTGCTTTCCCAGGTCTGAAAATCCAGACCTGGGGCACCCAGCATTTGTGGATCGGACGGAGGCAGGCTGTTACTATCTTGATGCACTCCGGTGAACTTGATGCGCGAGTTGGGGAGAACCGGGCCTATACTTCGCTCAGAGTGAGGTCTTTCCACAGCGATGGAGCCTTTGCTCGACGTGAACATGGCATCACAACTTTCTCACAAGCGCGCCTACGACCCGCCACCGGCGATTCCCGACCGGCTCTACTTTAAAATTGGGGATGTTGCACGGCTGTGCGATGTTGAGACGTACGTCCTGCGCTTTTGGGAGACGCAGTTTCCCCAGCTCAAACCGAACAAGAGCGGAACCGGCCAGCGGCTCTACCGCCGGCGGGACGTTGAGCTGGCTCTTGAGATCAAAAACCTGGTACATGCGCAGGGATATACGCTGGCCGGCGCACGGCAGGTGCTGGAACAGGCGAACCGGCGCGCCAATCCCCTGTTTGTTCCCATGCAGGAGGCGCCGCAGCCGATTGACTCGCCGCGGGACGCGCAGCCCCGGTTGCCTCTCGTGGCGGTTGAGGCGAATCAGCGGCCCGATTCCGTTGCCGCGTCCATCGGCTGGGCACGGGCGGAGTTGCGCGAGATTCTGGGCCTGCTGACGTTTCCGACGCCTCAGCCTGTTCGCACACGCGCGCGGCTGGCCGCGGTGACGAGCCTCTCGGGGTCTCTGTTTCCGTCGTAGTGGACAGTGAGAAGTGAAAGGTAAATAGCTAATAAGTGAACCAATCGAAGTGTTTTTCTTGGAACCGCAGGGGCTAAAGCCCAACTTCATTTTGCGGCCTTTGCGGCACGACTGAAGTCGTGCCCTGATACAGAACCATTGCAAATTGCATCGGAAGCGAGTTTTTTGCGGCCAGTGAAGTCGTGCCCTGATACAACGCCACGACTCTGGCGGCGCGCTTGGAGTGAAAGGCCCGGGCCTAAAGGCCTTGCCGATTTGTGCGGTTTTCAGGGGGTTGAAACCCCCTGCTCCCTCCGGATTAAAGCCCTGTGCTCCCTGGGGATCGAAGAAGAAGCTCCCAAGCGGTTCACTCGCTCACTCGGTCACTTCTTCACTTCTTCACTTTTTCACTTCTTCACTTGTTCACTTGTTTACTTCTTCACTTGTTCACTTGTTTACTTCTTCACTTCTTCACTTTTTCACTTCTTCACTTCTTCACTTGTTCACTTGTTCACTTGTTTACTTCTTCACTTGTTCACTTGTTTACTTCTTCACTCGTTAGCGGCGGCCCTGGATGGTTCCGCCTCCGGGGCCTTTTTTTGCGGCTCGCCGGGCGGCTATGGCGTGCATCTCCTTGCCCATGCTGGACTGGTTGATGGCTAATTGCATGGCCAGGTTGATGAGGTTTCCGGTGCCCCAGTAGAGGGCCAGGCCCGATGCGTAATGCCACAACATGAATCCGAACATGACGGGCATCATGAACGCCAGCATGCGGCGCTGCGCAGGGTCCTGGCCGGGCGCCGGAGTGATGTACTGCGTAAAGAACATGCTGATGATGATGATGATGGGCAGGACGTGAGACGGGTCTGGCGCGGAGAGATCGGTGAGCCAGAACCAGTGCGCCTGGCGGAGCTCGACGGTGTTCTGCAGGACTCGGAAGTAGGCGAAGAACAGCGGCATCTGAATGAACAGGGGCAGACAGCCGCCGTACATGTTTACGCCTTCGGTTTTATAGAGCTCCATCATCTCGGTGTTCATCTCGGCCTTTTTGGGGTCGGTGGCCTTGAGATGGGCATAGCGTTTCTTCAGGGCTTCAACCTTGGGCTGGATGCGCATCATC
>CAYWMR010000425.1:0-4554 GCA_964458965.1 uncultured Occallatibacter sp. | reverse complement strand
TGGAGGCAATCGCCGTCATCAGCGCGATGAACTTCGCAACATAGCCGGGCCATTCCGGGATAGGCAATGCGTCGTTGACCTCATCGATACGCGCATCCCGCTCCTCCCATATCAGCACCCCGGCAAAGAAAGTAATCATTGCGACCAGGAAACCGTAAAGCGTCCCACTTATAAGCTCGATCATGATATAAGTGACCGGGCGCGAGGTCAGTCCATAGAATCCCGTGGAATTGAAAATCAATGCGCCCACACAATTCAGCAGCGCGGCGCAAGTAACTACGATAAAGGTAATAGTCTTCAGCAAGCGTCCATATTCAATGCGGATGGATGCCAAAAACTGCTTCCAGCGCGCCAGTGCTCCAAAGCTCAGCGAAATATTGGCCCCCGTGAGAGGCTGAAACTCCGGCAGCGCCAGATCATCGTCCTTCGGCTTCTTCCGCTTGGATGCGCGAACGGCCCGCTCAGAGAAGCTGAATCGCCAGCAGGCGAATGCGAAGATGAGCGCCCCAATCGCCACCCACACAACTCGATTCCAAAACAGCAGGCCGCCCAGGCCCATAACATGCGTGTTTCTATCCGCAACCGTCCAATACTTGGTTAGGAGCGAGAATGCATCGTTGCCAAAAGGGTCGAGCATTGCGGAGAGCTTTTCGTTCCTCATGTCCGTCTTCAGCGCACTGGATATGGCGTCGGCCACCAGCAGTAATACGCCGCCGAGAAACGATACGACGGTGCTGCGTGTAAGCACGGCTATCGTAAAGATGATGGCTGCAATGAAGAACGTGTTCGGCAATGCAAAAACAAAGATGCTCTGAAGGTGCGCGGACCAGACAACCGGCCCAAAGCGGTCGGCGTCTGCCCACGGCATCAGCGGCGCCAGCAGCGCTCCAATCGAGATGCCCAGCATCGGGATTGTGGAGACCACAACCGAGCCCAGGAATCGGCCAACAAGAAAGTCCATCTTGCGAATCGGCGTGCTGAACACAATCTGGTGCATGTTATAGGCAAATTCGCGCGAAGCCGCCGAATTCACAAACGCCGTCACCATCAACAGTGTGATAAACCACATGATGGAGTAAAACTGCTGCACTACAAAAGGCGCATTGCGAAAGGTGTTGCCGATAGCTCCGCCTACCGTTACCTGGTCGGTGCTCAAAGCAAGCAGAATGAGCAAAGACACAATGCCCGTGAATACCCATAGCATCACCGAGCGCAGCCAGTATCGAATTTCAAAGAAGAAAAAATGCAGCATGGCCGGCTCCTTTATTGCAGGCCAGCGATGCTGGCGAAGAAGACATCCTCAAGATCCGGGATAACCGGCGCAAAGCCGTCTTCCGGAATCGCGTCCGCAAAGACGTGTATCTGCGGCCGCCCGGCGGAGAGCTTGGTGGAAATCACCGGGAACCGGCTGGTGTAATCCTTCACCGCGTCGCGCTCGACCGATTTGCGCCATATCTTTCCTTCAATACCCACCAGCGCCTTGTCCGGCGCTCCGGAAAACAGCACGCGGCCTTGATGAATGATGGCCATGTTACTGCATAACTCCATAACATCCTGCACAATGTGCGTAGAGAGAATGACGATAACATTCTCGCCTATCTCGGCCAGCAGGTTATAGAACCGGTTGCGCTCGCCGGGGTCGAGGCCCGCTGTGGGTTCATCGACAATCAGCAGTTGAGGGCTGCCAATCAGTGCCTGGGCAATTCCGAAGCGCTGTCTCATGCCGCCGGAGAAGCCTGTAAGCAGCTTGCGTCTATGATCCCAAAGATTCACGCGATGCATCAACGCATGCACCGTCTCCTTGCGCTGTTTGCGATTCACGATTCCCTTCAGAAGCGCAATGTGGTTGAGCATGTCCTCCGCATTTACGCGCGGATAAACTCCGAAATCCTGCGGAAGATAGCCCAGCGTCTTGCGAACCTCTTCCTTTTGGTGAAGTACGTCAAGATCGCCCAGATAAATCGAACCGGCATCTGGATCCTGCAACGTAGCAATGGTGCGCATCAAAGTGGACTTGCCTGCGCCATTCGGTCCAAGCAACCCGTACAGGCCGCAGGGAATCGTCAGACTAACATTGTCGAGAGCGCGGACGCCCCCCTTATAGACCTTGGTCAGGCCCTGGATTCGAAGTTCCATTGCGGGGAATCCTCCAAAGATTGGAATTATGTTGTTGAGGAATGCGCCTTCGACAAGACGACGCGTGAGCTTGAGCTTTCAAGCATAATACGAGAAGCGGCAAGAAAAGTTCCAGCGTCGATCTTGTCTCAGCGCTTCGCCAGTCGTGCTCTTACAGCGATTCCCACTGCCCCGACCTGGCGGAGTTGAACACCGCCTCGATGACTTTCATGTTCCCGATTCCTTCCTCTAGCGGAACCGGAATTTCGGTCCCCTCCAAAATGGCCTTCGAAAAAGCATCGCCCTGCGCTGTGTATTGGTCGCAAACCGGAAACGTCTCGGTCGCAATTCCGCTGCCGTTCAGGTCGCCGCTCGAGTCGACAAAAAGGCGTGTGGGCCTGCCGGTGGGCGTATTGAACGGGATTTCAATCTCGATGCGTCCACGCGTGCCCAGAAAGTGAATTCGCTGGTATGGAACCAGTTGTGTGCTGCAGGTGAAAACGGCATGACCGCCGGGAAAGTCGAGCATGGCCGATGTGAGCCGGTCGGTGTGCATCTCAGGATCGTGATCGATAAGCCCCACCACACGGCTGGGCTGCTGCCGGAAGGCGTAGCGCGAGCCATGAATGAGATAGCATCCAATATCCAGCAGCGCGCCCCCGCCGCACTCCGGCTGATTGCGAATATTCGCCGGGTCGACATTGAAATAGCTGAAGAAACCGATGACCGATCGAATGTCCCCAATGAGCCCCTCGTCCAGCAATTGGCGCAGGCGCAGCCATTGAGGATGGCTGTCGATCATGAAAGCTTCCCCGATTTTGACTCCCGTAACGTCGCGAACCGCGAGCAGCGATTCAGCCTCCGCCACCGTCAGGCTCAGCGGCTTCTCGCACAAAACGTGCTTTCCCGCTTCGGCCGCCCTGGCGGTCCACTCCACATGCAGTTGATTGGGCAGAGAATTATAGATGGCGTCGATGTTGGGGTCCGCCAGCAGCTCTTCATACGATCCGTAAGCCGTGGGAATGCCCAACGCCATGGCCGCCTCGCGAGCTTTGGCCCCATTGCGGGATGCGATGGCGGCAATGGTGCTATATTCACCGTGCTGCATGGCGGGGATAACTTTTTTCAGGCCGATGGCGGCGGTGCTGAGTACTCCCCAGCGGAGTTTCTTTGGCATAGTGGTAATCATAAAGGCAGCAAGCACGAGAGAAAAGCGGCGCATCCAAACCGGTGTCGCTGCCAAGTGGGAAAGGAAACGAGAATGACCGGCATCGACCCTGAACATCTGCTGCAACAGTTTGCGAGCGACAATTACGCGGGCATCTGTCCCGAAGCCTGGGCCGCCACCGAAGCCGCCAATCGCGGACACGCGTCGGCATACGGAAACGATCCCTGGACCCAGATGGCGTCGGACGCTTTTCGCGAATTGTTCGAAACCGATTGCGACGTATTCCTGGTTTTCAACGGCACCGCGGCCAACTCGCTGGCGCTGGCGTCTCTTTGCCAGTCTTACCACGGAGTCATTTGCTGCGACCAGGCGCACGTTGAGACCGACGAATGCGGCGCTCCGGAGTTCTTCTCCAACGGCTCAAAGCTGCTGGTGGCTCAGAATCCCGAGGGCAAACTCACCCCGGAGTCTATCCGCGAGCTGGCCACCAAGCGCCAGGACATCCATTACCCCAAGCCGCGAGTCGCCACCATCACTCAGTCCACCGAGACCGGACGCGTTTATACCGTGGCGGAGCTTGCCGCAATTTCTGAGGCATGCAAGGTTCACAGCCTTTATCTGCACATGGATGGAGCGCGCTTTGCCAATGCCTGCGCCAGCCTTGGCCGCACGCCGGCCCAGCTTTCGTGGAAGAGCGGCGTGGATGTGCTGTGTTTCGGGGGGACCAAGAACGGCATGGCGGTTGGGGAGGCGGTCCTGTTTTTCAATCGCGGGCTGTCCGTCGACTTCGATTACCGTTGCAAGCAGGCGGGGCAACTGGCTTCGAAGATGCGATTCCTCGCGGCGCCATGGGTGGGCCTCATGCAGACCGGAGCCTGGCTGACCAATGCCACGCACGCCAACAGTTGCGCCAGGTATTTCGCGGCTCAGGTCTCCGACATCCCCGGCGTTCGGCTGGTTCAGCCGGTTGAGGCCAATGCGGTATTCGTCTCGGCGCCGGATGGCGTGCTGCAAGCTCTTGAGAAACGCGGTTGGCACTTCTATACCTTTATCGGCGGCGCGGCCCGCTTCATGTTCGCATGGGACACCGACTTGGCTCGCGTGGATGCTCTGAGCCGCGACCTGAAGGAGTGCGCGGCACTGGCGGCCAGCTCCGCAGCTTGAATTCCGGGCCAGCGTGAATTCGACAACTTTCGCGCACCCTTGACGCCTCTTTCCGCATCCATCCAAGCGTATGGCACTGCGGCTCATCCAACAGCAGGAACTTGCCG
>CAYWMR010000424.1:0-4584 GCA_964458965.1 uncultured Occallatibacter sp. | reverse complement strand
GGCACAGGCTCTTCAAAAGCCGACGGTCTCCGCAACGGCAACGACAGCTACCAGGGGCAGCCTGGGGGTGTATCTCGATGCCATTGGGCTGGTAACTCCGGTCTACACCGCGAGCATCACGGCGCAGGCAAACGGAATGTTGACCGCGGTGCATTACACCGAAGGACAAATGGTACAGAAGGGCGATGCGCTGATCGATATCGATCCCCGGCCCTACCAGGCGCAACTAATGGAAGCGGAGGGCACGCTGGAGCGCGATACTCATGTGTTGGCGCAGGCGCAGATGGACCTGGAGCGCTATCGCACGGCGTGGGCGCGCAACGGTATCAACAAGCAACTGCTGGACGACCAGGAGAAGATTGTGCTGCAGGATGAAGGCACAGTGAAGAACGATCAGGGCACGGTGAACTACGATCAGGTGCAGCTGAGCTATTGTCACATTACTTCGCCGATAGCAGGGCGGGTTGGTCTTCGGCTGGTGGACCCTGGAAACGTGGTGCAGGCAAGTGGAGCCACTCTGCTTGTGGTGATCACAGAGGTGGAGCCGATTACCGTAATCTTCACTCTGCCGGAGGATAGCCTGGGACAGGTGTCGGCGCGGATGCGGAAGGTGCACACGCTGCCGGTGGAGGCATGGGATCGCGCGCAGACCGCAAAGATAGCATCGGGAAAGCTGTACACCGTAGATAACCAGATTGACACGACTACCGGAACGGTGAAGTTGCGCGCACTGTTCGATAACAAGGACGGCGCGCTGTTTCCGAATCAGTTTGTCAACACCAGGTTGCTGGTGAATACGGTGGACGGCGTCACGGAGGTTCCCAGCGGAGCCATTCAGCATAACGGACAGGCGGCTTTCGTTTACGTGATTTCGAACGGGACGGCGACTACGGTGCCCGCGAACTGCACCCAAACCACCCCATGTACCGCGAGCGTTCGTAACGTGAAGACGGGTGTTTCCGACGGCGGCATGGCCGCGGTGCAGGGGGTCAATCCCGGCGAAATTGTGGCCACCAGCAGCTTTGACAAGTTGCAGGCCGGGAGCAAGGTGGTGATAGCGAAGGGGGCGGCTGGGGCCAACTCCGCTGGGAGCAATACTCCGTGAATCCTTCCGGGCCATTCATCCAGCGCCCTGTTGCAACCTCGCTGCTGATGGCCGCGATCCTGCTGGTGGGAACGGTTGCATACACGCTGCTGCCCGTTTCCGCGCTTCCGCAGGTGGATTACCCCACCATCCAGGTGCTGACGTTTTATCCTGGGGCCAATCCCGACGTGATGGCGACCACGGTGACCGCTCCGCTGGAGCGGCAGTTTGGGCAGTTGCAGGGACTGAGCCAGATGACCTCGACCAGTTCCGGCGGGTCGTCTGTCATCGTGCTGCAATTCGCGCTGACTCTGAATATCGACATCGCGGAGGAGGAGGTGCAATCTGCGATCAACGCATCGCAGAGCTACCTGCCTTCGAACCTGCCTGCGCCGCCGGTGTATAGCAAGACCAATCCTGCGGATGCTCCGGTACTGACGCTGGCCATCACTTCCAATTCGATGCCGCTTTCTCAGGTCGAAGATCTTGTGGATACACGGTTGGCGCCGAAGCTCTCGCAGTTGGCCGGGGTTGGCCTGGTAAGCATCAGCGGCGGGCAAAAGCCGGCGGTGCGCATTCAGGCCAATCCAACGGCGCTTTCGTCTTATGGGCTGAACATGGAGGATCTGCGCACGGCGCTTACTGCAACGAGCGTCAACCAGGCTTTGGGCAACTTCGACGGGCCGCATCAGGATTACCAGATCAACGCCAACGATCAATTGGTGACCAGCAGCGATTATCGAAAAGTCGTGGTTGCCTATCGGAACGGAGCGCCCATCATGCTTACGGATGTGGCGCAAGTTGTAGACGGAATCGAGAACAACAAGCAGGCAGCGTGGATGGATGAGACGCCGGCTGTGATTCTGAACATTCAACGGCAGCCTGGCGCCAATACCATCAGCGTTGTAAAAGCCATCAAGGCAATTCTTCCTCAGCTTGAGGTGAACTTGCCTGCCTCGATCACGGTTACTCCGCTCACCGATTTGACGACGGCCATCAACGCTTCCGTTTCCGATGTGGAGTTTGAATTGATGCTGACCGTCGCCTTGGTGGTGATGGTGATATTTCTCTTCTTGCGCAATCTATACGCAACCATCATTCCCAGCATTGCGGTGCCGGTTTCATTGGTGGGGACCTTCGGCGCGATGTATGCGCTGGGCTATAGCCTGGACAATCTTTCGCTGATGGCGCTGACCATCTCGACGGGGTTCGTGGTCGATGACGCGATTGTGATGATCGAGAACATTTCGCGTTATATCGAGGCGGGGGACTCGCCCATGGTGGCGGCGATGAAGGGCGCGGAACAGATTGGCTTCACCATTATTTCGCTCACGGTTTCGCTGATTGCGGTGCTTATTCCGCTGCTGTTTATGGGCGGAGTTATTGGGCGGCTATTTCGCGAGTTCGCGGTTACGCTGGCGGTCACCATTATTTTGTCGGCGGTGGTATCGCTGACGCTGACGCCGATGATGTGCTCACGAATTCTGCGCCACACTGCCAAAGAAAAGCAGGGCCGCTTCTATAACGCTTCCGAGCGGGTGTTCGAGAACGTCATTGCATTTTACGGGCGCACGCTGAAGTTCGTGCTTCGCTTCCAGACTTTCACTTTGCTGATTGCTTTGGCCACGCTGATACTCACGGTCCTGCTCTATATCTATATTCCCAAGGGATTTTTTCCAACGCAGGATACGGGCGTGATTCAAGGGATTTCGCAGGCTCCGGCGACTATTTCGTTTGCGGCCATGGCTGAGAAGCAGCAGCAACTGGCGCACATAGTACTTCAGGATCCAGCAGTGGAAAGCTTGTCATCGTTTATTGGCGCGGACGGGACCAATACCACGCTGAACAGCGGACGAATGTCCATCAATCTCAAGCCGATTGAGGAGCGCAAGCTGAGCGCAGCCAATGTGATTCGCAGGCTGCAGACAAACCTGAAGCAGGTGGACGGAGTTGAGCTTTACATGTCGCCCGTGCAGAACATCACGGTGGACGACCGCGTGAGCCGAACGCAGTATCAATACACACTGGAGGATCCCGACCCCGCCGAGTTGAACCTATGGACGGGCAAACTGGTAGAAAAGATGAAGCAGTTGCCGGAGCTTGCCGATGTGGCTACCGACGAGCAAACCGGAGGCCTGGCGGTGTCGCTGGTGATCGACCGAGTGACCGCATCGCGGCTTGGAATAGCGCCTTCGACCATAGACAGCACGCTGTACGATGCTTATGGACAGCGGCAGATCAGCACGATGTACACGCAGTTGAATCAGTACCATGTGATTCTTGAATCGGAACCAAGCAGCCAGCAGAGCCCCGCCAAGCTTCAGGATTTATACATTCAAGCCGGTGTCTCCAACGGCGGAAGCGGACCCGCGGCCTCCTCGTCGTTCGCGTCTTCGGGGTCCTCTTCCGCCGGTTCGAATGCGACCACAACATCGGTTGCGTATACTCCGTCGTCTTCCGCGCTGACTGCGCCTGGGAATGCGCTCAAATCCGGCGTCGGCTCGAACGGCGCCGCATCAAGCACAAATACAACCACCAGTTCCGCGCCATCGAACGCCGTGCCGTTGAGTGCGTTCACGCATATTGAAAGAACGCTTGAGCCGCTCTCGATCAACCACCAGGGGCAGTTCCCGGCGGTAACCATATCGTTCAATCTTGCACCCGACGCAGCGCTGGGCGGCGCGATAACAGCCATTGAAAAGGTTCAGAAGGAGCTGAACATGCCGGCTAGCGTGCAGTACGGGTTTCAGGGAACGGCTGCTTCGTTTGAGGGCTCGCTGGCCAATGAAGGGCTGCTGATTATTGCAGCACTGGCTGCTGTCTATATCGTGCTTGGCGTCTTGTACGAGAGCTTCATTCATCCCATCACCATTCTTTCCACGTTGCCATCCGCCGGCGTGGGCGCGCTGCTTGCGCTGATTCTTTTCAAGCAGGACATGAGCGTGGTTGCCATTATTGGAATTATTTTGCTGATCGGCATTGTGAAGAAGAACGGAATCATGATGGTGGACTTCGCATTGGAGGGCGAGCGGGAGCACGGGAAGAACTCGACGGATGCAATCTACGAAGCCTGCCTGCTGCGGTTCCGTCCTATCATGATGACGACGATGGCCGCGCTACTGGCGGGGATTCCGTTGGCGATGGGCACGGGAATGGGCTCGGAGTTGCGGCGCCCGCTGGGCATTGCAATGGTAGGCGGGCTGCTGCTGAGCCAGGTGCTCACGCTATACACAACACCTGTGATCTACATCTTCTTCGATCGCATCGGGCATCGCGTCACGCGGAAACCGAGGGACGAGGAAGAAGGCGCGAACCCGAGTCCGGCGGAGGGAACATGAACATCTCCGCCCCCTTCATCCGGCGTCCGGTTGCCACGACTCTGATTACGGTTGGCGTCTTGCTCTGCGGCGGCCTGGGGTTCAGCGTTCTTCCTGTTTCTCCTTTGCCGCAGGTCGATTTCCCTACGATTTCGGTTTCGGCGGGCCTGCCTGGGGGCAGTC
>CAYWMR010000423.1:0-4596 GCA_964458965.1 uncultured Occallatibacter sp. | reverse complement strand
CAAGGACACCGCCTGTGTGGACGCCTGTCCCGTCGATTGCATCCACCCCAAGAAGGACGAAGATGGCCACGCCGAAGCGGATCAGTTGTTTATCGATCCGGTTGAGTGCATCGATTGCGGCGCGTGCGTTCCGGCGTGCCCGGTTTCGGCTATCTTTGCCCAGGATGACCTGCCGGAAAAGTGGGCCCATTTTACTGAGAAAAACGCCGCCCACTACGGACGCTAAGCGAACGAGGCTTTCTCTTGCGGCTCAACAGGCTCGACGCGCGCATTCCGCCTGGCGGGATGCGCGTTTGTCGCTGGGCATTTGAATGCACAGAGGGTTGCGTCGCGGGATTAACGGTCCCCGACGGGCCAGTTTGAAGGGTTGGGTTTGGAAGAATGCCGCTACGCTAATCGTAGCTGGGAACCTGGACCATGTCGGGAGTGCAATCCTCAAGGTCCATGGTTGAGCTGGAGCCGGGCGTGATGGCGAACCGACCCTTTTCGATTTCCACGAAATCCACACTGTCGCCGATCTTCAGTCCTAACTGTCTGCGTACGTGGGTTGGAAGTGTAATGCGGCCGTTAAAGGTGACCATTGCGGTGGGCATTTGGAACCTCTGCCTCCGATTGTACCCTCCCATCCCGCAGACGCGTCCCAAAAAATAACGCAACGTCTATTGAAATTGCTCAAACAATAAGTTGCATTCCCGCATCCCGGGCTGCGATTCGATCAAAGGTCACCGTCTTGCCACACCCGGCGGCCTGAGCGGAAGCAGCAATCAGACAATCCGCAAAATCGGCTCTGGAAAACCGAAATCGACGCACTGCCAGCGCAACAACATTAGCCTGTTCCACCACTATGGCATCCTGTGCCAGCAACCGGTCGAGAGTTGATGCAACAGCGCTTCGTTGGGCGCGATCCCTGCATTTCAACACCCAAGCAAACTCCAGAACGGTGGCCAACCCTATCCATCCTGGATCGGCAACTGTAAGAGAACTCATGATTCGGCGCGCAAGCGGACTCTGCAGTGGATCGTCATCGAGAAAGTAGCGGAGCAACACATTCGTATCCAATCCGGTCACGCAGCTTCTCCGTCCCTGAGGGCCGTTGCGCCACTTTTCGTCGCGTCATCGAGCTCCGCCCCGTAGGCCGAAAGCAGCCGATTCATCTCCTCATCAGTCTTCGGCGCCTCGAACCCAGCCAGGCATCCGGCCATTTCCATGATTGAACCGACCCGGCGGACGATGAATTCGCCGTTCTCCGCCTCGAAAAAGACGACCTTCTCGCTGGCCTTCAACCCCATCGCCTCCCTCACCTGCCTGGGGATCGTAATTTGTCCTTTGGATGTGACTTTCGCCTTGAACATTCCATTTTTCCTTTCTCTTACCTATTTTCCTTACTTATAAGCAATCCTCCTTGTATCATAGCATTTTTTCCGAATCCTCCAGAGGCCGGCAAATGCGATGATGAGACTGCATGAGCGTACTCACCTCCGAAGCCGTGGTTTTGCGCACCTGGCCGGTGAATGAAGCCGACCTGATTGTCAGCTTCTTCACGCGCGACTACGGGAAGATCAAAGGAGTGGCCAAATCGGCCCTGAAAAGCCGCAAACGGTTCGGCGGCGCCCTCGAGCCAATGACCGTGACGCGGGCCTGGTTTGCCGAGCGGCCCCGCCAGGAACTGGTCCGGCTGGACCAACTTGAGATCATCCGCTCTCCCCTGTCGGCGCCAGTGGATCATGCGCGGGTCGCGGTGCTGAGCTTCTTCTCCGAGGTCCTGGAAGAGGCTTTGCCGGACCACGATCCGCAGGAGACGGCCTTCCGGCTCCTGCTGGCGGTTCTGGAACAGACCACCGTGGTCCAGTCAGAAATCGTCCAGCCCTGGATGGCGCTGACCTACTTCTCGCTTTGGATAACGCGGCTGATGGGCTTACTGCCCGACATCGGCCGCTGTACGGCCTGCGGCGAACCGCTGGTTGCCGGGGAAACCAGTTTCAATACGCTGGGCGACGGGCTTTTCTGCGCTCTCCATCGGGGCGCTAACGCAGGTGGCCTATCGGCGGATTCCTGGCAACTGGCGCAGCGCATGCTCAGGGCTCCCGCTACCGCATTTGCCGGCGAGCCTTGGCCGCGCCGCCGCGGTCAGGACTTGCGCCGGTTCACCTTGCAAGCCCTCGAGCGCCATTTGGAGCGCAAACTGCGCTCGGCCGAAGCGCTGGGGCGGCTCGGCGGTTGAGAACCCGCCGAATCCGGTCCGATGTCCACAACGATCACCAATGGCGTAGAATCCGAGTATGGCTAGCCAGCAAAGAATGACGGCGATTATCCAACGCGAGGACGATGGCTTCGTGGCACTTTGCCCCGAAGTCGATATCGCGAGCCAGGGCGCTACGATTGAAGAGGCGCGCGCCAATCTTGTCGAAGCGTTATCCCTCTTCTTTGAGACCGCCTCTCCTTCCGAGGTTTCGCGGCGCTTACACAGCGAAGTCTTTGTGACTCAGGTCGAGGTGCCCGTTGGGTAGATTCCGAGTCCTCTCGGGCTCAGAAGTCTGCAAGATTCTTGAGGGGCACGGATTCGCCGCTGTGCGTCAGCGGGGCCGTCATCGGATCATGCAGTTGAAAGCCGAGGGAAGCACGATTACGGTCCCTGTGCCGCTCCACGATCCGCTCCGGCGCGGCACCCTTCAAAGCATCATCCGTCAATCGGGCCTGGCCAAATCGCTGTTTGAATCTGAATAAGCTGGATCTTTCGGGATACCGTGGCTAAGACGGCCAGAGGTACGGAAGTTTCCAGCCCAGGAATCCCTTTCGTTGAATCCTCGAATCGAAGCATTGATTCCGTCGCCTTACGGTGAAACAATGGAAGCATGGAAGCGATCCTGCGCAAGTACGCGAGCTTCGACGAGATGAAGGCCGACGAGTATCGTTACTGGCAGAGCCGGCCCGTGCATGAGCGGATGGACGCGGTCGAGACGATGGTCCAGGACGCCTACGCGCTGAAAGGTTGGGAGATCGAGCCGGATGGTCCAAGACTACAAAGACCTTTTGTCCGCGTTCCATGCCCATGGAGTTAGATACTTGATTGTGGGCGGATACGCGGTCATCTATCACGCACAGCCCCGCTTTACCAAAGATATCGACCTTTTTATCAAGGCTGACTCCAGGAACGCGCAAGCAGTCTACGCCGCTCTGGCTGCCTTCGGCGCGCCGCTCCAAGGCATAGAACCGGAAGACTTCGTCCAGCGCGGCAGTTTCTTTCGTTTTGGACGCGATCCATACGGCTTCGACATTCTACCCGATATTCCCGGCTTGGATTTTGAGGAGATCTGGGAGCGGCGCGTTGAAGGCGTCATCGATCCAAGGAGCGGCCTGAAGGCGCATTTCATCTCCGCGAACGACCTGATCCAGTCGAAACTGGCCGCCGGAAGACCGCAGGACATCGCGGACGTGGAGTCAATTCGCAAGGCCGCGGAGGCGCAACTGACGCGACCAGCCGAGCCGTCCGAAACTGAATAACGAATCGACAGGGCATTCTCTCGCCCGCCAATGGCGCTGAGCGACTGAGCGCGGGCAGGCTGTTAAAATCTACCCAGTCCCATCAAGAGAGAGTTGCCGTGCCTTCATCGCAGCTTGTATCCCAACCGAAAACCGCCCCGCTCACCTTTCAGGAGCTGCTCTTCCGCCTGCAAAGCTTTTGGGCCGCGCGCGGTTGCGTGCTGCAGCAGCCCTACGACGTGGAGGTGGGCGCAGGCACCATGGCGCCGGAGACTTTTCTCCGCGTGCTGGGGCCAAAGCCCTATCGCGTTGGCTACGCTCAGCCCTCGCGCCGGCCAGCCGACGGCCGCTATGGCGAGAACCCCAACCGGCTGTTCCGGCACACGCAATTCCAGGTCATCCTGAAACCACCGCCGGTGAATGTACAAGAGCTTTACCTGGAATCGCTCGAGGCTATCGGGATTGACCTTGCCAAGCACGATATCAAGTTTGAAGAAGACAACTGGGAGGGCCCCACCGTGGGTGCGTGGGGCGTTGGCTGGCAGGTGCAGTTTGACGGCCAGGAGATAACTCAGTTTACTTACTTCCAGCAGTGCGGCGGCCTCGATCTGGACCCCATTTGCGCCGAGCTGACTTATGGCCTTGAACGCATTGCACAGGTACTCCAGGAACTGGACTCGATTTACGACATTGTGTGGGCACGCGATCCGGAGACCGGCGCGGAAGTGACTTACGGCGATGTGCGCCACACGGAAGAGTTACAGTACTCGGTGTATAACTTCGAGCGCGCAGACGTGGAGAAGCTTTGGGCGCACTTCAATCTGTACGAGGCGGAAGCGCAGACGCTGCTGGCCGAGGGCAATGCACTGTTTGCAGGCGACGGCGCGACAGTCAGTGAGAAGCATCGCTTTCCGTTATTGCCAACATACGAACTGGCATTGAATTGCTCGCACCTGTTTAATCTTCTTGACGCTCGCGGAGCCATCAGCGTAACCGAGCGGGTGGGTATGATTGCCCGCATCCGCGCGCTTGCCGTGGGCGCGGCCAAAATATATGCGCAACAGCAGACTTCTTAACGCAACAGCAGACTTCTTAACGCAGCAGCAGACTTCTTAA
>CAYWMR010000422.1:0-4623 GCA_964458965.1 uncultured Occallatibacter sp. | reverse complement strand
GCCGCAGCTCGATCGTCCCTTCAGGATGCCGTTTTATCCACTCCCGCCGCTGGTGGCTGTTGGTGGGTTCATCTTCATGCTGGTCAACCGCAGCCACGCGCTCGGCGGCCTGGCTGTAGCAGCAGGGATTGGAGTTTCCGGGACGCTGATCTATCTGTGGCGTGCGCGGCGGTTCGGACAATGGCCATTTGCAAGGATCTTGTAACGCGCAGCCCCTCCATCGTGTCTAATCATTGCGACAGAACTTTCCCCATCGCGAGGTCAAAAATGCTAATCGGCAAGCCGCCCGACATTCCCTCTTCCGCCATCACCTCCCGAGACGAATACCTCCAGTACAAGAGCCGCCGCCGCTTTCTCCGCAGCGCCGCATCCGGCCTCGCCGCAGCCACCGCAGCAGCCCTGGGCGCCGACCGTCTGGCCGACATCTTCGAGCCCCGCATCCGCGTACAAGCCGGAACCAAGCTAGAAACCGTCAAGAGCCCGCTCACCACCACCGGCGAAACCCTCACCAGCTACGAAGACATAACCCACTACAACAATTTCTACGAGTTCGGCACGCAGAAAAGCGACCCCGCACAGAATGCCGGCGGCCTTCCCACGCGCCCCTGGACCATTCGCGTCGAAGGAAAAGTCAAGACCCCGAAGACCTTCGACATTGAAGCGCTGCTCAAACTGCGCCCGCTTGAAGACCGCGTCTATCGCCATCGCTGCGTCGAAGCGTGGAGCATGGTCATTCCCTGGGTCGGCTACTCCCTGTCGGAGTTCATCAACCAGTGCGAGCCGCTGTCCACCGCAAAGTATGTGCAGTTTCTCTCCTACTACGACCGGCGCGTGGAGAAGTGGGCGGGGGAAGCTTCGTTCTACTCGGCCTACTCCGAGGGCCTGCGCATGGATGAGGCCATGAACCCGCTGACGCTGCTGACATTTGGACTCTATGGCGAGGTGCTTCCCAACCAGGATGGCGCGCCCGTGCGCATCGTGGTCCCGTGGAAGTACGGCTTCAAATCCGCCAAGTCCATTGTGACTGTGCGCTTCCTCGACAAGATGCCCCCAACCACCTGGAGCGACATGGGCCCCAGCGAATACGGTTTCTATTCCAACGTCAACCCCAACGTCGATCATCCCCGCTGGAGCCAGAGAACTGAGCGCCGCATCGGCCAGCCGATCTATGCGCAGCGCCGCACCACGCTAATGTTCAACGGATACGGCGACCAGGTAGCCTCGCTCTATACCGGAATGAATTTGAAGCGGGATTTTTGAAGAGCAGGGAACAGAGTATGCCCCAACCCGAAGACGCAGAGCAACAGTTAGTTTCGTTCATCGACCAATACACGCCGGAGATCGCTTCTCTGGCCAGGGCAATCCGCGCCCGCATGCGCGAACTCTATCCAACAGCGCTTGAACTCGTCTACGACAATTACAACGCGCTTGCAATCGGCTATGGCCCCACAGAAAAGTCTTCAGAAGCAATCTTTTCCATTGCACTGTTTCCCCGGTGGGTGAGTTTGTTTTTCTTGCAAGCTGCGGGATTGCCCGACCCCGATAAAGTATTGCGTGGAAGCGGAAGCGTGGCCAGGCATATTGTTCTGCCCTCTGCCGACGCGCTCAGCATGGAGTCGATTCAAGCCCTGATGCGCGAAGCGGAAGCAAGAGCGAAGGTAGCCTTCAATCCCAACGGCACACACCGGTTAATTATCAAGTCAATTTCGGAGAAACGAAAACCCCGCCGCCTGGTCCCTCAGTCCCTTAGTCGCTCAGTCCCTTAGGCAAACCATGAAACGACCAACACTAATCCTCATCAAGACGCTCACCTGGATAGCCTGCCTGTGGCCCATGGCGCTGCTCGCCTATGGAGCCGCGACCAACACGCTCGGCCCCGACCCCACTTCAAAGCTCGCCCTCACAACCGGCTATAACGCTCTGCTGCTGCTCATTCTCACGCTGGCCATCACGCCTGTGCGCAGGCTCTCGCCGCGCCTCAATTGGCTCATCAAATTCCGCAGGCTGCTCGGCCTCTTTGCATTCTTCTACGCCACCGTGCACATGCTCACCTATGTCGCGCTCTACTCCGCCTTCGACATAAACGCAATGCTAGACGATATCGCCAAGCGCAAGTTCATCACCATCGGCGTGGCCGCGTGGCTGCTGTTGCTGCCATTGGCGCTTACCTCAACCACCTGGGCAATAAAAAAACTAGGCGGCAAAAACTGGAACCGCCTGCACAAGCTCGTCTACCTCGCCGCAATTTGCGGAGCCATTCACTATTGGTGGCAGGTGAAGCCCGGCGTGCTCGCGCCCCTGAATCTGACCATCTGCCTGGCCATCCTGCTAGCCGCCCGCCCCGCGTGGATCCTCCAACAAAAGTGGGCCAAGCGCAGAAAGGCAGTTGCTCCCGTACCCGGCAGCTAACCCCCCGCCGCATCCAGCCGAAGCGCCCACCCGCATGTTACTGACTGACCGGCTTATCCGGCGGAGTTACCCCAACAGCCATCGATACATCCACCACATCTTCCTGCACCGTCAACGGAATCTCCTTATCTGCATACCGCACCACCGGAGCAGCCTTTCCCGCCGCAGCGTCCTGGTCCCCCTGAGCACCTTCCGCACCCTTCACATCCGCATCCTGCGCCCCCTCCACGCGCAAAATATACTTCCCTTCCGGCACATATTCAAAAGAGAAACTTCCATCCTCCTCAAGCGCAACCTCGCGCATTTTCTCGCGGTCGTCGGCATACAGCAGCCGCAACGTTCCTTTGCCCAGCGCGTGTCCATCCACCAGGGCAGTCACATTGCCACTCACGGTATGCAGCCCGGTAAGAGGAATCTCGATGTCCGTCCCGCCAGCCATCTCTCCTGCCTGCACCTTCACCGTCTTTGCGTTCTTTCTGCGAAACACATTCCCCAGGCAAACCCGCGGAGCCGAAGGCTCAGTATCCGCCGGCATCAGCGCGCAAACCGTGTACTCGCCTGCCTGCAGGTTGGTAATGCTGAACCGACCATGGCCATCGCTCAGCGCATGCATCGTCCACGAATCCATCAGCGACAGCCCCACATCGGTCCAAGCGCCCTTCTCCGTCTTGCGGAAGACCTGGAAATGCATGCCAATCGCCGGGCTGGCGTCGTCGAAAGTAACGGTTCCCGCAATCTCCGCTCCGCGCTCAATTTGAAGCGATACATCGGAGACGCGGCGCACGACAACGGTCACCTCCGTAAGGTGATCCTTCCACTGCTCAATCGAATAGCGCCGCTGCTCCACGCCCACGGATGTGGCTCTAAGCTTGTCCGGATCAAGCGCCAGCGTCGGGTCCAGATACCCTTCCAGCGTTGCAAAAGCGTAGTAGTGTCCGGGTGGAACGGCTTCCAGGCGAAAGCGCCCATCGAGATCGGTCACAGTAGTTTCCGCAGCGGGCAGCGGATCGCCGCTGTCGCTCTTCTCTCCCACCTTGGGCGCGGTCGTCAGCGTCACCGTGGCAAAGCGCGCCGGCTTGCCTGTGTCCGTGCACATCACCACGCCCGTAACCACGCCTTTGGTGGGGTCGGGCTTCTTGTGCTGGTACTTGTTGCAGCCCGCCACCAGCAGGCAAGCAATCGACAGCACGGGCAGCAACGAAATCCAACGCAGCCGATTCACCACAACCCTCCACAGCATTTCATTCGTTCACCGGCTTCGCCAAAACACAGGGAACGAAGCTGTGCCCCATTTGGGCGCCGGGGTACCCTCAGGGTCGGGGCAGGAAGTCTTTGTCCGATGAGTGGGAGTCCGCAGAACTCCATGGCGACGTCTTGTTTTGCCGAACTTGTGTTTTTGTCGCTCATCACACCTTCAGTCGAATTGTAGCGCCCTCTGCGCCACCGGATGAAAGCTCCTGCGATGCAGCGGCGTCGGCCCCAGCCGTGCCAGCGCTGCCAGGTGCTCGGGGCAGCCATACCCTTTGTGGCTTGCCAGTCCATACCCAGGAAACTCGTGGTCCAGCTCCACCAGCAGCCGGTCGCGGTACACCTTGGCCAGCACGCTCGCGGCGGCAATCGAAAGGCTGGTTGCATCGCCCTGTATGACGGCCTGCTGCGGACACGGCCAGTCAATGGTATCGCGCCCATCCACCAGCAGGTAGTCCGGGCTCAGTGCCAGTTGTTGAACGGCCAGCCGCATGGCCAGCAGCGATGCCTTGCGAATGTCGATGCGGTCAATCGTCTCCGCGTCCACAGATGCGATCGCCCAAGCCACGGCATTCGCGCGAATCTCCAAGTCAAACTCAATTCGCTTCTGCTCCGAGAGCTTCTTTGAGTCGGTCAGCCCCTGCAAGTGGCAGCCCAGGGGCAGAATCACCGCCGCAGCCACCACCGGTCCAAACAGCGGCCCGCGCCCCACCTCGTCCAGCCCCGCAATGCGCAACGCGCCGCGCTTGCGAGCGGCATTTTCGAGCGCGAATCCGCAAACTGGTTCCCGGGCCATGCATTGAGTATAGAGAGCAAATCGCCTGGAAAAAGACAAAGTCCGCACCAAAGCAAAACCCCCAGCCGCAAGGCCAGGGGTAGTGTATCCGGGACTACCGAAATCTACGCGCGAACCTTGCCCGTCGCGCGGTCCACTTCCTTCAGCCGTGCAGCCTTGCCGCGCAGTCC
>CAYWMR010000421.1:0-4625 GCA_964458965.1 uncultured Occallatibacter sp. | reverse complement strand
GCTCCTTGTTTTCGAGCGGCACATCCTGCTCGCCGGCGATGGTCATGCCGTTGACCTCTAAACCGGTCGCGAGGTCGATTGGGAAGCCGCGAATCTCATACACGCCGTAGTAGCCCACCGGCACGTAATCGTCGCCGACAGAGGCGTCGTTCTTCACCACGTCGGAGAGCAGCCGGGAAACCTGGTCGTTTAGCAAGTCGCGAGTAATCACCGTGGCCGAAAGCGGCGTATCCTTCAGCGCCGCGCCATCGAATGTGCCCACGGTGACGGTCTCGGGAAGATAATCGTCCTTCACGGTGCCGTGCACCACCACCGTCGTGGTCACCCGCGGAACCTGGGGCTGGGTCGCTTCTGGTTTCTGCGCTTCGGCAGCCGGGGGGGGGCTCGCTGTTGCAGGCTGCTGGCTGGCGCCCGATTGAGCCGCGGACTGGCAGAACGCCAGGGGTGAGACAGCAAGACAACCAAGCGCTAAAAACCAGGCCACCACGGGCCCGCATCTCAATTGGAGAATAGATAAAGGGTCGTCCGTAAGGCTCCGGAACACTCGCCGGCAAGCGAAAGGAATCGAATGGAATTGACTTTGGGTGATTGAAGCGACTGCGGCATCGAGCATAGGATCCCCTTGGTTTCAACCGATGAAACAGGGGAACTGTCGCCACGATTCAAAAAAGGAAGGCCGCTTTGCTTCGGAAACTTCCCACGCCGGCATTATCCGGATCGGGTTCTAGGGTATTATCTCAGCCCCAATTCTTGGAGCACCCCTGTTTCAATATTCCGATTGAAACACTCCCGGCCTTGTTTTGCAAATGCGCCACCATTTTGATGCCGGCCTCTTCTCAGGGCAGTAGCGCGCTCCGCGCCGGACAAATCTTTCATGGCGATCAGCGTCCCTTCCGGCAGCCAATTCCAGGCTCGCCAATCCATCACGAAAAAATCCTGAAAAAGACGGTCGCGTGCCTTGCCACAGGGGCTACATTTGTAGAGAAAACAATTTATAGGCGAAGAAAAATCGTCACCACCGTAAATCCTTTTTGAAAGGGAACCGCATGCGTCCTTTCTTTTTCCCCGCCGGTGTTCGCCGTCTCGCCGCGCCGCGAACGCTCCTCGCCTGTTGTCTCATTCTGCCGGCTGCCTGTCCGCTGCCGGCGCAATCCACCTTCGGCTCAATTCTGGGTACCGTGCGAGACAGCAGCGGCGCCCTGGTTCCTGGCGCTCAGGTCGCGCTGGTCAATACCGGAACCAACGCTGCCCGCACGCTGGTTACCGATGCGAACGGAGATTATGCATTCAAGAACATCGATGTGGGCCGCTATGCCCTCACTTTTACCGCGACGCAGTTTCAAAAGGAATCGCTGCCTGAAATCGTGCTTACCGCCCGCGAAACGCGCCGCATGGATGCGGTGCTCAAAGCCGGCGCGTATAACGAGACCGTCGTCGTCCTCGACGACCCAACACCGGTGGTTACCACCGATGTCTCTAACCTTGCTGTCACCAAGACAGGCGACGAGTTGGTAGACCTGCCGGTGGCCATCTACTCACGCTCAACCGGTTCCACCAGCCCAATCTCCACGCTCACCACCGAGGCCGGCGTCCAGACCGACGACGGCGGCAATCTGGCCGTTATGGGCGCCACCGCGGCCCTGCTCAGCGTCACCGTTGACGGAATCTCATCGGTAGGCGTCGAGTACTCCGGCCCTGTCAACGAGATGTTTCCCTCCTTCAACTCCATTGAAGAGATTCGCGTCAGTGAGTCAAACAACAACGCCGAATTCAGCGGAGTGGCTGACATTACCACCGTCTCCAAAGCCGGAGGAAATCGCTTCCACGGCGGCCTGTTTGAGAACCACGAAAACACGATCTTCAACTCCAACAATCCGTTTGCGCTCTCCAAGCCGAAGATCATCATGAACGACTTCGGCGGCACGCTGGGCGGCCCGCTGAGGATTCCGCATTTTTCTCAGAGCGATAGGAAGACTTATTTTTTCTCCAGCTTCGAGGGCCTGCGTCTCCCGCGCCAAACGCCCATCCTGGTAAGCGTCCCCTCCACCGATATGCGCAACGGCAACCTCACCAACTATCTTGCTGGGCAGGGAATTGCGGCCATTTATCAGCCCGATGGGGTAACTCCCATCGATCCATCCAACGTGCCCATCAGTCCCATCTCAGCCAATTTGCTCACCTATCTAATGCCCATGCCCAATTACGGCGCTCCCGGCTCCTACGCCAATAACTTCCAGACGAACTTCCCCTCGCCTATCTCGGCCAATCAGGGCGACGTGCGCCTTGACGATGTGCTCTCGGAGAAGCAGTCGATGTTTGCCCGCTTCTCCTACAAGAATCGCCAGGTCACCACGGCTCCCGCCTCTTACTGCACCTTCTCTTATTGCGGAACGGCGGGCAGCCCGCTGCAGGGTTCGTGGAATACTCCCGAAATCGATGAAGGCCTGACCTTCGCTCATAACTACGTCTTCACTCCCAACCTGCTCAACGAGTTTCGCGGAGGCTATAACGCCCAGCACACTTCAGAGGAGCAGAGTTACTCCACCACCGCCTTGCTTGCCCAGACAGGAATCACCGCCATCACCGAGCCCGATACCCAGTGGTCTGAGGCGCCGCAAGTACTCATCAACGGCTTTATGGCTACTGGCGCGGGGAACCCCGGGGTGCAGCGCGGACAGATTATTGAAGTCCTCGACAACGTCTCGTGGAGCAAAGGAAAGCACATCCTCAAATTCGGCGTGGACTTCAAGCGCCTCACCGATCACGACGACAACGTTTTCGGCAACTATCGCTCCGGCTGGTATGTCTTCGATGGCTCCTCGACCGTGGGCGCTAACATTGGCGACCCTTTTACTTCGTTCCTGCTTGGATATCCCGATTACACCGAAATTGGCACCGTGAACAACGACACCATGAATGGCCTTGGTTATTCCTCCGGCTTCTTTGCACAGGACGACTGGCACATCACGCCCAACCTGACGCTGAACCTGGGCCTGCGCTACGAACTGCATCCTCCGCTCAAAGAGACCCACTACAACACCGCATTCTTTTTGCCAGATTACAGTGCAAGCATAGGCGGCCAGCAGGTCTCGGGCGCTGTCGTGGTCCCCAATGCGAAGGCTGAATCGTTTGAATCCACGCAGTTTATCAACGCCATCGCACCCACACCCATTCTCACCGCGCAGCAGGCCGGCATTCCGCAATCCCTGCGCTACACCGACGCGAATGACTGGGGTCCGCGCCTGGGCTTTGCATGGCGGCCTTATGGAACTGACAAGACCGTTCTCCGCGGCGGCTGGGGACGGTTCATCGAGGCCCCGCTCGGTTTTTCGCTTGTCTCCGGATGGGCGGTTCACGCGAGCTACATCGGTATCTACAATCAGGCGTATCAAGCTGACGGTGTAACTCCTGTACTCTCGTTCCCCGATCCATTTGACAGTGCGGCGGGCAGCTCTACCGGAACTGCAGGTTTCTACTACGCATTTCCGATCCACTACAAAGACCCCTCAGTGCAGCAGTGGAACGTAACCGTCGAGCAGGATCTGGGCGCAGGCATCGGCATGAGGCTTTCCTATGCGGGAAGCCACGGCACCAATCTTGAAACGATGGAAGACCTGAACCAGGTGCCCGCCAACACCATCGGCTACAACAACACCGATCCCGGGCCGGCGGCAACCGGCGCCTGCATCTCCGACGGCGGAACGCAGGTCTCGGACCATCGCCCCTACCCCTGCTGGAGCGTCATCGATGGGGTAACCAACGCCGCATGGAGCAACTACAACTCCGGCACTGTGGAGGTAGCGCGCCACAGCGGCAAGACGCTAACCTTCGATGCCAGCTACACTTACACGCGCGACCTCTCGAACGCCGGCGGCGCCACGCCAAACGCGTTCGCGATTTCCGGAGGCAACTTCGCCACGGACCGCTTTCATCCCGGACTGGACTACGGCAACGTCATCTACGATCGCCGCCACCGCTTCCTGGTCACATACCTTTACGATCTGCCCTTCGGCCATGGACAGCGCTGGCTCGCAAACGATCCCGTGGCAAACGGTTTTGTGGGCGGCTGGCAACTGGCCGGTGTGACGATTTTGGAAAGCGGCGCGTTTCTCACTCCATACGAACAAACCGTCGACCCGGCCAACACCAATATCCTCACCACGGTTGGCCAGGCCCGGCCCGACCAGTTGACCGGCGTCTCGCTTTACGCGGGGCAACGCAACACCACGCAGTGGCTGAACCCCGCCGCATTCCCATACCTGAACCTGCAAACGCCCAGTGGCATTGGGGTTGGCAGGTTTGGCAACGCTCCCGTTGGTGGAGTTATCGGCCCCGGCACGGCCAATTACTCGGTCTCACTGCTGAAGAACATCGCTCTACGCGAGAAGTCGAAGCTTGAATTCGGGCTTGAAGCGGCCAATGTCTTCAACCACCGCAACTATGAGCCGCCCAACATGCAGGTCGATTCGTCCGGTTTCGGGGCCATCACCGCGCTGCAAACCGCGGAAGGCGCCGGCCCGCGCAGCCTGGAGTTGACTGGGCGGTTGAACTTCTAGGCGGAGCGAGGGTTGATATTGCCCGTTCCACAAGGCCCATATTTTGCTCAAAAGGGCGCGAAAAGTGCC
>CAYWMR010000420.1:0-4626 GCA_964458965.1 uncultured Occallatibacter sp. | reverse complement strand
GAAGGAAGCAACGGTAACGGGCTAGTACGGGCGCAGTGGGTCACCCGGCGCTTTTTATGCAGTGAACAGTGAACAGTGGACAGTGAACAGCCGGCCGCCCCTGTTCAAGGAGATATGCATTGAGCCTTATTGTTCGCCCTATCGTGGGCCAGCGCGCCAAGATTTCGGCGCTTGGGACCTACGTTCCTCCCGATGTGATTACCAATAAAGACCTGGAAAAGCTGGTGGAGACCAACGATCAGTGGATCGTTGACCGCACGGGCATCCGCGAACGGCATAAGCTGGCGGCGGGCCTGGGCACGAGCGATATGTGCGTGGAGGCGGCGAAGAAGTGCTTGGCTGCGCGCGGAATTGAGCCGAGCGAGATAGAGTGCATCGTGGTTGGCACGGTGACGCCGGACATGATGTTTCCTTCGACAGCTTGCCTGGTGCAGGACAAGATTGGCGCAAAAGGGGCGTGGGGGTTCGACGTTTCGGCGGGATGCTCGGGGTTTGTTTTCGCATTGCAGGCGGGCGTGAAGCTGGTGGAGAGCGGGGCGCACAAGAAGGTGCTGGTGATTGGCGCCGACGCGAATACGCGGATGACCAACTACGCGGACCGGGCGACCTGCATTCTGTTTGGGGATGGCGCCGGGGCTGTGCTGCTGGAGCCGGCGGGTGAGGGCGAGATCGGGCTGATCGACTTTGTGCACGAGGTGGATGGCTCGGGTGGCGTGGCGTTGAATCTGAAGGGCGGCGGGAGCCTGAATCCCACGACGCATGCGACGATCGACGCAGGGATGCACTTCATCTATCAGGATGGGCAGGCGGTTTACAAGTTTGCGGTGCGCAAGATGGCCGAGTCTACGACCAAGCTGCTGGAACGGAATGGTATCACCGGCGCGGACCTTGGCTGCTTTATCCCGCACCAGGCGAACAAGCGGATTATTACCGCGACGGCTGACCGGCTGGGGATGGATCCGGAGCGGGTGATTATCAATATTGAAAAGTATGGGAATACGTCGGCGGGGACGATTCCGCTGGCCATGGAGACCGCCATCGAAGATGGCAAGCTGAAGAAGGGCGACCTGGTGCTGCTGGCCGCGGTGGGCGCTGGATTTACGGTGGGAGCGGCGCTGCTGCGGTGGGAGATATAGAGGCAGGGAATAGAGAATAGGGATTAGGGAATAGATGGCGGGCCGGTTCGCTTTGCGAGTCGGCCTTTGCTGCGCCTGGGCTAGAGTGCGAGGTCGTATTGGGGCAGGATGCCCAGTTCGGCGGTGATTTGGAAAAAGACTTTCATGCCTTCTATGCACTCTTCGTCCAGAACGTAGTGGATGTTGGTGGAGAGATAGGCGAGGATCGTCTCTTCCGGGATGGGCAGGCGCGCGGACCACTCCGCTGCCAGCGCATCGATGTTCTGAAGGCCGTGGTTTCGGGATTGGATGAAGTCGTCGGAGATTAGCTCAATCGATTCCCCGGTCCCCAGGTGCGAGGGACCGGGGGCACCCGCTGGTTGTAGAGCAAACGCCCAGACGGCGGAGACGAAGGGCAGGCCGGTGAGGGTGTGCCATTCTTCGGCCAGGTCGTGATAGACGAGCTCTTCGCCGGAGCGCAAGAAGCGGTTGACCCGCTCTTCAAGGGCAAGCAGGGCGGGGTCTCCGATCAGGATGGCGGCGTCGGCTTTTGCGAGCATGACATCCAGATCGGCGGCCGCGGGCAGGAATGGGACCCCCGGATTGCCCCACTTGTGAAAGAGGATGCGGGCATAGGCGAGGGTGGTGCGGCTGGCTGTGTCGGCTGCGACGGACCGCAGTTTGGTAAGGGGCTGAGCTGCGCGGCGGACCAGAATCAGGGAGCGAACGCGGCCCTTGGAGGCGATGGTGCAGCCGGGCAGGACTTTGAGGCCGGGCGTGGTGGCGAGGGCGGCTATGGGGACAAGGCCTATGTCGGCGATTCCGGCGGCAAGGTGGGCGGCGCAGTCCGAGGGGGACATTCGGTCGACCTGATAGCGCAGGGCGAGGGGGGCGTTGAGGGGAGGGTGCTCGAAGTCCCACATGAGGGGCGCGGGATTGAGGAAGTTGATGGCGGCAACACGCAGGCGGGTGTGGGGGTCGGGGTTCACTGCTTCTTAGAGTAACAATCGGATGTTAAGGATTCTGTGGAGCGGGTGGGATTGTGTCTGTAGAGTCAACATTGCGTGGCCGGCGGCAAATGCGGAGGGAGACTGCATTCGGTCGGAATTGGGTGGTCGCGCGATCTCCGGTTTGCTGAGAACACCCCGCTGTTGAGCCACGGCGCCCGCTCAATGAAGCGCTAAGCAAAATTCACTGTGTTACGCCCCTCCGCCTTGGCCAGGTACAGAGCCCCGTCAGCGCGTTTGAGCAACTCATCTTCACTCTGCCTTTGTTTTCCAAAGAAGGCCGTGCCGATGCTCACAGTGCAGCTGTGGTCTCGCGATGCGAGTTTGAACGGCTTATTGAATTTAGCGAGAATTTTTCTGCCGATTTGCAATGTATGCTCCCTGGCGATCTCTGATTTCTCGTGCAAATCTTCCAGAACAACAACGAACTCATCGCCGCCAAAACGCGCTACGGTATCACAGGCGCGCACAGAGGATGCCAGGCGATTGGCCGCCTGTTGCAGGAGCGCGTCGCCCGCGTCGTGACCGAGGGAGTCATTCACTTGTTTGAAGTGGTCAACGTCAACAAGCAGCAGCGCGCCATTCTTGCCGGTCCGCTCGCTTGAAGTCATCGCCATCTTAAGCCTGTCCATCAGGAGCCTGCGATTGGGAAGGTTTGTGAGCGGATCGGTGAGTGCCAACCTCTTCATCTCATCATTGATCTTTTTTGAGGCGGTAATATCCTGAGTCCAGATAACAATACCCCCAGCCACGCCGTCTGGATAGCTCCACGGCCTCATCTCCCACCGTAACCACGCTTCGGCGCCGTCTTCGCGAATGAAATGATCTTCTTCAGAGCGCTCAATGGCGCCAGCCAGACAGCGGCGATGAATCTCCCTATGGCGTTCGGGGACATTAGGGGACAGTTCATAATGGCTCAAGCCAGCCAGGTTGCGTTCTCCGAGGCCGAGTTCGTCACGCCATTGCCGGGATGCCGCCAGGTAGCGCATTTCGCAGTCAAACATGGCAATTGACGCCGGCGCCCAATCAGCAAATGCCTGCAGGACCGCAGTCCGCTCCCAGAGATCCTTTTCGAACCTTTTACGCTCGGTGATGTCGGAGGCGATCTTGGACGCCCTGACGATGTTTCCGAATTCGTCCATGATCGGAGACAGTGTGACAGAAACGTCGACCAGAGAGCCGTCTTTGCGAACACGCACCGTATCGAAGCGGGGGATCTGTTCGCCGCGGGCGAGACGCTGCATGAGGTCTGCCTCTTCGGCCAGCCGATCTGGCGGGAATAGCATGGCGATCGGCATTCCGAGAGCTTCGGATTCGGGATAACCAAATATTCGCTCTGCCGCCGGATTCCAACTGGCAACGATTCCGTCCATGGTTTTGCTGACGATGGCATCTTCGGAGGCCCCAACGATCGACGCAAAATGCCTCCACATCTGCTCCATCTGCCGGCGTGCGGTGAGGTCGGTGATCGATGCCAGAACCGCGATGCCGTCTATAGTCTCCAGCGGGTTCAACCCAATTTGGACAGGAAACAGGCTCCCATTTTTGTGCTGTGCGTAGAGTTCATGACGAAGATCCATCGCGCGCGGCTGGGGTGCGGACGCAAAGTCGGCGCGGAAATTCCGATGCCGGACGCGAAGACCTTCAGGAATTAGAATTTCGACGGACTGCCCAAGCAGTTCGGTTCGCGTATATCCGAACAGGCTCTCGGCTGCAGTGTTCACCATTTCGATTGCGCCTGCGCCGTTTGCCAGGATCATCGCGATCGGGCTGCACTCAACAGCGAGTCTGAACCGATCCTCGCCGCCTGCAGTCTTGGTGGGCATTGCTCTTTCCGCCATCTATGCAATCAACATAGCTGAACGCAGCAGCAAGAAACTGTGAGCTATATCACCGATTCATTCGGTCTGTGGGAGTAATTGTAGGCGGGTGAGTACTCCTGCGCAGAATTTGCCGCGAACTGGTGATGGAACGAATTTGAAGCTTGATGAAGACCGGCTGGCGTGGCTGGCGCTCGTGCTGTCGCCGGGGCTGGGTCCAAAACGGATTCTGGACGCGGTGAAGCGGCTGAACGCGCCTAGCCGGATATTTGAGCTGGGGCTGACGGAGTTGGAAGGGTTGAGGTTTCCGGCGCAGGCGGCGCAATTCATCTTTGACGGCAAGGCGCGGATTGCGGCCGAGGAGGAGTGGGCGCGGGTGGCGGCGCAGGGGGCTACGCTGGTGAGCTTCAGTTGCCCGGAGTATCCCGAGCGGCTGAAGGAAATCTACGATCCGCCGCCGGTGCTTTGGGTGCGTGGAGATGTGCACCTGCTTGCGCGGCCGGCCATTGCGGTGGTGGGTACCAGGCATCCGTCGCCGTATGGGTCGGGCATGGCTGAGATACTGTCGCGCGATCTGGCGGCGCGACACCTGCTGATTGTGAGCGGGATGGCGCGGGGAATTGACTCGTGCGCGCACCGGGGAGCGCTGGCGGCGCGCATGCCCACCGTTGCGGTTTGGGGAAC
>CAYWMR010000419.1:0-4631 GCA_964458965.1 uncultured Occallatibacter sp. | reverse complement strand
GACCATAACCAGCAGCGGATTCGGCTTCGAGATTGAGCTGACCGCAAAATTAGCCAAACTGGGCGTCGCCATCTACTAGGTTCCCATCTCGTATCATGGGCGTACATACGAGCAGGGAAAGAAAATTGGCATGAAGGATGGCATTGCGGCACTCTGGTATATCTTCCGGTTCAATTTTCTGTGCAGCCTGAAGAATTCCTTCCGCACTCTCCCAGAAGCCGGTAGCAAACAGCGCTGCCAGAGAGATGCGCCGTTAGACTCTGGCCCTGAGGATTGTGGCGGACCTCGCATAGGTTTGGACAACTTCGAATTGAAGGACCATACGCAATGTATCGAAACAATGCGGCACGCAAGCTGTATCTAAGCGATCACTGGCTGCAGGGTATCCTGCTCGTCTTCATGGCCCAGTGTTACGGCTTCATCCTTTTCAGGCTGCACGGGAGCGCTGGGCCATTCGGTATGACCTTCAACAGCATGCTCGATCACTTGGTGCATGGGCAGTTCGATGTCGATCCGGAGGTGGTCGGTTTTGAAGGATTCCTGCGCGACGGACGTGTGTACTCGTATTGGGGCATCACATGCGCCCTATTGCGGCTGCCGCTTCTCCTCGCCCATCGGATGGAGCTGGACATCACTCCATGGTCCTGCCTCGTCGCTGACTGCCTCGCCGGCATGATGAAAATCCGAACCGTACTCCTGGTTCGGCGATATTGTGGCCCTATTCCCAATTCCGGATGGGCGTTCGGCCTCATGCTGGCCTACGTAATTCTCGGGGGCGCCGGCGTCGGCTATCTCACAGTCTCTGTTTATCAGGAAGTGATCTTCTGGGCCATCGCCTTTGCAGCTATCTTTGTCTACTTCGCGGTAAAGGGCCTTGTGGCAGGTGAGTTCACCACGTCCACGCTTTCCTGGATGGCCTTCGCTGCCGGTCTTGCCACCCTTACGCGTGTTTCCACCGGCCTGGGGCTGTGCGTTGCCTTCGGGCTGCTCCTGATTGCCCTGCAGTTCAAAGAGCTTCGCGCCCGGCGCGCCCTGTTCATGCGGCGAATTCTCATCCCCGTGGCGATTCTTATGGTCCTTCTCATCACGGTGGGCACGGTCAATTACCACCGGTGGGGAAATCCTTTGACATTTGCAGACTACACACTCTACATCGGAAACCGCGACTACCCAGACCGGATGCAACGAATGCTCCGCTACGGCCTTTTCAATCCGGTCCGGACTCTCTTCGGTCTGGGATACTATTTTCTGCCGATCTGGGCATTGCAGGGCGCCGATGGCCGGCTCCTTTTTGAGAACACGCAAACGCGCCTGCTAGACAGTGCCGAGCTACCACCGAGCAGCCCCTTCCTTACAGATCTGCTGCCTATCGCATTCATTGTGTTTCTTGCAATGGCGCTTTGGTCGAAGCGTCCCAGCCGCTCTGGCAGTTTGCCAAAAGGCGGGATCTTCGCGCGGTTGGCGGACCACTGGCAGTCATTTCGGCTCTTTTCTCCAGCCCAGGTCCTTGCCTTGGCCGCGGGGCTGGCTGTGCCATTCGTCCTGATGCTGACGGCTAGCAGCATGACCTACCGATACCGAATGGAATTCTATCCCGAAATCGACCTTCTGGCGTTCTTGAGCCTGTATGCAACCGTCAGCAATCCCGCTCTTCTGGATCGGTTCAACCGCATTCGCCACTGGATGCTGGCTGCAACCGTTGTCAGCATCGTATCGGCGTTTGCAGCTTTGCTCCTCAACAAGATTTCAGGCCCTGGTCCTTCCCAGCAGTATCTCCAACAAGGGCTTGTCGATTACTACAGGCATAGCGCCCCTCAGTATTTCCCGCGTTGGATACACTGATGGCGCGCTGGGAGAGCCCTACGCGGTTCGCAGGGTTGCTTCCTTGAAACGAGTGGGCGATGCAAACCTTGCCGCTCACAAGCGGACTAAAACTCAAATCGCATTCCCAGTTGAACGCGCCGGGGAGGCGCGACCGAGGTTACCTGGCCGAACGAGGACGATGTCTCCACCGGGTCGATGCCATTGCCGTTGACGTGGTTGAGCACATTGAATGCGCCTGCCGAGAACCCCAGCCGCGGAGCTTCCTCGTCCTTGTTTGCGGTAACTGCAAAATCGTGTCCCCAGCGCAGGTCCAGATCGACATAACTCGGGTTGGTTTCGCTGTTGCGGGCCACTCCATCCGGCCGGGTGTTGAACAGGTCGTCCCCGTAGGCGTCAGTTCCGGTCAACTCGGTCCACGGCGTGCCGGAGTTGGCAAAGATGCCAGCGGACAGGTTCAGCACGCTCTGTGGCTGGAACATGGCGAACATTCCCAGGCGCTGTCGGCGGTCGAACCCGGCATTCGACCACTCGTCGTTTGGGTCATACTGGTTTTGCGGAAACCACCCGATCCCGCCGGTATTGGACTCGTAATGCGACCAGTTATAGCTTCCCCAGCCGGTGAAGTATTTATTGAGCTTTCCGCGGTAGGAGATGTTCAGTCCGTCGCCTTCCCAAAATCCCGCCGGCTGCATCTGCCGGATGCGCCCATAAGCCGGATTCGGCCGCGCAGTATAGCCTGACTCGGGTGTCGGAGCATTGATGTCGAGCGAACGGAAGCTGTCGATACCGCGAGCCGAGTAAACGCTCACTACCCCGGTAGCCGTTTCGCCCAACTGACGCTCGATCGAAAGACCATATTGAATCTGGTAGGGAATTTTCGCGTTCGGCTCCAGTTCCACCAGCGCCGGCGGCTGCTCGGTCAGCGTCAGGCACTCGGTGATGGGCACGCAACCGGTCGCAGGCAGCAGTGCGGGGTCCAGCGAGAGCAGCACAGCTCGCCGCCGTGCCGTGGCATAGCGCGCCAGGTCCAGCAGAGGTCCCGATCCGAAACGGTCGTAATAGATACCCCCGCCGCCGCGAACCACAGTCTTAGAGGGCTCGTCGAGCACCCAGGCGAACGAAACGCGCGGCGAGAAGCCGAGCTTGCGCCCGGCCAGAAAATTCTGCCAGTCGTAGCGAAGGCCCGGAGTGATGGAAAAGTGAGCATTGGCCTTGAACTGATCCTGGACAAATCCGCCCATTTCCTGCTGGTGATAAATGAAATGCACGTCTCCGGTGTTCTGTGAATATGCGGAAGGCAGGCTTGCGGCGTAGTTCTGGAACGAAGTCTGCAGCACGGTGACGCCATCTGACGCCAGTGTGGGGCCAAAGGTATAAGTTCCCAGCGCGTTGGTATTGTCGTCGAAGGCCCGTCGGCTGATGTGCGGCGTTCCCGCGCCGATCTTCACCAGGTTGCGTCCGTGCGTCCACGTCACCATGTCGTAAACGCGGAAGTTGTATTCGGTTCCAAAGCTGTCGGCTTGCGCCGATCCGGAAAGAAAATCGCCCGGCACGCTGATTCGCGGCGCCTCGATCAGATTGCTGTTGCGGTTTGAATCGTGCTCGCCAACCACAGATACCTGGTTCAGCATCGTCGCGGAGAGAGTCGAGTCCATGTGTGCCACCACGTCGTCTTCACGGTACTCGCTGTTGACTCCGGCGCTGGCCAGTGTTTGCCCGCCCACCCACTGGTTCTGGCCCGTCCAGTCCTGATAGCTGTACTGCACATAGCCCGAATGCCCCATGCCGAACTGGTGCGCCGCGCGGGTGCTGAATTCGGTGTCCCGCGTGGGCGCTGGAACATTCGCTGTGTATGCCCCTGATGGGTCCCCAACCGTGGGAACAATGGTCGCGCTGATTACCTGGTCCAAATCCTCCTCGGCTCGGTTGAACGAAGCCAGAAAGCTGCTCTTCGCGGCATGGGGAATCGGCCCCGTAACGTGCCCCTCATAGACACGCCTTTGCTCGAACGGCTTCGATGGCGCCAGCGCGTTTTGCGCATTCAGCGCCGAGTCGCGGAACAGGAAGTTGAACTGGCCGTGATAGTGGTCGGCCGCGGACTTGGTGATGATCTCCATCTGCCCGCGTCCAGGGTAGTAGTATTGCGCCGAATACGGATCCTGATTGATCCGCACTTCCTGCACCGCGGATGCCGAGACGGTGGCGCGGTTGGCTTCCACTCCGTCCACCATCAGCCCTGTTCCGCCCGTCGCCGCTATGTTCTGGTCCAAAAAAGCGCTCATCGCCCCAGCATAATCGTTGTCGAAGATGGGCAGTTGCTTCAGCTCCTGCGCAGTCATAACAGAGGAATCGCGATTCACGTCGGACGCGGTCAGGTCCTCGCTGTTCTCGGCGTTTACCTGTATGTTGGTGGCAAATTGAGCGATCGGCAAAACAATGCGCAACGATGCGGGTGTTTGCCCAGCCATCTTCAATGCCTGAATCGACGCCGAAGAAGCCGAAGCCAGAGAACCCACGGGTACCGCAATGGCCACCGGCTCACGGACGGTCTCAAATCCCGGTCCGGAGACCACCAGTGTAAAGCTTCCCGCGTGCGGAGCCGTAATCTGGAAGCTTCCGTCGTCGCCCGAGTGATCGACGACGGCAACAGCGCCGTTCGTATCCACCAGGTCGATTTCGGCGCCGGCAATCGGTCCGCCTTTTGGGTCGGCAACAGAGCCATGCAGCGCAGGCGCCGCGGGGGGCGTGGGAGAAGACGTGCTGCACAAAACAGGCGTGCAGGAAGCAAGCAGAACAAGTGCCAGGAC
>CAYWMR010000418.1:1583-4633 GCA_964458965.1 uncultured Occallatibacter sp. | reverse complement strand
ATGCAAAGACAAAAACCTTGACAACAACAGCCGTCTCATAGAAGCCCCTGAGGGATTCACGTCGGCCAAAGCGCCAAATCCAGCGGTCAAACTTGGCGCCGATGAATCTCGCACCTAACGCTTACGAAAAAGCCGTTGAAGTTTGGCTTTTGAGAGAGCTGTGCCGTTGCCAGCGTTGGCGCAGTCCCATCCATCACAATGGCGCTGTCGCCTGTGCGAAACCGAAGATATCCGTTGAGATTGGCGAGACCTTGGAAAATGGGCCTGAACCCGTGGCCCCGGAGCGGGTCGTTGACGCGCGAGACGCCATCAGTCAGGGCTAACTCAAGCGCGCTGCCGTGATCGTTAAGCTCACCATACTTTGGCGAGTTCCTCAGGCTCCGCAGAAGGCCAATCCCACGGTCAGCAACGACAAACTCGAGAATGCTATCAGTCGCACGGAAAACGAGGACCCCAGTCGAAGCCGCCTCTGAGTGCTCTTGGATGTTCCCCTCCAACTCTCCGATAGCCGAAGCCATCTGCCCCGGTACTGAATCCGGGAGCTTAGATATCTCACGCCCTGCTCGCTGGACCCTCATCAGGAAATCGGACGAGTCGAAATACCAGGAGCTAGACTCCTCGCGCGTACGGATGAATCCTAAATGTGAAGTCCGACTGAGCCACTGTCGTCGACCGCTGGACCACGCCGCCAGGAAGTCCGCGAGATTCGCTGAGCATAGCCAGTTGATCGCCGATTTAGGCAAAAAGCCCTCGGACGCCAAGAACATGAGCTCAATCAATGGCCCAAGGCTTGTTGGAAGCAGACTGCTTGGCTGGATATCACGCAGGCGCGCACTCGCATTAACACTGGCGAATGCCAATTCGTCGAGCGCGGCGAACGTCAGCTTTCTTGCAGGCAAGAGCTACGCCACCTTTCGGGGCGCGGAATCGACTGGGCAGCCCCTCGCATAGCTCTCGGAGACCACTCCCCAGTTGCGATCCAGAAGGGCATCGAGCGGCTCGTCTTGCCCCGTCGGCGCATGCCTCCACCGCACCGCTCCATCTGTCCTCACAACGGCCGCCTTGCGACGGATTGTCTTCACGAAAGTTGAGGTTTCCAGGCAAGTTACCTCCTCAAAGACATTTGCAAGCTGAGGCAGAATAGTAACCCCGCCGCGCATCACCAACCTCAGCGGCCGAGCAACCGTCGCACGAAGGGCAGAGAGTCGTTCTCTGTGCCAATCGATGCGCCCTCCCCAGCCTGCCCCGGTTGCAAACTCGTATGCCACGTGGGTGATCTCGGGACGACAACCGATGAAATCGCCCCAACGCTCCCAGTCCCGCTCGGTCCTGGCGTTAACGTGAAGCGCAGCAGGCATCCCCGCCTCAAGGAACTCTTGGTGAACGAGCGCTATCCGCTTCATGCTGTAAAGGTCATCCCAGCGCGGCTGATCGGCAAAAAGGCTGTAGTTCGGGGTCGTGACAAAGGAGACACCAAGCTTCTTTAGCGCGCGGATCGCTTCGGCACGGCGGGTACCTAGGGACCACCACCTCTCCAATTTGGAATCCGTAGATGTCCCGGTGAGAATAACTGCCGTATTAGGTTTCAGCCCAAACTTCTCCCTGAGCTGTCCCGGGTACATGATGCGCACCAGACCAGTTCGCGCCTGAACCAATTTGTAAAGAGGCAGGCAGACCACACCGGGCCCCGCGAAACCCGATGTTCGCTTGCTGGCATGAAACACGACTGGCACAACCCCCGGCAGCCGCGGGGCGGCCACCATCGGAGCGCGGGGCACGTTTTCGAGGCCGAAACCACGAATCTCCCTCACGCGCCGAGTGAACTCTTCTGGGTTGTTGCGGCAGACCGCGTCGCAATCAGAAGAACTGTTGCAGCAGAAGTGCAGGCAATCGAATATGTCAGACCCAATTGCCAACCCGCCGCACGTTGGCCTGTCAGGACAGTTCGAGCAACCGAGCGACGGCGTAAATCTCCCGGAGTCGTGCCAAAGTTGTTGCGCTTGATACGGGGCACGCATGGCCCCTGGATTGAGAGATTGAATCAGCATATTCTTATCTCCGCGATAGACGCCATCTCGTGCACGGTCTGGACGACTCCGCAGGCCTCGCCGAACGAGGCCCTCAGTTCCGCGACTAAATCGTTTGGCGGGCTGATGAACTGGGCAACTCGACAGAGACCCCGAAGAGCCAACACCTGGTCTCCGCTCAGACACACGCACAGTTTGTCACCTTCGACTAACCGATCAGCAGCCTCGAAGGCGGCCGCGTATGCGCGCGGAACACCCTCGATGCTGCGGGAAAACAAGTGCGGCGTACCAAGCTCAACGCGCCGTCGATCCAGCCCCTTGCGAAAGGCTGGCGCACACCTTCGGATGAAATCAATTCCCATCGGCATCCCCCTCGAACAGCCGCCTATAGCGTTTCGCCCTTCCTTGACTTAGCTCGAATACGAGGCCCATCTCGGCAAGCGCTGAGAGGCGGTTATTCCAAGCAGTCTGCTGAACGCGATCTCCAGCATTGTGATTGCGCATGAGTTCCGCGGCATCGGTTTCGCCTATCCGGTTCACCAACTCGAACGTCAGCTTCTGTTTGGGGTCCAAGCTGCCGAGCAAAGCTGGGTGACTTGGGTCCCCACGTTCATCGATAGTGCAGGTCATCACCACATCGCCGCTGGCTTGGATCAACAAAGTCAGTTCCTCCATGACCTGCTCGTTCGCGTTGGCAACGATGGGATAAAGGTTTGACCGCTGCATCCGTACCGTATCCCGGAATTTCAGAACGCTCTCGCGGAGAAAGCTGGCCGTCGCAGTATCAACACCGGCAAAGTCCAAGTACAAGAGTTCTGGCGTGAGCGGCTCTTGAATGGTTTTCGTCAGGAGAGCTGCAAATGCAACCCGCCCCGCTGGCGCCCCGGCCAAAAGACTTGTCCGCCTACCACCAACCGAATTCATATGAATTATCATCTCACTTACCTCATGTTGCTCACATATATAGAATGAGACAAATTATTCATCATGTCAAGGACTACGGTGGTTTTCCTGCAAATAATT
>CAYWMR010000418.1:0-1573 GCA_964458965.1 uncultured Occallatibacter sp. | reverse complement strand
AAGCGGAAATAACGTCTCGGAATCCCCCTTTCCGACTCCAGTTTTCCACAGTTTTCGCGCGCCTAGCCAAAATCGTCTAGCTCCTCCCCTCCCTCAAGCTGCAGCCAACTTTCGCCCCCACCCACACCCGCCTCTGATATAAAGGCTGTTGCCAAATCTAGCGTTCAGGCCCGGCGCGTAACCCAGCACCTGCCGCGCACCAGAAGGAACTTCGGAGACAACCATGAAGAATCCCATATCCGCCGAAAACCCCCGTTCCAGCGTAACCCGGCGAGACTTTCTCAAGGTGGCAGGCGCCGCAGCAATCCTGCCCGCCACAGCCTGGGGGCGCTCAGGCCGCCCGTCCGCCTCCAATCGCATCACCATTGGAGTCATAGGCTGGGGCATGATGGGGCCCAGCAACACCAAGGCCTTCCTGGCCGAAGACGATTGCCAGGTGGTGGCGGCGTGCGACCTGCACACCAGGCACCTCCAGGCCGCCGTAGACACCGTGAACACGAAGTACGGCAACAAGGACTGCAAAGCCTATTCCGACTATCGCGAAATGATCGCCCGGGACGACATCGACGCCATCATGATTGCGATTCCCGATCACTGGCACGCCATTGTGGCCACCGCAGCCGCCGCCCGCAAGAAGGACATCTACGGCGAAAAGCCGCTGGCCCGAACCATCCGCGAGCAGCAGGCCATTGTCAAGGCTGTTGAGGCAAACAACATCATCTGGCAGACCGGCTCCTGGCAGCGCTCGCAGGCGCCCTTCCACAAGGCGGCGGAGATCGTCCGCAACGGCCTCATCGGCACCGTTACGCGTGTTGAGGTAGGCCTGCCCGGCGGCCACCACGACTTCCCCGGCACCGTTCCCGCGCTCATGCAGCGCCTGGCCTCGTTGCCAGGCAAACCACCCGCCAGCCCAGCCGACATCCTGGCCGGAACACCCGCATGGGATCTGGCCGTCACCCAGCCTCCGCCGGAGTTGGATTACGACCGCTGGCTTGGCCCGTCGAAGGCTGAGCCGTACATAGACGCCCGCGTCTACCAGAACTGGCGCTGGAACTACAACACCGGCGGCGGCCAGCTTTTGGATTGGATCGGCCATCACGGCGACATCGCCCACTGGGGACTGGGCTTCGATGTTTCTGGCCCGTCCGAAATCGAAGGCCGCGGCGAGTTTCCCGCCTCCAACGCCGTATGGAACACGGCCACAGCCTACCTGATCGAGTGTAAATACCGCAAGCAAGTTACGGGCTACGCCAACGACGTGGTCCTGACCATAGCCGGCGGCCATCCCGGAATCCAGATGGGAACCAAATGGATTGGCACCGACGGCTGGGTCTGGGTAGACAGAAGCGGATTCGACGCCTCCAACCCCGACTGGATCAAGGGCGACTCGCTCCCCGAGAACCTGCGCAAGATAAAGCTCTATGAGTCCCACAACCACCAGCGCAACTTCCTGGACTGCGTAAAGTCCCGCAAGCCAACCATCACGCCTGTGCAGACGGCACACCACTCCACGCTGCCCGGCCATCTGGGATTGATCTCCATGCTGGTAGGCCGCAAGATCCACTGGGACGTA
>CAYWMR010000417.1:0-4662 GCA_964458965.1 uncultured Occallatibacter sp. | reverse complement strand
TGCTGCCTCCGTTGGAATGCCCCTGCTGCCTCTGTATGCACTGCTGCCTCCGTTTTAATGCGTCTGCTGCCTCCATTTGAATGCCCCTGCTCCCTCTGTATGAATGCCCTTGCTGCGTCCGTGGGAGTCATGGACGGAATTTGCTGACGGCTGCCTTCAGGCCGGTTTCGTAGGCTTCGATTAGATTGTCCCAGTTGGCGTTTGCTTGCTCGTCTATCTGTTGGCGGGAGGGGTCCTGGTCGAACCAGGCTATTGTTTGCCGAATGCCGTGGGCAAAGGGGACTGTGGCGCAGTAGTTGGGGACGAAGCGCTTGATCTTGGTGTTGTCGAAGACTACGCTCGATGCCTTGTCGCCGGTGAGGCTGCCCAGCTCGTCGGGAAGGCAGGCGCTGAGGAAGTCCGACGCTATGTGGACGAGGTTGGGCTCGACGCCGGCGGCGTGCGCGGTGATGGTGTAGAACTGGTCCCACGTCATGGCCTCTTCGCCGGTGATGTGGAAGGCGTGGCCGATGGCCTGGGCGTGGCCGAGGAGGCCGACGAAGCCCTGGGCGAAGTCGCTGTTGTGGGTGATGACCCAGAGCGAAGAGCCGTCGCCGGGGACGATGACCTTTTTGCCGCGGCGCATGCGGTCTATGGCGGTGAAGGACTTTTGCCAGCTATTGACGGCCAGGACGATTTGCGTGTCGCCATAGGTGAGGGACGGGCGGACGATGGTGATGGGGAAACCCTCTTCGCGATACGCCTGCATGAGGCGGTCTTCGCAGGCGATTTTGTCGCGCGAATACTGCCAGAAAGGGTTGGCGAGCGGGGTTGACTCGGTGATGAGGTAGTGGGAAACCGGGCGTTGATAGGCGCTGGCCGAGCTGATGAATACGAACTGGCTGGTGCGGCCGCGGAAGAGGCGGAGGTCGCGCTCGATGTCGGCGGGGGTGAAGGCGATCCAGTCTACGACGGCGTCGAAGGATTTTTGGGCGAGCTTGGCGGCGGTTGCTGGCTCGTCTTTTATGTCGGCAGTGATGGTGGAGACATTGGCGGGAATGTCGGCGGGGCGCTGTCCGCGGGTGAGCAGGGTCAAATCGATGCCGCGTTGGGCAGCCAGGCGGGTGACGGCTGTGCTGATGTTTCCAGTGCCACCGATGAAGAGGACTTTCATGGATTCTCCGTAGGATTCGGCGGGTGGACCGTGGCGAATCTCTGATGATTTTAGCGGAGAGGAAGGGTTTGGCGAGGGGGTGGGTATGGCGGATCCCATGTCTCAGGGGCGAGACATGGGTCACCCGGCATTCACAGCGGGTGATACGATTGCTTGAAAAACAGAACCGCAAACTGGAGCAGAGATGCCAGACCTAAATACCACGCTTCATCTTGACATGCTGGAGGAGCACCGCAAGGCCAACCCGTTCCTTCTTCGTCTAAAGCGAGCAATCAAGATACTGCTGTCATACAGGGATTTCTATGGCCTTGAGTGGGGCGACCCCGAGGTTGACTGGGCTCTTCGCTTTCTTCGAGATCGCTATGTGTGCGCGTACGTGAATCCTTCGCATACGGCGCTCGAAATTGGGCCCGGAGGCGGGCGCTGGACCAGGTACCTGCTGGGGTTCGGCAAACTGTACGTGGTGGATTATTATCCCGCAATGTTCAAGGAGTTGAAGAAGAACTTCAGAAAGCCAAACATGGTGTTCGTGGTGAATCACGGAACCGATTTTCCTGGGGTGCCGGAGGGCTCGATTGACTTTCTCTTCAGCTTCGACTGCTTTGTACATCTGGAAAGGGATTTAATCGATGCCTATCTAAAGAATATCTGGCATGTTCTGAAGCCGGGCGGTAATGCAGTGATCCATTACTCGGACAAGAGCAAGGTGTATGCCCAGGTTAATGGCTCGTTTTCAGAAAACACGCCTGAACAGATGAGACAGATGGTGGTGGGCGCGGGGTTCCGCATTCTGGAAGAAGACTTGACTACGATGCCGCACAGCAGCATTGTTCGCTTCACGCGCTGAAGGATTCCAGGAGCGAGATTTTGTGTTTGGGAGGCTCGGTGAGAGGGCTCATCGCGGTCAGTCCCATGTCTCAGAAGCGAGACATGGGGCACCCGGTGAATTGGGAGAGACGGCGATTTAGTGGGCGAGGATGGTTTCGTTGGCGAGGATGCGGTAGAGGGTGGAGCGGCTGATGCCTAGCTGGCGGGCGGAGCGGAGTTTGTTTCCGTGGTTGATTTCGAGGACGGACTGGACGTGATGGTGGATGACGGAATCGAGGGAGAGGCTTTCGATTTCGAGGGCGGGCTGAAGGCTGGGAGGGGTGTCGAGGCCATTGAGGATAGCGATGTCGGAGGCACGGATGACGCCGTTGGTGGCTTCGAAGAGTGAAGTTTCAAGGACGCTTGCGAGTTCGCGGACGTTGCCGGGCCAGTTGTGCTGTAGGAGGCGGCCGAGGGCACCGGGGCCGAGGGCGACGGGGCGCTGCTGATAGCGGTTGCAGATGCGTTCGAGGAGGAACTGAGCGAGCGGGGCGATATCTTCGCGGCGTTGGCGGAGGGGTGGAATGGCGAATCGGACGGCGGTAAGGCGGAAGGCGAGGTCGGGTAGGAGGAGGCCCTGGCCGGCCATCTGGCGCAGGGGTATTTGCGAGGATGCGAGGACAACGGCGCGTCCCGCGGGGCGATCCTGGAGGGCCTTGAGAAAGCCGAGCAGGAGGCCTTGTCCGGGAGGGGCGAGGAGGTCGACGCGATCGAGGTAGGTGAAGCCTGCGAGGGTGGATGGATCGGCGTCTGTTACCAGCCACTCGCGGGCATCGCGGCGCTGAAAGAGGGATGTGTTGGCGGAGTTGCTGAGGGGGGAACGGCTGTAGAGATAGCGGGCCAGGGTCTGTTTGCCGATTCCGGGCTCGCCTTCAATGGAGGCCACCTGGAGGTGGGGCGCGGCGATTTCAGCCTGCATCACCAATTTGCGCCAGGCGGCGCTTACGCCCACCATCTGCATTGCCGGGCGGGATTCAAGGTCGACAAGTTTCAGGCCGGGGTCGGAGAACTGAAATGGAGCCGCGTTTTGCATGGAGATCAAGATGCCTCGCCTCACTCCCTGGCCCCAAGTGGCTGTAGCAGGCCAACAAATGATGTATCGGCGGGGACGAGGGAAACTTGAACCGGAAAGAGGAGGGAGATCTTTCCGGTTCTGACGGGGTAGCTTCGGGAATTGTGGGGGATTTACCGGAAGCGCTTGGAGGGTTCGTCGGAGAAAATCTGACCGTCGCGGATATGGACCACGCGGTGGGCATATTCGGCGATGTCGGGCTCGTGGGTGACGAGAACGATGGTGTTGCCATTGGCGTGGAGGGTGTCAAACAGGGCCATGATCTCGATTCCGGTCTTGGAGTCGAGGTTACCGGTGGGTTCGTCGGCGAGGATGATGGAGGGGCTGTTGACGAGGGCGCGGGCGATGGCAACGCGCTGGCGCTGTCCTCCGGAGAGCTCGTTGGGCTTGTGGTTCATGCGATCGCCCAGGCCGACGTTGGTAAGCGATTCTTTGGCGCGCGCGATGCGGGCGGCGGCAGGTGTGCCGTTGTAGATGAGGGGCAGCTCGACGTTATGGAGCGAAGAGGCGCGGGCGAGCAGATTGAAGGTCTGAAAGACGAAACCGATTTCCTTGTTGCGGATGCGGGCCAACTGGTCGTCGTCGAGTTCGCTGACGAGATGGCCGTTGAGCCAGTATTTGCCTTTGGAGGGCGTGTCGAGGCAGCCAATGAGGTTCATGAGGGTTGACTTGCCGGAGCCGGAGGGACCCATGATGGCCACATACTCGTTGTGTTTGATCTTCATGGAAATGCCGCGCAAGGCCTGGACCTGCTGCTCGGAGCCCATATCGTAGGTGCGCCACAGATCTTCGACGACGATGACGTCGCCTTGCGGCCTTGGCGGCGCTGGCAGAATTTCTGGTCGTGTTGAGGTGTCTGTAGGCATCCGCGTCTCATCCTTTTCCGGTTATTGCGTACCGGTTGTGGCTCAAATAATCCTGGGAGAGTGGTAAGGCCCGGGCCTGAAGGCCTTGTTGTTTTGGTCCGGTTTCAGGGGGTTCGACCCACTTTGTGGGTACCCCGCCCCTGCTCCCTCCGGACTGGCCTGCTCCCTCCGGATTGCGTTGGTTCGTTCTCCCCGCTACGACGACGATGTGGTGGAGCCTGGAGTTACGGGTTTGGCGGTGTCGCGTTTGACCAGCGAACCACCTTTCAAGCCGCGCATTGTCTTGTAGGGGCCGATGACGATCTCCTGTCCTTCGGTGAGCCCGGAGAGCACTTCGATGTCGGTTGCGCCGGTTATGCCGGTGGTAACAGGAACGAAGTTGGCGCGCAATTTGCCGGACTTGTCCGTGGCGAGCACGAAGACGCCCTGCACCGGCTGCGATTTTGTTGCTGGTGCGGTGGACGCGGCCTGGACGCTTCCGGCTGCCTTGGGCTTGTCGTCGTCGGGATTGTGCATGGTGAGGGCCTGAATGGGCAGCGAGAGGACATTGGTCTTGTGGGCGGTGGTGATCTTGGCGGTGGTGGAGAGTCCGGGACGCAGTTCGTTTGAAACCTGGTCGAGGGTGACCACAACTTTGAAGTCCTTGGCCTCTTCAGTGCCGGTGGTGGACTGGGAGGTGGCAACGCCGGTGGAACGGAGCAGTG
>CAYWMR010000416.1:0-4665 GCA_964458965.1 uncultured Occallatibacter sp. | reverse complement strand
TTGTTGAGATTCTCCCCTTCACGCCGGCAAATCGCAACAACCTGATCGGCTGGATCGCCGGCCGCAGCGACGGCGCGCACTACGGCACATCGGTGGTCTACGACTTTCCTAAAACCAAGCTTGTAGACGGCCCGCTGCAAATTGAAGCGCGCATCGATCAGAATGCGCAGTTATCAGGACAATTAACCCTGTGGAACCAGCAAGGCTCGCATGTGCGGCGCGGCAGCCTGCTGGTCATACCCTGTGGGCGCGCGCTGCTGTATGCGGAGCCCATCTACCTGCAAGCCGATCGCAGCCCAATGCCGGAACTGCGGCTGGTAGTGTTGGCGCTCCAGGACAAACTCGCGTACGCTCCCACGTTCGAAGCTGCGCTGGCTTCCTTGTTCGGTTCGGAGACCTCGTCTCTCAGCGGATCGGAAGCGCAGCGAGTTACACCTGATTCCTCCGGTGCGCCCCAACCCGCCGCTAGCCAGGACTCGCTGATTTCGCAGGCAAGCAAGGACTTTTCCGATTACGAGCGGCTAACATCGGAAGGTAAGTTGGGAGATGCCGGACAGAAGCTGGATGACCTGAAACGAGTGCTCGCAAAACTAAGTGAGCATCCAAAGTAGTTACTCGTATTTCGACCGCGACCGTGTAATTCAATCTGCAATTGGGTGCCCCAGGTCTCGCGTTTGAGACCTGGGAAACTACCCACCCATTAGGTCGCGGTCGAAGCTATACACGATCTTCAACGGCTAAAACTAGGGGACATAACTCGTCACGATGATTTTCTCAGATCTCGCACTTTCTTGCCGTTTGGAGCGTGCGGAAGGCCATGCGTGCCTTCAGATTGCCGAGGCCAGGCGTCGCCTGTTTCCCTCCTCCGGAGCTGCGTGGATGGAATTGGACGGCGCATTCGCGGTCTTCGATGGCGTCGATTCCCCTTGCACGCAGACCTTCGGCCTCGGCATCTTCGAGCAATTGAACCCGGCCACGCTCGATGCGATGGAAGCATTCTTTCTCGGCTTCGGGGCGCCCGTAGTGCATGAGGTAAGCCCTTTTGCCGGGACCGAGGCGCTTGACCTGCTATGCACGCGTAACTACAGGCCCTTGGAAATCTCCAGCGTTCTCTATCGGACGGTTGAGAGGCCTTCGGAGATAAATCCGGGTTCGATAAGCGTGCGCGTCATCGGCCCTGACGAGGCCGCGCTTTGGGCCGAGACCAGTGCAACAGGCTGGGCAGACCAGCATCCCGAACTCATGGAAAACCTGCTGCAACTCAGTTCGGTTTGTGCGGCGCGTGCCGATAGTCCCTGCTTTCTGGCTGAGTATGACGGCACGCCCGGAGCAGCAGGCGTGCTGTGCATGCACCAGGGAGTCGCACTGTTCGGCGGCTCGGCCACGGTGCCCCTGTTACGACGCCGCGGACTTCAATCGGCTCTTCTCCACCAGCGGATGCAACATGCCTTCGACCATGGGTGCGATCTGGCTATGATGGTCGCATCGCCGGGCAGCAACTCCCAACGAAACGCCGAGCGAATTGGATTTCGGATCGCGTATACACGCACAAAGTGGAAACTGTTCCAGCGTTAATCCAAACACAATTCAGTTGCGCCCTAAGAAAGCTCTGATTAAGTCGGCCTTGTGTCAGGGCACGACTTTAGTCGTGCCGCAAATGCTGCAAAATCAACGCGGGCCCTAGCCCCTGAGGGGATGTCGGTACGCGACAACAACTTGTTCAGAGCTTCCCTATGTGTGCTGGTTGTATTGCGGCGGCCCGGCAATCACCAGACCGCTCTTCTGCCGTCCGTGAATGTACCAGCAGCACCAATCCGTCGTGTGGATTTGTTGGTCCGGAGGCGCAATCAGATCCCGGTAAGTAACCTTCCCGTGAATAAATATCTTATCCTCCCAGGTATCAAGGCGCCTGAGCTCTTCCGGCGTCTTGGGCAGCGCAACCGCATCGTCGCGCGAAAACGACTTCAATGCCGTGGTTTCGCCGGTAAGCAGAATGATCGGGACAAGCGGCGCGCCCTGTGCCACATCTTCATATTCAGGCGTTTCGGGAAGGTGCGCCTCATCGGCCTGTATCGTCGTCCGCTCTAAATTGGCGATGATTCTGGCGGGAGTGCGCCCTCGATTCGTGGCCAATATGGTGAATGCGTTCTTGATGTTAAGGGATGGCTCTACCGTTATCACCAGCCACGGTCTCTCGGAATCGACTACGGCCTGAGCATGCAGCAACGCAGCCTGCGAGCTATCCGCCGCAGCCTGGACCAGCGCTTCCGCGATCCTGGTCTGGCGCTCAATCTTCCGCAGAGTCGATAGGGCCAGCATGATTCCCACGTATCCCAGAATCACAAGAACCAGGTTTGCTCCCCATGTGACTTGATCTTGCCACCGCCACGGGGCAGGCGGCGAAGGCTGAACACTTATCACAGTGGGGGGCTTCTGGTCGTCGCACGGAAAACCGTTGCAATCGGTCTTGCCGCTTGTGCCCTCTGGGCTCTTTTGAGCGTCGCCTGCTGAGGGCGTCTGCGACGGTAGGTTGCTGCCGGATTTGCCGCCTGCCTGCCCGGATGCTGGCGCTGACAATTGCAAGGCGGCAACGAGAACCGCAAATGCCACACCCTTGAAGAGCATGGGGAAAATGTACCACACCACGCACGCAAGGCTCTGTGACCTGAAGCGAAGCACCGTGCGGAAGCTGACAGGAACCCAGCAGCGCCGTCGCTCAAGTCCCGCTATTTCTCTTCGCTCGTTCCCATAAGACATATATCGGGCAGGTTGCGATAGCGCTCGGCGTAGTCCATGCCGTAACCGATTACGAACAGGTTCGGAATCGAGAACCCCACGTAGTCGGCCTCGATCTTCTCAATGCGACGCGATGGCTTGTCCAACAGAGCGGCAATGCGCAGCGTCTTTGGATGGTGCTGCAGGAAAATCTTCCGCAGGTAAGCCAGAGTCAGCCCGGTATCCAGGATGTCCTCGACAACCAAAACATTCTTTCCCTCGATCGGCTCGTCGAGATCCTTGATCACCTTCACCGCGCCGGAGGAACGCTGTCCCTTGCCGTAGCTGGAGACTGCCACGAAGTCGAAAGTTGCATCGGCGTGGATGGCCCGCGCCAGATCGGATAGGAAGATTGCCGCTCCCTTCAACACCCCCACCATGACCAGCTTTTCGCCATTCAGGTCATGCGAAATCTGTGCGCCCATCTCGGCCACTCGATCTGCAATCTGCTGGTGGGTGTAGAGAACCTCAAGACCCTGATATGTGACGGTTGCCATTCACACAGTATTGCGCGAAGGCGGGTTTGGATGGCAAGTGCGCCTGTGCAAATCTCGCATCCAAATCTGGCCGCGGACCACAGGCCCCGCCACTTAGGCGCGCTTTTCTCGCCGCCCCGCCGTCTATACTTGAAGGGATATGCTGCCTTACATCCACATTTGGTTTCTCACCCTCAACACCTTCGGGCTCATGCTGTGGCTGGCCTGTGTGGCGGCGGCCTTTGTGCTGGACCGGGGCTTCCGCCGCGCCGGACTTCAGGCGGATGCGGTGGGAATGGTGGCCGTGGCCGCGATTGCGGGCATTGTTGGCGCCAAGCTTTGGCATGTGGTCGACTCGCCCATTGAGTTTCGCATGCAGGGCTGGAGCGTGCTGTGGGATACGGCCGGCTTTGCCTGGTTCGGCGGGCTGGTATTTGGCATCTCCGCGCTCGTGATTCAGGGATGGCGGGCCAAAATCGGTGGCCTGCGGACGCTGGATCTGGCTGCTCCGGCGGCCGCAATTGGCTATGGGATCGGGCGCATAGGTTGCTTCCTATCCGGTGACGGCTGCTATGGCATCCCCACCAACCTGCCGTGGGGAATGAGTTTTCCGCGGGGGATTGAGCCGACGCTGGTGCGTGTGCATCCTACACCACTCTACGAGCTGGGGGCGGGGTTGCTGATTGGGGCCTGGCTTTGGTGGCGTGGGGGCAAGCAGCGGGGGACTGGGGCGGTCGTGGGCGAGTACCTGGTGCTGAGTGGAACGGCTCGTTTTCTGGTTGAATTTGTGCGGCGTAACCCTAAGGTTCTTTGGGGGTTATCGAATGCGCAACTGGCCAGCGCCGGGTCGGTTGTGGTGGGGATTGTGCTGGTAATTCTGGCGGCTACGCGGACCTCAGCCGCAACCGCAGAGGCTGCAGTTGCGGTGGAAAAGACGGCTTAGAAACGGCTCGCAGAGGGTGCAGAATCATACGCAGATCACGTCAGGCAAACGTGTGACAAATTGTGCAAAACTGTATGTTCTAAGGCCGCTTAAGGTCTCATAGCGGCGCTTTTGATGCACTTTTGATACGCTTTTTGCGCTCGAAAAAGCCTGTTGGGACCGGGAAAGTGCTAGCACTGCTGACAGTTTCGCGAGCTTTCCCTGGTCCCCAAAGGCGAGGGACCAGGGGCACCCGACAGGGATACCCGCCCCAATTCAGGCCAATTGCCACGGAGCGCGATAGGGGCGCGACAGCAATTCGCTGGCGGCGCTGTCGTCTACGATCTTCTCCTTTTCTACGTCCCAGTGGATCTTGCGGCCTACCAGCATGGAGATCAATCCCAGATGCCCGGGCAGGGTGGAGTGGTGCGCCGTCTGAACCGGCGTGATGGTTGGCTTGCGGGACTTTACGCAGTCCAGGAAGTTGCGCTG
>CAYWMR010000415.1:0-4667 GCA_964458965.1 uncultured Occallatibacter sp. | reverse complement strand
CTGAGTCATAGCCCTAACCAACTGAGCCTATTCGACATCTAACCGGACAGTAGTGCCGACATGCACCTTACTCCTTTATTTCCATTCGCAAGAGAATCTAATGTTGGTGCATGAAGATTGTTTGCTGGAATTAGGGCGGGGTCACCCGCGAAGTTTCAGCTTATTGTGGCAACTTGATCTTGTACTCCGAGAGCAACTTCTCCCTGTCGAGCTCGCGTACCACTTTCCCATCCGGGACATCGACGAGATATGCGAGGTCCCATTCCTTCATGCCCCGGTCCGGGAGCGAGGCAGATCCCACAGTCGTGGCGCTGACGCCGACCAGTAGGTCGGTGTTTCCAATCCAACGGAGAACCTTGGAGTAGAACAAGCGAGTTTCGTAGTTGTCGGTCTCGTAGTATATCCGTGCAGGCTCTTGGAACGCTTTCTCGACGATGGGTGTGAGATCGGTAATTGGAACGCCCAATCCTTCTCCCTCTTCTCCCATCCTGAAATCCGTGCCGCACACTAACACAAACGAACGGTTTGCGTAGCGATTGTCCGTCAGAGCAAACGCTTTGCTGTCAGGCCTCCAAAGCGCGGCCACGCTGGCCTGGATGGGCCACACTTGAATGGATCGGTCGGGGAACGCTGAGAAGGAGATCGTTACCCAGGCCGCGTACGACTTCTTCGGGCCGGTCACCGTGACTTCGAGTTTGCCGTCAGGCGATTGGACAGCAGGCCGGTCGTTGAAGGCGTCCATGAATTTGGGCTGGATCGTGCCAGGCTCAAAGAGAAACGGACCCGCAGGCAGGTAGTCCTTGTCTGCAGAGGCGACAGACCTTGGCGGTTGCGCAGCAAGCTCCAGAGCTGCGAAGACTAGCAAAACCATTATTGATAGCGCAGGCTTACGCACGTCCTCCCCTATCATTGCGGCCTCCTCGCGGCGGACACCGGTCCGGATGGCGACGGAAGTGGGCCCTGGATCGGCGAATCCAAATTCTGCCCGGAACAGAAAATTGGTAATGATGAAGGATAGGTAACCGTTACCGCTACTGGCACTCCTGCCGGAGACGTAGCCGCGTAAGCAGCGGTAAGACTTGGCAGGCCAAAGATGTCGAAATCAAAGAGACCATTAAAGTTGGCCCCTCCAATTCGCGAACTCGGCCCGCCGACGATACTCCCGAGCGTATGGGTCGTGGGAAATCCCTGTGGAAGATTCGGCGCCGGACTAAAGCTGAAGGTGATCTGCGATGCATTTGGCCCTAGCAACCCATTTGTCTGTGCGCCGGCGGACAATCCCAACGCCACGGGGTCTATCGCGACGCTGCCCACCGGCGGGACGAATCCGAAAGCGCCTGGTCCGGGGGCTTGGCCTGGCGAAGGTGCCGTTGTTCTTCCGTCGGTTACCGTGCAAGTTGAGGTTTTTCTGCTTTTCGAACCGCCGCCTCCACTGCCGCCTCCACTGCCACCTCCACTGCCACCCGAAAAACACACATTGCCGGTTTCGGGATTATCACAAATGTAGGGGACGTCAGATTCATCATCATCGTCCCCCAGGTTCGTGTACAAGCCCAACACAACAACTAATCCAAATGGGTCGATATAGGATAGCGGCCTGTTAAGAACATACGCATACCGGTTGAAGCTCTGCGGGTTCGCCACCATGTAGCTACCATAATATGGATCGGGCGACATCCAGTGACCCTGGGCGTTCGAGTACTGCCGGAACTGTGTATGGTCAGTGTCGTTCTCGTAGTCGTGATCAATCGTGGCGTAGTGATACGCGTCGATGTCGGTGCCCGAGGTCGTCGTCAGCCCGTCGCCAAAAGGCAGAGATGTAAATGTGCCTTCCACGCCGCCATTATACGTCGTGCGCTGTCGCTCCGTGCCCAGCCAATCCTGGTGCTGGAAGTGCAGGGCGCTGCTTTGGTAAAATGCCACAGGCTTGCCGCCTAGGTAGTACTGCCCCTGAAGCTGGGCGCGAGTGCTTCCATTCCACCTCGAGACGCGCTTGCCTGCCACGTTGAACACAAACTCCGCGGTCGTGCTCCCGACTACTGTTCGCACACGCTGGTTCACTGGATTGTAAACATACTGCGCTGTTGAGCCGCTGTCCACCGCCGTGATGTTGCCTTCCGCATCGTAGCTGTAAGAGTGGTAATAGTCATCGGTCATGTTGCCGGCAGCATCGTACGAGTATCCGCCGGTGCTGATCTGGTTGGTTGCCGCCGTGAAACTCAACGTAGAAGTGAGCCCACCGTTCAGCGGAGTCTGGTTCCAGCGGTTGCCATAGCGGTCGTAGCCCCAAGTGTAATTCTGAACTGTTCCCGAAGTGACGGTGCGCGACGCCAGCCTGTTGAAGCCGTCGTAGCCATAAGTCGATGTCTGGCCGAGAACCGAATCGGAGGAACCCTGCAGCTGGACGCCCTTCCGTGCGTTCGTGAAAAGGTAGAGCGCGGTTCCACCGGAACAGGAGGGCGACGTGCTGCCTGAGCAAACACCTCCCCCGTTCAAGCGTCCCAGTGTGTCGTAGCTGTATGCCGCCGAGAAATAAGGGGACATGATACATATTCACGGCGCTTTTAACTGGTCAACGGTTGGGGTTTCGGTTGCGGTCTTAGGCACAAAGTGCGGCCTGCGATCTTGCATGGTACCTTCAGGGCCGGATGAAAGCCGATCCAGAGACGGCCACCAATGGTCGTGAAATCACCTTGCCACCTGCGGCGAATTCTTGTGACGTAAATTGTGACGTACAGGATCAATCATTCTCTGCTAAATCCAACAAATTCAACGGTGGCGCATTTTCCTTCCGTGCGGGAGGTTTGTCCAGCTTTGCTATTGTTTTCAGTGGGTTAGGTTTTTCTTGACGCCAAACCCCGAAAAAACTCATAATCCCTTGGTTGGGGGTTCGAATCCCTCCGGGCCCACCATATCCGGCGCAGCATTCAGCTAAAACAACGAGCTCGCGTCATGGTGTACACCCGCACGAGCCGAACTAATCCCTGGGCTCGAATGCCTTCGGTGTGTAGACTCCGCCCTTCAAAATCAGATCGAGAACCTCACTCATTCTCCGATGGCATGGCTCCATCTTCATGTAGGTGTAGTTGTCATGCTCTGAGTCGATGACCGGCAAAGGCTCTTTGGGGCCGGGAATCTGGTTGAGCATCGTCCACACTCCGGCGGGCGGAGAAACCGTGTCGATAAACCCGAAGCCCGCCATCACCGGGGCTTGAATGCGCGAAGCAAAATCGACGGGATCGAAGTAAAGCGCGGTCTTCATGGCATCGGGATTCTCCGAGGGCCAGAAAGGATAGCCGGCTTTGCGGCCATGAAGATCTCCGTTCGTGTCCGCTCCGGCGGGCACGCAGACCGCTACCGCAGTCACCTTGTCGGGTCGGAGTCCGGCGAGCACCATGCTTTGCTGGCCACCCATGCTGCCGCCGGTGAGCACCACTGTCTTGCCGTCCCAGTCCTCCCGCGTCGCCAGGTAGTCCAACACACGCGAATCGCGGAGGTACATGGCGAGAAAATACGACTTCTCGCGATCGGTGTTGCCGATGGCATTGTAATTCTGCGGCACGTTCCCCGACGGGTCGGAGGGCAACTTGTCGTGCGAGTCGACGTTCAGAACCAGCCAGCCCTGCGCGGCGCGCTCCGCGTCGGCGTGCAGGTTGAGCGCGTAAACGCCCGCGTATTGCAGTTGGATGAGCGCAGGAAACTTGCCTTCAGCAGCAGGCCTTGCCACGTACCCATGCGCCTTCGATCCCAGCGCGTCCAGCGCAAACATGCTCACGGTTACACCAGGCACATCGGTGGATACCGCAGTGACTATGGCGTTGATGGGAATCCTGGCTTGCTGGGTCAGCTTGGCGTCCCAGAACGCATCAAAGTCGGCTGGCCGAGGCGTGGAAAGGGGAATTTGCGTGGGCGCGACCGCTGCTCCGACCGCATACAATCCATTGTTGCGGCCCGTATTGCCGCCAGTCCAGGCAGGGGCCGCAACTGAAGCAGGGTGACTCGCATTGGTGGCGCCAGCCTGAGCTGCGGCAGTGGTCGCCGCGTCCTGTGGCGGGCTGCCAGCTTTCAACGACGCCGATGCCGCCGGAGCCGCGGACGACGCCGATGCACCCGGTGCGGGCACGGCGGCTGCCAGTGTTGCGTATGGTGCGTACGGTTCGATCGCGACGTAGATCATTTCCGGCTGATCGCCTTCGATCTCGATCTTGTCCTGACCTGAAGACAAATCGAGCTTGCCTTCCTTCAGCACCACGGCGTTATTTCGGCGAATGGTCCACTTGTAGGCATAGGTAGGGGCAACCGGACCAGGGGTCACTGTCCATCCAACGGTTTCGCCTATTTTATAAATGCCGTTCAGGTGGTAGGGCACGAAGGTGAGCTGCTGTGCAATCGGAGCCCGCTGCGCAAACACGCATACGCCGGCAAGCAGGATAGAGAAAACGATTGGAATGCGGAATCGATTCATAGAAAAGCCCGGCTCGATCATACAAGATGGGTGATCGAATCTGTTTTTCAAAGCATGGCAAAGTCAGGTGAGGCCGATCTCTCCTCGGTGGTTGGGGGTTCGAATCCCTTTGGGCCCACCACATCCGGCGCGGCGCACCCGGCCCACAAATGAAACAATAGAACCATGCGTACTGAATTGTCTTTCGCGAACCTTGCCGGAA
>CAYWMR010000414.1:0-4672 GCA_964458965.1 uncultured Occallatibacter sp. | reverse complement strand
TTCCTGATCATCGGAGTGCTGATGTGCTGCCTTGCGGCGGCCTTCCTGGCGTTGTGGCGGGCGGCGCGGGAGTATCGCGTCGTTCTGACGCTGGGCGGGTACTACTTCCTTGTCGGAAGCGAACAGTTCCTGCGCTATTTGGGAGGCGAGGTCCCTTACTGGTCTTTGAGCGCCATGGCGTCGTGTCTATTGGTTGAGGCCGCAGGCGAGGCGATGCAGGTTCCGCGCCGCCGCTGGACATTGCTGTTCTGGCCGATATATCTGTTCGTCTCAATCGCAGTATGGTTTCCATCGCTGGCTTTCACCCACGATTGGCCAGTGCTCGCGTCTGAGTTACCGCTCGCGATTCTTAGCATCCAGAGCCTCAGGGGCGGAAATACGCGTGACAGGATCATTGCTGGCTCATTCCTGTTCTATGTGGCGGTGCGTCTCACGCTTTTCGACTTCATCCAGAGACTGACGGGAATGAGGAGCTACGCCACGATCGGTGGTTGGCTATGGCCGTACACGACCTGCACGTTAACCGCACTGGGAACTGTGACGCTGGCCGTCCTGGTGCGCGACCTGATCCACGACCGCGCCGAAAAGCAGCGACTGGGGGCGGAGTTGGCCGCAAGCCGCGCCGTGCAGCAGGTGCTGATCCCGGAACACACTCCGGAGATCGCGGGATTCACGATTCGTTCCGTTTACAAGCCCTACGGAGAAGTGGGCGGCGATTTTTACCAGATTCTTCCGTTGGCGAATGGCGGCGCGCTGATCGCAATCGGCGATGTTAGCGGAAAGGGAATGCCCGCCGCCATGATGGTGAGCCTGCTGGTTGGGACGCTGCATGCGCTGGTGGAGACGACCACGAGTCCGGGGTTGTTGCTGGCGGGATTGAACCGGCTGGTGCAGGGCCGCAGCCACGGAGGATTCACGACTTGCCTGATTCTGCGCTTAGCGTCCGATGGTACGGTAACCTTCGCCAACGCGGGCCACGTCTCTCCATATTGCCAGGGCAAAGAAGTGCCTTGCGAGAACGGGCTGCCTCTGGGCCTGGTCGCCGCCGGCTCCTACCCTGAATCGAGCTTCCTGCTTAGCGCCGGAGAGCAGTTAACGTTGGTAACGGATGGCGTCGTGGAGGCGCGCAACGGGGCCGGGGAGTTGTTCGGCTTCGAGCGGACAGCAGCGAACGCGAGCCTGACGGCGGAAGCGATTGCGCAACTGGCGCAGGCGTTTGGGCAGGATGACGATATTACTGTGCTGACGGTGAGGAGTGTGGCCGTATGCGCCTGAGAGCGGTTGTTGCGGCGACGGCGCTGGCGGTTTGTGCCGTAACGGCGTGCGCACAGAGCGAGATTGTTTCCGTTACGGGTTGGCGCATGCACGACGGGGACAACCCGGCATGGGCGCGGCCCGATCTGGATGATTCTTCGTGGACGCCGTCTGACTATCCGCGCATGGTGCTCAACGACTCCGATGCAGGATGGCACTGGTACCGTGCAACATTCGAGGTTCCGGCGGATTTTCACGAGCAACAGCTGGGCGTGGGCTTCGCGGCATTGGACGACGTCTACGAGGTCTATATCGAAGGCGTTCCGATAGGTCAGTTCGGGAGCTTTGAACCCGCGCCGCACGCTATCTTCGCCAGGCATCTGTTTTTTTCCATCCCCACCGCACTGCTGAAGGGGTCAACAGGGCACATCGCCATTCGCCGCTGGAGAGGAAGGTGGTCGTTGCGGTTGATTGTGCTCATGCGCGCTGGGATGACGCGCCTTGACCATCCGGCCCAGTTGGGTGGGATACGGGCGATAGAAGCGCTGGAGGAGCAGGATACCGCGGCTGGCGCCATTCAGAACCTTCCATGGGATCTGTCCGACCTGGCGTTCGTCTTCGGCGCGTTGATCGGATTCGTACTTTACAGCACGCAGAGGCGCAAAAGGGAGTATCTCTATCTTGGCTTGTTCTGTATCACCAGCGGTCTTCCATTTCTACTTGGCATCGCCGTTTCGACGAGCGACAAGTTGGGGAGCCGGTCGTGGGAAGCGACGCTGGTTTTTCTGACGGTCGAGCTTTCCCGTGCTGTTTCTCTTGCATTTCTGGCCGAAATCTGTCCGCGATTTCGAAGAGTGTTGCGATTCGGTGCGTACTTCGCGATTGCGGCAGCGCTGATTTGGGCGTATGGGTTGGCGATGGACGCGGGCTACGAGGACGTCTTCATCTTCACAATCGGTTGGGTGCTGCCATTTTTCGAGCTTCTGGCCGTGTGGGGACTGATGCTTGATCGAAACCGGGGTTCCATGGCGATTGCTATGGCTCTGCTGTTGCACCGCTCCGTGCAGACATGGAACAATACGCTGACTCTGATGCGGAAGCCGCTGCCCTCCATCAGCGCCGGCCCGTTCTTGATCGATCCGCGTGGCATCAGCGCCGAGGTCCTGGTGATTGTGGTGCTTGTGGTTTTGTATCTCCGCTATCGCGAGGAGCAGGCGCGCCAGGCTGCATCCGAGCAGAATCTGGCAGCCGCACGACGAATGCAGGAGCAGTTGCTGGGCACGGCTGCGGTGGACACATCGGGATTTGTAATTGACGCGGTCTACCGCCCGGCGCAGGAGGTCGGCGGCGACTTCTATCGCACCGAACCGCTTGAAGACGGCTCGCTGTTGGTGGTGGTGGGCGACGTGAGCGGCAAGGGACTGGATGCGGCTTTGTTGGTGGCCGCCGTGTTGGGCGGGCTGGCGATTGAAAAGGAACGCGGGCCAGCGCGTTTGCTGGAGGACTTGAACAAGGCGGTGACGGGGCGAACGGGCGGCGGGTTCATCACGGCATGCTGCGCGCGGTTCTATCCGAATGGGCGGGTAGTGATTGCGAATGCGGGACACATATCGCCTTGCATCGACGGGCGCGAGCTCGAATTGGCCGCGGGTCTCCCGCTCGGAATCACGGTGCAGGCTGAGTATTCCGAGACGAGTGTGCAGGCAGGCGGACAGAGGGTCACATTCCTCTCCGACGGCGTGGTGGAAGCGCGCAACGCGGCTGGCGAGCTTCTCGGCTTCGACCGCATGGCAGCTCTGAGCAAGAAGCCAGCCGTCGAGATCGCCGATGCCGCCCAGCGCTGGGGGCAGGAAGACGATATTACCGTGCTCACCGTCGCAGGATTGGCGGCCAAGTGAAGAAGCTTCTCATTCTGCCGCTCCTGATCCTCGCAAGCATAGGTTGTCTCCTCTGCGCCCAATCTCCCAATTCTTCCAATGACTCTTCGGATGTACGTCTCATCGATCGCGCCCACGCGCAGGATTGGATCACCGACATCGACAGAGGCTGGCGCGTTCACGTCGGTGACAACCCCGCCTGGGCCAGTCCTACCTTCGACGACTCAGGTTGGGAGACCGCACCGCTCACCGATCTCGTGCCTTCAAAGTCAGGTTGGACTCTTGGTCCGTCGAAGTCCGGATGGTGCTGGTACCGGCTGCGCCTCAAGCTGCATGAAAACCATCCTGACCTCGCGCTACTGATTGATGGCGGCGACAGCGCATATGCTCTTTATCTGAACGGCGTGGAGGTGCCCGGTCCGCAACTCGGTTCCAGCTTCAGTGTCAAGCGCCCTACGGAGCGAACCATGCCGCTCGACGTTCCGGGAACCGACCTTGAAATCGCCTTGCGCACATCTGCTCCGCCAAGCTATCGGGAGTGGCATCTTCCGCTCTTCCTCACCATGTCCGTGGGCACGCCCGACGCCATTGAGAGTGAGCGCCAGGCCCTGGAGAGCACACGCCTCTACGGGGTCATTCCCGCCATCGGCATCAATTTGCTGCTGATTCTCGCCGGCATAGCGGTCTTCGGACTCTATCGCAGCCAACGCAAGCGCCGCGAATATCTCTGGCTCGGAATGTACCTCTTCTTGCAGGGAACATCCTATCTGCTCTGGGGATTGCAGCAGGCAGGTATCTTTCCGCTTTCGGCCAACTTCCTGGGCAGCGATCCGCTCCTCTACATCATCGCCATTGCTCAAATCGAGTTCACTTTCAGCTTCGGCGGTCTGCGTGTCGGCCGGCTCTGGCGTGTGTACGAATGCTTGCTGCTTGCGCCTCTAACGCTGACCTGGCTCTCATGGCAAGGCTATCTACCTAGCGATACCTATGTCATCATTGAAGCCATCGTCCTTGTCCCGGTCGCCGTACTATTGCCCGTCCTGCTTCTGTTCTGGTACAAGCGCGGGAATCGGGAGGCTGGTTGGCTCATCCTGCCCAGCCTTTTGCCCGCCGCCACCGTATCGCTCTACGACCTGGGCACATTGTCGATCTTCCTCGGCTGGCAGCGCCTCGACTTCCTCGACAATCCCGTTCAGTTCGGCCCGGTCTCCGCGCAGATGGGCGATATCGGCGATTTCCTGTTTCTGCTGGCCATTGCCGTTGTGATGTTCCTCCGCTTCACGCGGGTAAGCCGGGAGCAGGCCCGCTCTGCCGCTGAACTGGGCGCCGCCCGCGAAATCCAACAGCGTCTCGTCCCTGCATCCCTCCCCGAGCTTGCCGGCTTCCATCTTGAGGCCGCCTATCTCCCCGCGCAGGAAGTCGGTGGAGACTTCTATCAGGTAATTCAACAGCCAGGCGGCCTTGCCCTCATCGTCGTCGGCGACGTCAGCGGCAAGGGCCTCAAGGCCGCCATGACCGGCGCGCTGGCAATCGGCGCGCTG